>JBLHVW010000255.1:0-3040 GCA_047628775.1 Salibacteraceae bacterium | reverse complement strand
GCGTTTAGAATTTTGTACAAAGCAGAGAAGGAGGCCTTAAAGATGGATCATTTTGCACTTTTATCTGAAATATACCATACACTGACTGAACATTCCCACCAGGACATGTCGATTAATCACGAAGCGCTTTTTCGAAAAGTGGAATCAAACAACCAGAGCTTTATCGGTCAGGAACGTCTCAATATGGTTTACGCCGTTGTTCGAAGGGCCTTTCTGGAAAACGAACAGGATTCAAAGTCAATCGATTTAAAAGAAATACTCGATTCAAACTACAGCAAGTATGGAATTTCGCCGGAACAGGGATATAGTTTTAAGTCCTTGTATCAAATTGCAATGATGGCGGATATTGCCGGAGCACATGCAAAGGATTATTATTCAGTTGACCTATTCTTTGTCGATAAAATCAAGGAAATGCAGGGTGGAGAAGGGGACACGGAGAAAATGCTCATCTACCATATTGACTTACTGTACAGCGTTGCCAACATCTACCTTAGAAAGAAGAAATTCGAAACGAGCTTGAACTATTTGGAGCTCATGCACTCTGAAATGCAACGCTTCAATCAGAAATTCCACCAAAAACGAATGGTGAAGTACACCACGCTTGTTGCCTTAAACTTAAATTTCACCGGAGAACACAAGCAAGCTTCAATTTTACTTGAAGAATTGTTTGAATTGAAGGGATTGCATGAGGATGAACTACTTTCAGCGAAGTTAGCCCGCGCTATGATTCATTTTCAGCAAGGTGAATTGGAACATGTTTCTAAAATATTGAGCAAATTCCAGTCTACCGATAAATGGTACGAACGCCATATTGGAAATGAATGGGTACTGAACAAACGATTCATTGAAATCCTTCTTTACATTGAGCTAGGCGACGTTGACTACGTCGACTCTAGGGTAACGAGCTTGACGCGGAAATACGGGGAAATGTTTAAATCAAATGAGAATGACCCGGTCCTGCCATTTTTAAAATTGGTTCGGATGTACTTCAATCAACCGGATATTGTGCAGACTGAAGTGTTTAAAAAACAAATTGAAGCGACCATTCCATGGAAATCAGTGGAGCAGGAGGATATTTTCTTTATGTGTTTTTATGCATGGATGAAGGCGAAAACGATTGATAGAACCGTTTATGATGTTACTTTGGAGATGGTTGGGTTAGAAGTTAGAAATTATGAGTTAGGAGTTAGGAGTTAGAAATTATGAGTTATGAATTATTTACGCTGAGTTTGTGCTGAACTGAACACTGAACTAAACAAAACCGAATGCTGAGCTGAATACTGAACTTAATACTGAGCTGAATACTGAGCTGAATGCTGAGCTAGTCGAAGCATGTCGAAGTATGTCGAAGTATGCCGAAGTATGCCGATGTTGGATTTTAGATATTAGACGATTGTGTAAGGTGTTTAGATTTCGAGGTTGTCGAGTAGGTCTTCGTCGTTTTGTTTTCTGTCTTTTTCAGCTTTATCTCTCTTTGACAAGGAACCAATTCCAAGTATTATTAAAATTAGGCTGGACACAATGTGAAGGGTGTAGCCGCTGTCCATTGTGTATATTGGTATAGGGAAAAATATTTTCAATAACGTTGGAATCGCCATAACGAATAGAATATTCAGAAGTGCGAGGACAAAGATTAAAAGCCTGTATTTCTTTGTGGTTGAATAAATTGTGGCACAAATAACAAAAACGATTAGCGATATATTGGGCAAGAACATTTCGTGGCCCATATCATTAAGTAGTTTGGCTCTCAATTCGTCATAGTTTAGATCCGGAATTCTTACTCCGATTGGCACGTAGGGCACTCCGTAAACCATTCCAAACAATCCAAAGGCGCAAAGAATCGTTGCCATGAAGAACCAAAAAGTATTCTGTTTCATTTAATTTTAGTCCAATGGGGTTGTTTTGTACACGACTGTCAATCAATACAGTTTTTCGTTGATTAATAAAGAGTTACTCTAAAGAGTTTATCCATTCCAAAGCATTTTTTCTGGACTTAAATACCTTCGATGGGTTACCATGGCTTTTGACACCCAAATAGAAATTCAAAATGAGACGTTGAGCAAGATTCGTGATAACCAATGCTTCACAAATTGCTTTTACCTTGTGTTCCTGAAGAAATTCTCGCGATGGTTTGTCCAAAGAGGAGTGAGGTCCCATTTCAGCCAGAACCTTCATTGGCCCTTGACGATTAAATTCTTTGTATTGATTAAAAATAAACCTGGTGTCTTCAATTACTGCAGTAGTTCCAGGTTTGTAATAAGAATAAAAGATGGACCCATCTAGAAGGCAACAAAAAACGGTTTCTGTTTCAGTAATGTGCGTTGGATTGAGTAGTGTTTCGGTTTCCATGTGTAATGCTACAAGATATAAAGAAAATAACTAAATCCATATAGTTAGATTTTAATTAACACTTTCTCCTGCAGCATAGGGAATACTGGGCTTTACAATTGGATCTAATTGTAATTCCGTAACATTTAGTCTATTATGCAATAAAGAACCTATTTTTCCCCTAAATTTGTAGCGTTGTCAACTGAACAAATCATAGCTAAAAAGATCAAAAAAGCCAATACAACTTTGAGTTGGATTGAGCCAGGTATTGCGCATATTGAATGGCGTCAGGATATTGATATTGAAATTGCTGACATTGATGATCTTGAGGACTCGTTTGCTGAATTGTCCCAAGGAGAGATGGTGAAAGTTGTTTCTGAAATTACTAGTTATGTGAACATTACACCGGAAGCCAGAGCATATGCTGCAAAGAGATCACCAAAACTGCTTGGACTGGCGTATGTTATTAATGGCTTGGGACAACGATTGGTTCTGAAGTTTTATATTCGTCTAAGAAAGAATCAAAATCCAACGCAAGTGTTCGTTTCTAAAAAGGAAGCTGTGGAATGGTTGCGGCAATTGTAGTAGTTGGGAAGTATTAATTAAGAATGGTGCGGTGGTGGTTATCTGGTTTTTCGTGACTTATGCGATATAGATGGTTTGTGGTTGGTTTATTCTATTTAACATAATATTAATTATAGGGCAATTGGGT
>JBLHVW010000254.1:0-3069 GCA_047628775.1 Salibacteraceae bacterium | reverse complement strand
TCCATGTTTGCCGGGTCTTTGTTTTTCACTTTCGACCCATCAAAGCGCTTCGGCTTTCTTAACAACTATAGCAAAAGCTTAAATTGGCCGCAAAGCATTGGGATATTAATGGCTCTTGGTGGAGTTGGAATTTTATTCGTCGCTTGGCTCGGCCAGGTAGACTTAAACCCATCTTGGGTGTATTTCTCACTCTCTCTTGGCCTCATGGCTCTTGGTATTTTAACCTACACGTATGGCATATACGCTGAGCATACAGCAGGAATAAAGAACAACCATGTCATGTTCAACTCGCTTACGAGCCGCGGTATTATTGGCTTTGCTTTCGGAATCTTACTTACAATGTTCTACATCCAACTGTATTGGAACGGAGATTCGCTTTCCGAATTGATTTCCCTTTTTGATGTTTATTCACAATTTAGACGCGGAACACCAGCTGATCAATGGTTCGTTTATGGAACGTTGTATAGCTTCGTGATTCTTTTCTTAGGAATTAAATTCATCATCAAATACAGACACAGTAAGTATCATTTGATCCGAACGGTTGTTGTTATCCTTTCTCAATTGATCCTTGCCGATTTAATTCCAAGTATCATGGACGCGATGAATTCCGTTGATGGGAAATCTGTTTACGTTGGATACAACTCGAATCCGATAGCCTCTTGGCCGTTGAATTACGACGGATTCACTGGATCTAAGATTCAAGCTCAGATCTACTCTGCAGACCAACCCATTGGTATGGCTTACTTTTTCTGGGGATTAATTATGTTCTTGGTTGTTACACCAATCGTGACGTATTACGTAGGTAAAAGATGGTATTGCTCATGGTTCTGTGGATGTGGTGGTCTCGCTGAAACTGCAGGAGATAGCTTTAGACACCTGTCCAATAAAAGTGTAAAAGCATGGAAAATTGAACGCTGGGTAATTCATTCAGTCATGGTTTTCGTCTTGTTAATGACAATAGCCACTTTGTATTCCTACTTAACAAAAAAAGAATTTGAAATAGGATTTTTCACATTGAATAAAGTCACATTCTACATTTCCGTTGTTGCGTTATCTCTTGCAAGTGCAACGGTTCTTTATTTAGGATACCGCAAATATGGAAAGAAACACAAGTTCCTATTGGTTGGACTTATCATCTTCATTTTCATCATTGTATTCATGACAATCGCCTTTCTCGCTGGAAAAAGTGATCTTTTCCTTATCAGTAGTAAGTCAATCAAAACGGCCTACGGATTTTTCATTGGCGCGGCATTCTCTGGAGTAATTGGAGTAGGCTTTTACCCTGTTCTTGGAAACAGAGTCTGGTGTCGATTTGGTTGTCCAATGGCTGGCTACATGGGTTTGTTCCAACGTTTTAAATCTCGGTTTAGAATTACAACGAATGGTGCTCAATGTATCTCATGTGGAAATTGCTCAACGTATTGCGAGCAAGGAATTGATGTGAGAGCTTACGCGCAGAAGGGCGAAAATATTGTTCGTTCTAGTTGTGTTGGCTGTGGTGTTTGTTCTTCAGTTTGCCCTAGAGGTGTTCTTAAATTAGAAAACGGTCCTGAAGAAGGTCGATTTGATGGAAACCCCTTGGAAATTACTAAAGACGGAGTGAAATTGAATATGTAAATTTGCACTTTCAATTACACATGAACACACCTATAATTACCGTAATTATTCCTGCCTTCAATGAGGAGAAATCTATTGGAAAGGTAGTTTCCGACATTCCTCGTGATCTCGTTAAGCACGTTATTGTTGTCAACAACAATTCAAACGACAATACCGTTGAAGTTGCAAAATCAGCAGGAGCAATTGTTCTAGATCAACCAAAAAGAGGTTATGGATGGGCATGTTTGAAAGGAATTGAAAAATCTAGAGAATTGAAGACAGATATCGTTGTCTTCATGGACGGCGATTATTCAGATTTCCCAGAAGAAATAACGAATGTAATCGCTCCTATCATAGAAACCGATCACGATATGGTTATTGGGTCCAGAGTTCTTGGCAAACGAGAAAAGGGATCATTAACACCTCAACAAGTCTTTGGTAATTGGTTGGCCACCAAATTAATCCGTCTTTTTTATGGCGCAAATTTTACAGACTTAGGCCCCTTTAGAGCCATTAAAAGTGATGCTTTGGAACAACTTAAAATGGCTGATAAAACCTATGGCTGGACGATTGAAATGCAAATAAAAGCGTCCAAAGAAAAAATGAAATTCTGCGAGGTTCCTGTCAACTACAGAAAACGTATAGGCGTGTCAAAAGTAAGTGGTACGATAAAAGGGACTGTACTTGCGGGAATAAAGATTATATTTGCGGTTTTTAAGTATCGTTTTTAAACGAGAAAATAATTTAGCAGTTTGAAGGAAATAAAATTATCACACACATTGAGAGTCTGTTTAGTCGTTGTTGGTCTTTTAGCAACAAGCACTACATTCGGTCAGACAAAAGTAGTTGAGGGAAATATCATCGACGTAAAAACGCGAGCAGCACTTAGCAATATTGAACTTACAATCAAGAGCGAAGATTCGAACAAAGAGTATATTACGAACACCGATAAAAAGGGGAATTATAGTTTCAAAAACATTCCTTTTGGCGTATATGATTTAGTTGTAACGGACGAAACGTACAATGAATCAACATCTCATTTCACTCTCACTGAGGCAAAACATTCTGAAAACTACACATTTAAGGTAATTGCAGTAGGAAGAAAAGTTACATGGCTTTTGGATTGGGGAGATGCTTGGGGAATCGAACATTATTGGTCGCACATCTTAAGTAAAGTGATCATCTTTGTTTATTTCGGTTGTCTCGTTTTAGTTCTATTCTACAGTATACTTCAACTTTCACTTGCCATTGCTTACGTTCGTAACAAAAGAAAAAAGAAAAAGCATCCAGAGTCTTTTCCAGTGAAACCAATTTACGATCCTGCCAATACTCCTAAAGTAACTGTGCAGTTACCAATGTTTAACGAGTTATATGTTGCAGAAAGAATTATTGAAACTGCAGCTGCTTTTGATTACCCCGCTGATAAATTACAAATCCAAGTTTTGGATGATTCTACAGATGAAACTGTTGACG
>JBLHVW010000253.1:0-3079 GCA_047628775.1 Salibacteraceae bacterium | reverse complement strand
TCTTGGATAATCCCTAACCAAATGGACATAAGCTGAAAGACTTTCGCGGGACGATAAGGCTTGTGCTTGAAAAGGAACTTTGGTTCAATCTTCATTTGGAGACAGAAGATTACTATGCAGAAGATGATCCAGAAGATGAAGACGATGGCGATGAATCAAGTCTTTGGAGCAAACTTAAACGTTTATTTAATTAAGCTAAAGGATACTTTGACTTCGCCAAACTTCTAATATCTAAAGTCTAATACCTACCCTTACCAAAAACGCATTTCCCAACCTAACTCCCATAGAGTGATCACTTAACAACTCGTCAGTCGATTTCGCCAATCCCCCTGATGCAAGTGGTTTATCCGGAGCTATTTGATGAATGATTAAATCTTTGGGCGGATTTTTCATGAATTCCAACGTTTGATTATACCGTTCATGATTTGTATTGAAAACTTCGCGCAAGACGTCATTTTTTCGACTTCCAAAAGCGGCCAGTTTATTGAGAATTGATTTGGATTGTAAATCACTGATCTGCTTCGTTCGTACTACCGTGATTTCTTTGGCTCCGTTTTCGTAAGCCCACTTTACCGGAATGGCATCACTCCAGCCGCCGTCAAAATATTCATCTCCATCAAAGTGATGTTTGCCCTTCGTTACAACGGGAAGCGTACAAGATGCAATGGATGAACTGATCCAATTATCTCGACTGGGGCTAAAATAATAGGGCGTTCCAGTTTTGCGATGTGTTAATACGAATATAAGTTCTTTACTCTCGATATTTTTTAAGGCCAGGTCAAAATCAAAAGGAATTATAGTACCTGAGACTTCATGGAAATAGTCAATGTCCATGATTCCCTTTTTGTTAAAAGCTCTCGTCATTTTTATGAAGTTACTGTCGTTAACCAGATGACAGAGAGCATCAATGTATTTATGGCGTTGCTCACTTAGAAAGTAAGAAACGGCTACGGTCCCACCTGAAACACCAATGTATCCATCAAAGTCTCGATGATTATTATCATGAAATGCATCCATAACACCAGCGCTAAAACCAGTTCGGAATCCGCCACCTTCTAGAATAAGAACCTTTTTTCCTTTCATTGTTTGAATTGCTATGCAAACTTAGTAATTCAAATTTTATTCCTAAATTCTGTAATACAAAAAAGCCCCCTCGGTTGAACCGAGGAGGCTTTGATATTTTAAGGATTTAGAAAATTACTTTCCTCCGTCCATTTTTTCTTTTAACGCTGCTAAAGCATCTAAATCACCAAGAGTTGATTTCTCAGTATTTTGATTTACCTTAGAAACAGCACCAGATTTATTACTTCCACCACTTTTGCTAGCACTACTTTTTCCTTTAGGAGCCGGTCTGCTATCATCACCTTCTTCGAAGGTTCTAGTGTGTGAAACAACAATCTTACGTGCATCTTTATTGAATTCGATTACTACGAAATCCAAAGTTTCTTCAATCTTCGCATTCGAACCATCTTCTTTTCTCATGTGACGAGCAGGACAGATTCCTTCAAGTCCGTAAGGCAATGATACGATTCCAGATTTATCTTTGTTTTCGATAATCGTTCCTTGGTGTGTTGATCCTTCAACGAAAGTTGATTGGAATACATCCCATGGGTTCTCTTCAAGTTGTTTATGACCTAAAGAAATACGACGACTTTCTCTATCGATTTCCAATACAACAACATCCATCATGTCATCAACTTTACAGAATTCAGATGGGTGCTTGATTTTCTTTTGCCAAGAAAGGTCAGAAATGTGGATTAATCCATCAACTCCTTCTTCTAATTCAACAAACACACCGAAGTTAGTGAAGTTACGAACTTTCGCATTGTGCTTAGTTTGTACCGCATATTTACCTTCGATTGCTTCCCATGGATCCGGCATTAATTGCTTGATACCAAGAGACATTTTTCTTTCTTCTCTATCTAAAGTAAGAACTACTGCTTCAACCTCATCTCCTACATTCAAGAAATCTTGTGCAGAACGTAAGTGTTGAGACCAGCTCATTTCAGAAACGTGGATTAGACCTTCAACTCCAGCAGCAATCTCAACGAATGCACCGTAATCAGCCATAACAACAACTTTTCCTTTTACTTTATCTCCAACGTTCATTTCAGCATTAAGAGCATCCCAAGGATGAGATTCCAATTGCTTCAATCCAAGTGCAATTCTTTTCTTCTCATCATCGAAGTCAAGGATTACAACGTTAATTTTTTGATCTAATTCAACTATTTCTTCTGGGTGGTTAACACGACCCCAAGATAAATCAGTAATGTGAACAAGTCCATCAACACCTCCAAGGTCAATAAATACCCCGTATGAAGTGATATTCTTAACTGTTCCTTCCAATACTTGACCTTTTTCAAGACCAGAAATAATAAGTTTCTTTTGCTCTTCAAGCTCTGCTTCGATAAGTGCTTTGTGAGAAACAACAACGTTTTTAAATTCTTGGTTGATTTTAACAACTTTGAATTCCATGTTCTTTCCAACGTACATATCGTAATCACGAATAGGCTTCACGTCAATTTGAGAACCAGGTAAGAATGCTTCAAGACCAAATACGTCTACGATCAAACCTCCTTTTGTTCTACACTTAACAAATCCAGTAATAATTTCTCCTGTAGCCAGAACTTCATTAACTTTCTTCCAAGCGCTGTGTACACGAGCAATTCTGTGAGAGATCACTAATTGTCCGTACTTGTCTTCTTGTGTTTCAACAAAAATGTCTACTGTGTCTCCAGCTTTTAATTCTGGATTGTATCGGAATTCGCTCGTTGGAATAATACCTTCAGATTTAGATCCGATATTAATAACAACTTCTTTTTTGTTTAAAGAAACAACTGTTCCCTCAATCACTTCTCTTTCCGCTACTGAATTAAGAGTTCCTTCGTATCGACCGGATAATTCTGATCTTTCCTCTAGTGAATAACCGTCTAATGCTAATGCATCCCAGTCAAAATCAGGATCTCCCTGAGTTAATTTTTCTATTGCCATGGTGGCTGTAATAATTGTATTTCGAGTAACCTATTTAATCTCGAAAGAATTAATAATGCCGCGGTCTTAATAGGTTTGCGGCAATTTT
>JBLHVW010000252.1:0-3094 GCA_047628775.1 Salibacteraceae bacterium | reverse complement strand
GGATCAGTACTTGGAATTGTAGCTTCGGCCTGTTCGCATGAAAAAATCAAAAGAATGAAAATACTTTTCAAGCACAAATCCTTTGTGTAATTTAGCCAAAAACCAAGATTAAATTTGTCGTACGAATATTTCATATCTAAGAAAACCCTAAAGAGTGTCGTACAAGGTAAGAAAGTTTCCAAACCTATTGTACGCATATCGATTATAAGTATAGCGCTGGCGGTTATCGTTAACTTGATTACCATTGCTGTTGTCACAGGGTTTCAGCAAGAAGTGCGCCAAAAAGTAAGCGGGTTCGGATCTCATATTTTTATCATGGGAGCAAGCGAGGGAAGTATTTACGAAAGTGAACCGATTCGGAAAGATCAACCTTTCATTGAAAGCATCAAAAGTCAGAAAGGAGTAAAAACTATTTTTCCAGTTGGATACAAGCCCGTTCTTTTTCAATCCAAAAAAAATGAAATAAAGTACACGCTTCCAAACGGAAAAGACACGAGTGAAATTCAACAAAATGTCTACGGAACGGTTCTGAAAGGAGTGAATGACGAATACGACTGGTCCTTTTTTAAGGACAATATGGTGGAAGGGAAAATCCCTGTTTTTGGTGATTCAATCTCCAACAAAATTTTGATTTCCAAAAAGCTAAGTGACAATCTTAATTTCACGGTTGGCGATACAGTCAATGCTTATTTCGTTCGAACGCAACCGGTTATCAACCAATTCGTTGTTTCAGGGATTTACGAAACGGGGCTGGAAGAGCTTGACAAAAAAATAGTAATGTCCGATTTAAGAACTGTGCAAAAATTAAACGATTGGGGCATTCATATATTGCCAGAATTGGACGACACCTTAAATATAGATGGCAACATTACAGTTCGTGCAAATATAAGCGGAGGAAACGACTATTACAGGTGTAATTGGGGCGGAAGTGGATTTTCATCAGTTACTGGATTGGAACTTTACCCTGACAAAGACACGACTTATAGAATAATTGCAACAGATCGTTGGAGCGATTTCAATGCCCCAATAGAAGAATCAGCAATTCCGGATACAGCTTACATTAAAGTCACAGTTGAAGGTGATCCTTACGGCGACTGTAATTTTGAAATGGATGAAAACGGTGAATTAAAACGGACCTATCTTAACCAAACAGGATCGAAATTTTCGCTAAAAGCATCGTCTAAAACGGTAACCTTTGAGATGATAGAGGGCAACGGAAGTTCGCACAATTATGTCGGCGGGTTTGAAATCAACGTTAAAAATTGGGGTGATTTAGATGCAATCACACGAGGTATTGAAAAAAAGGTAGAGTTTATACCAACGCCTTACAACGAAATGCTCCAAGTAACAAGTATTAAAGACAACCAGAGAGATATATTCGTCTGGCTTGGCTTCTTGGACATCAACGTAATTATCATATTGTCATTGATGATTATCATCGGTATAATCAACATGGGATCTGCTTTGCTTGTTCTCATCTTGATTCGTTCTAATTTCATTGGAATGATGAAATCAATGGGGGCAACAAATTGGAAGATTAGAAAGATCTTTTTAATTCAAGCAGGATTTTTAATTGGCCGAGGAATGCTGATTGGGAATGTCATTGGACTTGGGATTTGCTTTGCACAAAGTCAGTTTGGTATTATTCCATTAAATCCCGAAGTCTATTATTTGAGCCAAGTCCCAATTGAACTGAACGTTTGGCATTGGATGATATTGAACATTGCCACGCTTTTCGTTTGTTTGGTCTCACTGATTTTACCGAGTATTGTGATTACGAGAATCAATCCTGTGAAGGCGATTAAGTTTGATTAATTCTTAAACAAAAAAATACGGAACTGAGATCAATTCCGCATTTCAAAAGTGTCATTTTCAAGTCCTACTCCGTTACCAATTCAACAAATTGGAAAGGAACATACTTGTCTTTATTCGCCGCATCCTCCTCGTAAGCAGGACCGCCAACAACCGTTTTTTCAATGACGATATTAATCTGATCAGCGTACTTCTTTTTAAAGTAATTCATTAGATCGTACTTCATGTTTTCCGCCCTTACTTTCGCCAACTTCTCATTTGTTCCAAAAGTAGCTGTCGGAACTTGAGATGCTGAAGAAACAATTCTAATTGTCACTCTCGCGCGGCCTTTTTTGAAGTCTTTTTCAATGCCTCTAACGAACTTTCTAAGCTCTCCTTTTGAAACAGATAACTTGTTCTTGTTGTATCCGAAATTGTGTTTGAACTCGTAATTTTCGTAATCCAAAACAACAACAGGATCGATAAGCATTGGCGGCTCTTCAACGAAACAAGACGTTGTATTCAACTGTCCAGCAGCATCTGTAACTGTTACAGTATATTCTCCTTTCGACAACGCCAAGGCGTCTTCTGTCATTGCACCATTCGACCATAAGAAGGTATATGGAGCGGCACCACTTTGTACCATCAAATCAATAGAACCATCAGCTCCTTTATAGATTGTTGCTGGTAGTGATGAACATTCGATCTCCAACGGAGGCGGCATGAATATTTCGATAAAGTAAATATCACTTCTTTCATCATCTCTGTTGCTTGACCAATACGCCTGTTTTCCTGAATAACTAAAGTAAGCATCGAATTTTGGTGAGTTAATTCTCGATCCAAGGTTCTTGGGCGCTGACCAATCCGACCAACCTCCTTGCTTAACTGAATAGAAGATGTCTGCGTCGCCTTCGCCTCCGAATCCATTGCTCGAGAAGAACAAAGTATCTTGAGATTTTGACAAGAACGGTGAAATTTCAAATCCAGATGAGTTGATTGCAGTCCCCATATGCACTGGTGAAGACCATTTCTCTCCTGACTTGGTAGAAACATATAAATCTTCCTCTCCTATGGTTCCTGGACCTTTATAGGATATGATTATAGCATCTTCTTTTTCGTTTACATGGAATCCGTAAAAATCACCATCAATATCCAAACCGTCTATTAAGATTGGTTCAGGTGCCGACCAGCTTCCCCCTTCGTTCTTGGAAAAAGAGATTCCTTTGGTTTGATCTTTTTTTCCATCATATGCATTTAATAAATACATTGAACTGCCATCGCTGCTCAGGCCAACCACGGCATT
>JBLHVW010000251.1:0-3123 GCA_047628775.1 Salibacteraceae bacterium | reverse complement strand
ATAAAAACGAAAGCTATAAATAGGACTATTATTCTCATTTGTTAATTGTATATCCAATCCCAAACTCTACATAATCGGCTCTGGCCCAATGCGATTTAAGCACTAAATTCAAGTTCAACCCTTTGTCAAAAACATAGCGCATCCCTACACGATGGTAAAATATATCTTCCGGTCTAAATTTGTCTCTAACGTAATACCCCATCCCAACAACAACATGAAAATGGTCCAATGGCATTAAATACCCTATAAAAACACCCAATTGAAAAATCTCTGCTTGTGTTTTAGGCACATCTTCGTGAAACACCATAACAGATTGCTTATGTATATAATCGAACGACAATTCGGCTCCTACAGTTCTTTTGAAGTAGCGACGAGCAACTAAGTTCAATCCATGAATAAAATATTTCTTCCCCCCTACTGGATATTCTTCCTTCAAAGAAACAAATCCGACGGTTCCAAACTGCCATTTCTTATTAAATTTCTGGAATTCTGGAATTGAATCCAAGTTGGCTTTATGAATTCTATAGCCGTAGCCCAGACTTAAATAAGTCAAGTTTAAACCCAAATTAGGTACTTTGATTGCCGCATTTGAGAAGTGCGTCATATCAATAATCGAATTAATGGAATGGTTTCCAAATTCCACTTTATTCTCGAATCCTAAACTAACAAGGGCATTAAGCCGTGTGCTAACTGCGATGCTCAAATTGTTTGATTCAGTATCGTAGATTTTACCTGCAACGGCCAATCCACATCCCATTCTTCCCGAAAAGGAATACCGCTTCGTTTTTATTAATGGAACAGATAGAAATCCATAGGCACCGCCATAATTCCCCATCAATTCACGGTTTCCAACAGATCCAAAAAAAGCACTTACCCCATAAACAGGATTTTTATATGCTTTGTGCCAATCTTTTTCGCCATTTCCTTTAAACATGTAACTAACCTCAGTTGCAATTGTATGCTGCGTCGCGAGGTGTCCCATTATGCTTCGATGCGCGACTAGAAAGCCGGCTTTACCCCTAACTTCTAACCAAGACTCTTTTTGTCCAAAAGAATGGACCGATACAAGTAATAATAGAAGTGTGGTACGAAGTTTCATCTCGTCAAAAATAAGAAATCTCTATTAACTAATATGAACTTGAAATCAATTGAGTTTTCTTACTAGTTTTGAAATAAAAAAATGGACGAGAGATTGGTTGCATTTAAGCGGTTATTGGACATCATGGACGAACTTCGTGAAAAATGCCCGTGGGACAAAAAACAAACGCTTGAATCACTTCGCCACCTTACCATTGAAGAAACCTACGAACTTGCCGACGCAATTATCGATAATGATTTGGAGGAACTAAAAGGTGAGGTTGGTGACATTCTGCTACATATGGTTTTCTATTGTAAAATTGGACAAGAAAAAAATGCTTTTGACATCACGAGTGTTCTTGATGCCATTTGCGATAAACTCGTTCACCGTCATCCGCATATTTATGGAGACCTTGAAGTAACGTCTGAGGAAGAAGTCAAACAAAACTGGGAAAAACTCAAATTAAAAGAAGGCAAGAACTCTGTTTTAGAGGGGGTTCCAAAATCACTTCCTGCTTTGGTTAAGGCTGCTCGTATTCAAGAAAAAGTTAAAGGAATTGGATTTGAATGGGAAAAACGTGAAGATGTTTGGGGAAAGGTTGAGGAAGAAATGCAAGAACTTTCTGAAGAAGTAGAATCTGGAGCCTCTCAAGAAAAAATTGAAGAAGAATTCGGAGACGTGATGTTCTCGTTGATTAATTACTCTCGCTTTATTAATGTAAACCCTGAGAACGCACTTTCCAAAACCAATAAAAAATTCATCAATCGGTTTCAATTGATGGAAATACTGATGAAAGATGCCAATGTTCCAATCGAAGATTCCAACTTAGAAACCATGGATATTTATTGGGAAAAGGCCAAAATTCAATTGCGGAACAAATAATCCTCTCATCCCCATAAAATCTTAATTTATAGCACATTTCTCTTGTAAAGTAATTCCAGTAATCGAGCGCATTTTTTCCGTTCAATAAATAATTAATACGGTTCACATAGTTTAATGTTAAAATTTCGTCATAATCACACGAATATCGTATCTTCGGGCCGTACAAACTATGCATATGAAACTGTTATTAACACTCCTTCTCTCTGTTTCCTGTTTAGGAACAGTATTCTCCCAAGATTTTAATATCCGTGGTGTTGTCTACAACGACGCTGACGGTGAGCCATTTCCTGACCAAAAGGTTCGATTGCTTCGCTTAACGACTAACGCTAATGGAACAGTTGACACTACCTCTGCAGGTGGTGATTGGACGGATGGTGATGGATTATTCTCCATTTCAAAATTACCGAAAGGGAACTACTTTCTTGAAATTGCTTCATTCGGATTTGTAACGATTAATGAAAGTATCAAGATCGATAAAGTAACTGGTAATAATGATTTCACTTTCTCCTTGGTGAAAGACAAAGGTGTTCAAGACATCGATGACATTACAGTTACGGCTCAACATATTCGAGATCAACGTGAAGTGAATACTGGAAAAACGCATTTGGATCAAGCAGGACTTGAGCGGGTGCCTAGCCCTGGTGGTGAGAACGATATCCTTGCAGGAATCGGTATTACTCCTGGTGTAATTACAACTGGTGATCAAGGTGGACAACTTTATGTTCGTGGCGGTACTCCCATTCAAAATAAGATTTTATTGGATGGAATGACAATTTACACTCCATTCCACTCTATTGGTTTCTTCTCAATTTTCGAAACGGAACTTATTAAAAGCGCTGATATTTATACAGGTGGCTTTGGTGCCGAATTTGGAGGGAGAATCTCTTCTGTTATGGATATCCAATACCGAGATGGTAACTCGAAGAAATTTAGCGGAAAAGTTTCTGTTTCTCCGTTTATGGCCAAACTTGTTCTTGAAGGACCTTTAAGTAAGCCAAAAGATGGGCCTGGTGCAGTTACTTACATATTCTCAGCAAAACAGAGTTTAATCAATCAATCTTCGCAAACGCTTTATCCTAATATCAATAGAGATGAGCAATCTGGAGAAAGTTCTGGAATGCCATTTAATTTTACTGATTTATATGGAAAGATTACCTTCAAGG
>JBLHVW010000250.1:0-3220 GCA_047628775.1 Salibacteraceae bacterium | reverse complement strand
AATATTCAATGTTAAAAATAAAAAGTGCGTTTATTGTTGGAGCGGCAGTTATGTCAAGCTTCGCAGTAAATGCAGGTAATGAGGATCGTGTTGGGTCTGCGGGAGCATCTCACATGTTGGTTAATCCTTGGGCAAGAAGTTCTGCCTTTGGTGACGCTGGAATCTCAAGTGTTAATGGTCTTGAGGCAACGTTTACGAACATTGCTGGACTGGCATTTACGGATAAGACTCAAATCAAATTCAATTACAGTAACTGGATGGGAAATGCGGGTATTGCATTTAACAGTGCAGGTATTGCACAAAGAGTTTCTGAAAATGGTGTTATCGCGGTTAGCGTTCAGTCAATGAATTTTGGAGATATTCAAATTACAACTGTAGCGAATCCAGAAGGTAACATTGGTTTCTTCTCTCCAAGATCAAATGTTTTCAATATTGGTTATGCGAGATCATTCTCGAAATCAATTTATGGTGGAATTAACTTTAAGGTTATTTCAGAAAACATCTCTAACTTGAAAGCGAATGGTGTTGCAATTGATGCAGGTATCCGTTACGTTACTGGAGAGCAAGATCAAATCAAATTCGGAATTGCCTTGAAAAACGTTGGTCCAGTTATGAGATATAAAGGTGATGGATTGGCAAATCAAATTAATTACGTATCAACTGGTGTTCTTGCAACCTTAGAACAGAGATCAGCATCGTATGAAATGCCATCTTTACTTAATATTGGTGGATCTTATGATTTCATCTTTGATGAGCACAACAAGCTTGGAATTGCATTAGGATATACAGCTAACTCATTCTCTAGTGATCAATTCCGAATTGGTGCTGATTATAAAATGACAACTGAGAAATTGGCTTTCAACCTTAGAGCTGGCTATGTATACGAGAAAAACCTTTTCTCTGCAGAAAACAGATCGAATGCTTTAGTTGGTCCAACTGCTGGGTTCTCAGTAGACGCATTGATTGGTGATAACAAGACTGCTTTAGGAATTGAGTATACAACTCGTTTCGCTGGTATTTTTGGAATCATTCACACAATTGGAGCTACAATTAGCTTGAAATAATAATAGAAATTTATTATATTTGAATAACAGGAGAGTCCGTATTGGGCTCTCTTGTTTTTTGTTATAATACCAAAGGATTATGTCTGACTTAACATACTATACGGCTGAAGGCCTAAAAAAATTAAAGGATGAATTGTTTGAAATGGAAACAGTTCAACGACCTTCTATTTCAGCTCAAATCGGTGAAGCGATTGATAAAGGTGATTTATCTGAAAATGCAGAGTATGACGCTGCAAAAGAAACTCAAGGAATTATAGAAACGAAAATTGCCAAGCTAAAGAATATTATAGCGAACGGTAGAATAATTGATGATTCTAATATTGACAGTACCAAGGTGTTTATCCTCTCTACGGCTAGAATTAGGAATGTAGAGAATGATCAAGAAATGACCTTCACAATTGTTGCTGAGAATGAGGCTGACTTAAAAAAGAAAAAAATTAGTATTGATTCTCCATTTGGAAAAGGTTTACTTGGTAAGTCCGTTGGTGATGTCGCTAACATTGTTACCCCTGGTGGCGAAATGAAGTTTGAAATTTTAGAGATTACACGCTAATGGGGTCACTTTTTTCTAAAATAGTTAGTGGCGATATTCCATGTCATAAAGTTGCCGAGAATGACAAGTTCCTCGCTTTTTTAGATCTCAATCCACTAAGAGAGGGACACACCTTAGTTATCCCGAAGGTGGAAATTGATTACATCTTTGATGTAGAAGATGCTTTACTAGGAGAAATGATGATTTTCTCTAAATCTGTAGCAAAAAAAATAAAGGACACATTTCCGTGTAATAGAATTGGAGTCACTGTAATTGGGCTAGAAGTTCCACATGCCCATATACATTTGATTCCTATAAACACCCTTGATGACATGAATTTCTCTAAAGAAAAAATGTCTCCTTCTCAGGAAGAATTGGCGCATACAGCCTCGGTTTTATTAAAGGCATAATCCATCTAATTTTAACTCCCCACAATATTGGAGTGAATTTTGTTGTTAATCTATTTATAGACGGCATATTTAGAAAAAACTAGAATTCACTTACGACATGATCAAAAGATTACTTCTTTCCTTATTTATTATTTTTTGTGCGGCATCTGCAAAAGCAGGTAAAGATAAGCCGGATTTAGGGCCAATGAATGTTCTATTCATAGGAAATAGTTATACGCATATGAATAGAATGCCGAAGATTTTCGAGAAAATTGCGCAGTCTCGTGGAGTTGATATTAACGTTGAAATGAGTGCAGAAAGCAGCCATACGTTTAATATGCATAGTAAACGTGAAGCAATGTTCGAGACGATAAAGAGCGAAAAATGGGATTATGTAGTTCTGCAAGGCTTCAGTAGAGAGTTGAGCGAATCGCGCAGTTACATAGATACCGCATCCGTTCCTTATATCGGAATCATTCTCGATTCTATTTACAACAATAACCCTTGTACCAATGTCCTTTTGTATATGACTTGGGGCTATAAGAATGGATATAGCGAAAGAGAAGAAGTTAGCACAAATGAAAGGATGTCTGATTCGATTAGAGTTGGATATGAGTATATCTCAGAGTTGTTTAATCTTCCAATTGTTCCTGTAGGACCTGTTTGGAGAGATTTCAGAGCTTCAAACAACGAGATTGAACTCTATCATACCGATTCTGCTCACCCGTCGTTATACGGTTCTTATATGATTGCCTGTTCGTTTTATTCAGCAATGTTTAAAGAATTGCCAGAAGATGCCTATACCGGTTCGATTGGTAATGATGAGGCTAAGCTACTTCAAACTTCGGCTTACAATTATGTTATGAAGAACGTAGACACCTTTAAGCTGAATCTAAACATGTTAAGTGTAAGTTTTGAAAGAACAGAAATGGGTAAGTATTATGCTACTTGTAAAGCAAATTATCCGAATGCTGAGTCAGTTACTTGGGATTTTGGAGATGGTTTGAGTTCAAAATCATCGGATATCAAACATGAATACACAAAAGCTGGAGAGTACTGGATTATTTTAACAATAAAAGATTTCTGTGGTGAACGAAAGGAGAAAAGGATGGTGAAGTTTGACAAGCCCAAACGTCCTTCGCGAAAAAAAAAATCAAAACTTAAAATAGTATCAGACTCGACTAAGAAGGTTTAGTCTATTTGTTCAAAGGAGAACGCAATCTTTCGATAAGAAA
>JBLHVW010000249.1:0-3314 GCA_047628775.1 Salibacteraceae bacterium | reverse complement strand
AGAATTCCGTCTAAATTATAAAAAAACGCTCCCTCAGATTTACCAAGAAAGCGTAATTAATTTATAATTCAGGAATTCATCATTCCTAATTAAACTCTATCCTCTTCTTCTTTCAAGTAGGTTCATCATCATCAATCCCAACAATAAACGTTCGCTTTCATCTGGTGAAACATCAGAAAGTTTTTCCAATTTAAAACGACGTCCAAAAGCAGATTTTTCTTTAGATAAACGCATGATCTCTGTTCCATCTATTGATTTAATGATATATCTCGGGTTGAAAAAATACCTTCCTATAATTCCTAAGTTAGCATCCCAAACTTTCGCCCAAGGATTCTCTTCAGTAATCACGAACTCCTGCTCACCTTCTTTATCGAAGATCTCATAAGTTGCTCTCCAGAATGATTTTCTACCCTTACGTCCAACTCGACCTAAGTTCTCGTCAGTTGTTCCTTTTGTGAACGAATAATTCGCATTGTAATCCAACCATCGATCTGCCTTAATCATGTATAAGACTTCTGATTTTGAATCATCTGTATATACTGAAACAGCCTCTTTTAACTTAAACATTTTCTGACGCACATACGCCAATGTTTTTCCCGTTGAATCTTTGGCAATAAAATCATTCGCCATCGTTCCAATTTTGAATGTGAATTCTAATGGAAAGTTATAATCCGTATTTCCCGATAATTTTGTCGACTCTGTTGCAACATCGTCAATAATGTCATTGTTTTCGCTCATGGTAGTTAGTAGATTTATTAAGTTTTATGCTAAGCTCAGTTTAGTTTAGTTTAAAGCTGCAATTTTCTCCTCCAAAATAGCAATTTTACTTAAAGCATCCTCTTCTTTTTTGCGTTCAATTTGCACAACTTGCTCAGGAGCACTTGCTACGAACTTTTCATTTTGCAATTTTTTCTGAACGCTTTTCAGAAACCCTTGGGTGTAACCAAGCTCTTCAGACATCTTTTCTTTCTCAGCTTCTACATCGATTGTATCACCAAATGGAATGAAATATTCGTTTCCATCAACAATGAATGAATTCGAGTTATCTACCTTATTATCAATATATTCCAATTGAGACAAGTTCCCCATTTTAACGATAACAGGGTCAAACGCTTTATTAATTTCCTTGTTCTTTTTAATGAATAAGTCCATTTTTACTTTGTTCGCAATATTGTTTTTCTTTCTGATGTTACGGATATGTGTAATCACTTCCGTTGCCAAGTTAAACTGACTTAAAACGGCTTCATCAAGTTCCTTAACCTCAGGCCATTTAGCAATAACTGCATCATCCCCATCTTCACGTTCTCTTACCGAATGCCACATTTCTTCTGCGATAAACGGCGTAAATGGTTGAATCAATCGTAAAACCTCTTCATAGAAAACCTTCGTTCTGTCCAATGTTTTCACATCGATAGGATGCTGATATCCTGGCTTAACCATTTCTAAATAATTACCACAGAATTCATCCCAAACCAATTTATACGTCGCCATTAGCGCTTCAGAAATCTTGAATCGATCGAACAATACATTGATTACTTTCAACTCTTGATTAAATTTCGCTTCAAACCACTCAATTGCTTTAACAGCAGCTGCAGGTTGAGGAAGATCCTCTTGAATTGACCAAGAGTTGATCAAATTGTTCGCGTTCCAAACCTTGTTACTGAAGTTTCTTCCTTGAACACATTGTGAGCTATCGAACGGTAAATCATTTCCAGCTGGAGAAGAAAGAAGCATTCCCAATCGAACACCATCCGCTCCATATTTATTGATCAATTCAATTGGATCTGGAGAATTACCAAGAGATTTAGACATTTTACGTCCCAGTTTATCTCTTACAATTCCAGTATAATAAACGTTTTTGAACGGCGGAACACCATCCATATATTCATTTCCAGCAATGATCATTCGCGCAATCCAGAAGAACATAATCTCTGGTGCTGTTACAATATCATTTGTTGGGTAGTAATAGTTGATCTCTTCATTTTTAGGATCAGTCAACCCGTTGAAAACAGAAATAGGCCACAACCAACTTGAGAACCATGTATCCAAAACATCTTCGTCTTGTCTAAGGTCTTCAGCTGTCATCGGCTTTCCTGCTTTTTCAGTCGCTAATGGAATGGCTTCCTCAATTGTTTTGGCAACAACGTAGTTTTCATTTCCTTCACCGTAATACCAAGCTGGAATCTGATGTCCCCACCACAACTGACGTGAAATACACCAATCTTTAATATTTTCCATCCAGTGACGGTACGTATTCTTGAACTTCTCAGGATGAAATTGAACGTCTCCATTCATAACATCGTCTTTTGCTTTGGCAGAGATGTCTTTCATATCAACGAACCATTGCAAAGACAATCTTGGTTCAATAACAGCATTCGTTCGTTCAGAATATCCAATCTTATTGATATGGTCTTCTGTTTTGATTAAATATCCTTTATCGTGAAGTTCTTTCTCAATGTTTTTTCTTGCTTCAAAACGGTCTTGACCTTCATAATGAAGCGCATTTTTATTCATTGATCCGTTATCATTCAAGATGTCGATCGTTTCCAAGTCGAATTTCTTCCCTAGGTCATAATCATTCGTATCGTGGGCTGGAGTCACTTTTAAACATCCAGTTCCAAATTCCATATCAACGTAATCGTCAAAAATGATCGGGATTTTCCGTCCTACAATTGGAACAATCGCGTGTTTGCCTTTTAAATTCGCGTAGCGCGCATCGTTTGGATTCACACAAATAGCTGAATCACCCAAAATAGTTTCAGGACGCGTAGTCGCAATCGTCAACCATTCATCATCCGTACCATCGATCTTGTAACGAACGTGGAACAGTTTAGAGTTCACTTCTTTGTGCAATACTTCTTCATCAGACAATGCGGTCAGTGCTTCTGGATCCCAGTTCACCATTCGAACACCGCGGTAGATTTTTCCTTTTTGGTACAAGTCAATAAAAACGTCTTTCACCGATTCTGAATATTCAGGATCCATTGTGAAACTTGTTCGTTCCCAATCACAAGAAGCACCTAATTTCCTAAGTTGACTTAAAATAATTCCACCGTGTTTGTCTTTCCACTCGAAAGCATGTGCTAAGAATTCTTCTCTTGTAAGATCCGATTTCTTGATTCCCTGCTCGCGTAATTTATGAACAACCTTTGCTTCAGTCGCAATGGACGCATGATCTGTTCCAGGCACCCAACACGCATTTTTTCCATGCATGCGAGCACGGCGAACCAACACATCTTGAATTGTATTGTTCAGCATGTGTCCCATGTGTAAAACTCCCGTGACGTTTGGCGGAGGAATGACGATTGTATATG
>JBLHVW010000248.1:0-3314 GCA_047628775.1 Salibacteraceae bacterium | reverse complement strand
ACCAACAAAACAGATGAAATAAAAGCAAAAGTACTTCATGGTGGAATTCTCTCTTCACACAAAGGAGTTAATTTTCCGAACACGAGCATTTCAATGCCTTGCTTAACGGAGAAAGATTTAATTGACCTTGAATTTGCCTTAGAGCAAAACGTAGATTGGGTTGGCCTTTCATTCGTTCGATCTGGTGCAGATATCATTCAACTAAAAGGATTGATTGACGCTAAAGGAAGTATTGCGAAAGTGATTGCGAAAATTGAAAAACCAGAAGCGATAAAAGACATTGACAATATCATAAAAGAAAGCCACGGAATAATGGTTGCCCGCGGCGATTTGGGTGTAGAGATTCCGTATCAAAACGTCCCTCTTATTCAAAAAATGCTGATTACAAAATGTAAATCACACGCTAAGCCTGTTATTGTAGCTACGCAAATGATGGAAAGCATGATTGACAATATTACGCCTTCGAGAGCCGAGGTTAACGATGTTGCAAACGCTGTTCTTGATGGAGCAGATGCCGTAATGCTTTCGGGCGAAACTTCAGTAGGTAAATACCCTATTGAGGTGATTAAAACAATGGCGAACATTGTAAAAGAAATTGAAACTTTCGAAGGTATTTACAACAAAGAAGAACCTCCAGAAAAAGATCAAACTCGATTTATTACGGATTCAATTTGTTTCAATGCGGTTCGACTCTCAAGACGTGTAGAAGCAGATGCAATTCTTACAATGTCTTTTACTGGATACACCGGTTATAAAGTAGCTTCACAGCGACCAAAAGCGGCGATCTATGTTTTCACTAGTAACAAACAAATCTTGACACAGCTTAATCTGGTTTGGGGAGTGAAAGGTATTTATTACGACAAAACGGAAAGCACTGACAATACCATCATGGAAATTAAGGCCATTCTTAAGAACAAAGGAATTCTAAAGGAAAATGATTTGGTGATTAACGTTGCTTCAATGCCTATTGAAGCGCACGGGAACTCCAATATGATAAAATTAAGTCATGTTGAATAACGCATTTTGAGTGTAGACAAGTTTTAACTATTCTCAATAGAGTTTGGTTGAATTTATCAATATTTTTGTTGGGCTTACAATTGAAACTAAGATGAAATTATTATTAACATGCCTCATTACCATTGTCTCACTCTCTGTCAATTCGCAGATCCAGTGTGCAATTGATGTTACCATCAATGAAGGTGATTCGATTGAAATGTGTGAAAACGCATTGGTTTCGATAACGGCTTCGAATGGATTCGTTTCTTATGCTTGGACGGGTCCAGAAACGGGAATCGTTCAAACGTTGAATCCAACGGTTTCTGGAACTTATGTGGTTTCAGCAGCAGATGGACTTGGATGTATTTCATTCGACACCATTGTTGTTACGGTTCACGAACCACCCTTAGATGCAATTCTATCCAGTGTAGGAGACACGCTCTGTCAAAACAGCGGCGGAGCGACACTGAGCCTTTCTGGCACTTATCTTTTGTACGATTGGGGCGGGGGAAATAATGGACCAACCTCTACTGTTACAACTTCTGGAATGTATACTGTAAATGTTGCCGATACGAACAGTTGTGTGGCCGCCTTTTCCTTCGACCTAACCATAATTGAATTCGCGGTTGATACGGCTTATGGAAATGCTTGTTCAGCTGGATCCATATTATTGGTGGCGAGCGGTGGCTCAACGTATTCTTGGTCAACAGGGGAAACAGGAAGTCAAATTGTTATCGCTCCATCTGTAAACACAAACATTACAGTCACAATTACGGCAGGAAGTTGTGTGGGTTCAATCACCACCCTAGTGACGCCCTCTGAAAATTTCATTTTCTATCAATTGCAAGACACATTTGTTGTCGCTGCGAATGAATCAATACTCATTGCAGGTCCTCTAGGATTTGATACGTATTCATGGTCTCCTGGAGATCAATTGATCGATTCCACAGGACAAATTGTTAATTTTAGCGGAACGGAATCAACTGTTTTAACGCTCAGCGCAGTTCATCCAGATGGTTGTACGATGACATGGACAACTGTTGTTATCGTCGTGGATTTAGTAGTCCCAAATGGATTCTCTCCGAATGGCGATTCTTTCAATGATCTTTTTATAATTACCGAATTAGATACCGTTCCAGGAAATCTAGTCGTTTGGAACCGCTGGGGAGATGTTGTTTATCAAGCAGATAACTACGCCAACGATTGGAATGGAACATGTCAAGCACCACGTTGTATTGGTCAAGGTGAAGATTTACCAGAAGGAACTTACTTCTATCAAGTAGATGCCAAAGGCGTTACGAAAGAAGGATATGTAACATTAAAAAGGCTCTAATGAAATTCAAAATCCTATTCTTTATTTGCTTTCTTCAAGGAACTGCTTTTTCTCAAAATTACCAGAGATATGCACAAATGAACTTCTCGCAGGCAATGTTGAACCCAGCGGCTTTGGCTATCGATTCTAAATACCAAGTTGACCTGATGTTTAGAAATCAATGGTTTCAATTTGAAGGAGCACCAACAACTTTTGCGGCAAGCGGTCAATATGAATTGGACTTTGACATGGCAGTTGGCCTTAATTTCCAACACGATAGAATTGGCGCTTACCAAAGCAACTCAGTCAGTGGTCAGTATGCATACAGAGCTCATTTCGACAACAGCAACGCACTGATTTTCGGAATTGGCTTGGGAATAGAAACGAAAACTTCTGATTTTTCTGGGGCGCTTTTAAACGATGTTGGCGATCCCGCTTTTGCACAGAGTTATACGAAAACATTCTTTAACAGCTCGTTCGGCATTTACTACTACTCACCAACATTTTACGTTGGAGCAAGTGTTCCTCAAATGTTCCAAACCAATTTTATTGAAAATCCAGGTTTTACGAACGAGACTCGATTTAGAATTTCGGAATGGCACTATTATGCTTCCACAGGGCTTTATTTAAAGGCCGGAGAGAACTACACATTCAATCCGAATTTGCAAGTGAAAATGGTGTATGGTGCGCCAATTCAAGGAGATTTAACTCTAAGAAACACCTTGTACAGTCGCTTTAGCATTGTGGCAGGATTCAGCTCTGAAATTGCCGTTATCGCCGGAGTTGATATGTTGATCACGCCGTTCCTTAGAGCGGGTTATTCATTCAACCACAGTGTTGGTGACCTGTCTAGAATCTCAGGGATGACAAACGAATTTCACATTGGCTGTGGACTTCCTTACAGGAATTCTCGTCGTGACTTCGGAAAGCGAATTTACCTCAACAGAAAAGGTAGATTTGCAAGAGAACACAAGTTCAATTCCCGTAGAAAGAAGAAAAGATAGTA
>JBLHVW010000247.1:0-3332 GCA_047628775.1 Salibacteraceae bacterium | reverse complement strand
TGGATGCTAACGGGAAATATTACTTCAATTATGCTTATGAGCTTCCTGCTGAGTACGCAGCGGATAATGCGCATGTGCTGATTTACATCCGCGACGCCGTTACTGAAGAAATTTACCATGTAATTGAAAAGCACATCGATTAACAAAGTAGCTTTTCCTTTTGATATAATTTGAATTTCAAAAACAAGAACCCTGATATTCAGTAGGTTTAGAGTATGTTTTCTTTTTTTAACAGGTTGAAATATAATATTTTAGAAGATTAATTGTTATATTGAAGGACAAACCATTCAAAATGTTAGAATTCACTAAAAAGATTCTTCGCGGAGTAAGCTTTGATGCGCAGCTGTTTCAAAAGGAGCTGTATAAATCATTAAAAATGCTTTCAGACGTTGAAGAAATCAAAAGATTTCGGGAGTGGTGCATTATCGAATTCGGAACAAGGTATCCGATGATAATAAACAAAGCATTTGCTCCAATAACAACAAACTAAAAAATCTGCAAGGGACTCGGAAGAGTCCCTTTTTTTTGTTAATGGGTTCCAATCACTGTGGCAATTTTTTACCACAAAGGCACAACTTGAAAAATTTTAATGTTTGAAACGAACAGACCATGCGGACTGCATTGCTTTGTGCCCTAAACCGAGTAATTCAATGGTGCCTTCGTGTCTACCTGCGTTACACTTCTCTTCGAAAGTTGAACTTTCTCTTAAGGTTAAATCAAAACATCAGGTTTCATCAGTTAAAGGATCAATTATGTAGAGCCCCCCTTTTTGGGATTACAGTTTGTCTACAATTAAACCCCAATCATTCATGTCCGTATTCGTATATTGCGGTTCTTAACTGAACTTATGAGCCCTCTTCAAAAAATACTTTATCCAATATTGGCCAGCCTTCTTGTGGCGGTAACTTCTTGTGGGTCACAAAAAGAAATTTCTTGGACATCAGATGACTATAAAGCAAAATCAGCCTTTTTACAGGAATACGTTTCTGGAACAGAAGGCGGAAGGAATAAGGAGGTGCTGTCCATTGAGGTTGAATCCAAGAATTTAGAACCTAAATCAATGGATAGTCTCGAGTATAAAGGTTCAGTGTATCCAATTAATGTTGAAAGTCTTATTCTCAATCTTAACCTTCGAAAAGGAAGAAAGCTTATAGAAACTGATCCTATGTTGTCAGACACTAAAGCTGCGATCTATTACCATGAAGGTGAAAAAGCCTTCAAGTTTCTCGTTGACCCGATTGTAATAAAAGATCCAATATACCTGCCTTAATCGTATTGAAAAAATAGAATGATGATTGGAATTTTAAATAAAGCACTCCTCACTTTTGGAGTATTGATTTGCATTCAAAGTGGAAATGCACAGGATTGGAAAAGCATGATGTACGATCCTTCCGTTAACTTTTATGAAGTGTGCGATGCCGCCGAGGCGTATTTTGAAACGCGCGATAAGGACGTTAAAGGTTCGGGATGGAAAGGCTATATGCGCTGGAGGGATTTAAACGAATCTAAATTTGCGCCATCCGGTGATCGAAGTAACATTGATCCCTATTTTGTTAGCAAAGCCTACCAAGGTTTTTTGAATGACAATCCAACCCCAGAGAATTTATTTCCAAATGGATGGAATGAGCTGGGACCGTATACGATTGATAGTCTAACAGGTCACTACAGCGCCGGCCTTGGTCGCGTTGAAGATGTTTACGTTGACCCAAACAATACCGATCGCATTTATTTAGGATCGCGAAGTGGTGGCTGTTGGAAGACGTTGGATGGAGGATCAACTTGGTCACCAGGCTTAACCGACAATCTGTTTGCAACTGGGGTTAATGCTTTAACGGCGCGCCCAACAAACAATTCTCAGGTTCTAATAAACGTCCAGAATTCTGCCAATCAATATTCGCACGGTGTATATCGATCAAATGATGCGGGAGATAGTTGGACAGTTACGGCTTTCAATCCTATGAACTTGGGGTTGGGAGGACTTGGATCGAGCTTTAGAGTTTACGAACTGGAATACCATCCAACGATTACCAATGTAGTCTTTGTCGGGACGAACGAAGGAGTTTACAGATCAGACGATGATTTGGCGACTTGGACCTTATCTATCTCTGGTGCTCAAATTGACAATATTCAATTTCACCCTACAGATCCAAATGTAATCTATGCATACGACTCCAAAAACAGCAATGGAGATCGTGATTATGTGTATGTTTCTAATGATGCAGGTTTAACATGGGCATTGTCATCGCAAGCAGTTGGAAACAACGACGCTTCGGCACGGATTTACATAAGTGCTGATTGTCCAGATTGTTTGTTCTTTGGTTCGTCAAATGGAATTTGGAAATCATTGGACATGGGAGGAACATTTACCTTTGTTTCAGATCCAGCGGAAGGAAGAGGTGTTTTTATGGTCAACGATGCGGATACTTCGTACATGATCATCGGAGGAATTGACCCTTTTGTATCAATTAATGGTGGTAATTCCTTTTCACAGTCGGCCTCTTGGTATTTGGGGAACTCATTGAATGGTACAGGCACCAACCATGAAAATTTCTTTCAAACAGATGCGTATGTCCATGCTGATCCTCGAGTTGGAAAATCAGTAAATGGAACGTTTTACTTGGGAACAGACGGTTTCTTGTGTAAAAGCGATGATTTCGGAGCTACTTGGAGTATTTTAAGTCAGGGAACGGCTATTCGTGAAAACTATACGTTGGGAGTAAGCCAATCAAATCACTATACGACCATGATTGGTTCTCAGGACAATGGAACCAGCTTCACCAACGAAAGTGGTTGGATAGAATTCTACGGTGCAGATGGAATGGAAGCGATCATCCATCCTTTGAATCCAGATTTCATGATCGGAAGCGTTCAATACGGAACTAGAAGAAGAACGATGAATGGAGGGATTTCACAAGACGGAGTTGCGCCTTCGGGAGAATCAGGTTCTGGTGATGCGGATTGGGTTGCACCCTTGGCATACGATCCAAATGATCAATTTGCAGTATATCATTTCAGTGGGGAGGTCTGGAAATCGGAAGATTTTGCAACGACTTGGACAGAGCTTGGAACAGCGACAACATTCACAGGTGATGGAAATGCAGACGAAGCGGCAATCGCTGAAAACAATTCGAACATCATTGTTATTTCTAGAAGTGACAAAATTGAAAAGTCATGGGATGGAGGAATGACTTTTACGAATATTAAAGGAACGTTGCCAACAGCATCGGTAAAAGACATCGCATTTGACCCTAAAGACGACAGCACGGTCATGGTTGTTTACAATCAATACCAAGATAACGGAAATAAGGTTTTCATCTCTTACGATGGAGGAG
>JBLHVW010000246.1:0-3354 GCA_047628775.1 Salibacteraceae bacterium | reverse complement strand
ATAAAACTGTTAAGTACTAGTGGAAATTCACGAGGATCATGCACGAGTTTGTGAAATAGAGATCTGAGTTTGTGGACAAAATTTAAAAACCTTCCAATGCGGATAAAAGTACATCTCTTTGATCTTTGCCAACTGGAAATTCTATGCCATTACTAAGAATGACGAGTCCACCATCACTCTTTGAAAATTCAGCAACATGAAATAAGTTGATGATACATGAACGGTGTATTCTTAAAAACGCCTTGTCCGTGATTATCGACTCAAAGAATTTTAGGTTTTTAGAAATCAACAATGACTTTCCCGATTTGAATTGGACTTCAGAGTAACTTCCTTGGGCTTTTATGAACAAAATATCTTCCTTGTTAACAAATATAAGCCCATTTGAGCTGGGTAGCGCGACCTTTAAAGAATCTGTTTTGAGTATCTCTGTGGAACTCACTACACGGTCAACAGTACCTATAATCTCCTCAATATCAATTGGTTTAATGATGTAATCGAAAACATTTACCTTGAATGCTTCTTGCATGTGATTCGCATGAGCAGTAACTAAAATCACTTTCGCATCGACTTTTTCAAGGCTTTGCAGCAAATCCAATCCCGATCCTCCAGGCATCTCAACATCCAAAAAAATGACATCTGGGCTGTGCTTCAGTATTAGACCTGCTCCTTCCAAAGCAGATTTCCCTTCTGCAACAACTTCAATACCAGAACAATGACCTTCTAGGATCATTCTAAGATTTTCTCGTTGATTCGATTCGTCGTCGATAATAATGGCTTTCAACATGCTTATTTCCTTGTTATAGGTACATTAAAGATAACTTTTGTTCTTATTCTAAAGTCATATTTAACGTATAAGTCCATATTGTTCGCTTACCTTCTGATCCTTTTCAGCGGTCTAGTAATTCAATTCACATAAATGTTATTAACACTCGATAGGAGTGCACTCAGTTTCATACATCAAGCCAAGCAATTGTTTTTCGTTTGAGTTCAAAAAAACAAAAAAAGCCGATACACATCGTGTACCGGCTTCAATCTCTTTAAAGAATAAGATTAACGCTTGTGCATTCCTTCGTCAGAAACAGAAATTTTCTTTCTCCCCTTCTTACGTCTTGCTGCTAAAACTCTTCTTCCATTCTTAGTCGCCATACGACTACGGAATCCGTGTTTGTTTCTTCTCTTTCTTACTGATGGTTGAAATGTTCTTTTTGGCATGATATGTCGTTTACTCTATTGTCTAATTTCGGACTGCAAAGATACGCAATTTTTCTATCTGGCAAAACCTTTGGATAAAAATATCAAAAATTAAGTAGATTCCTGTTTTTGTAGCTATTTTTGTTCGACTTGAAAACAGTATAGAAATCCATGCTCAGACCAAAAAAAGAAAAAGAGAAAAGAGTTAAACTTTCAAAGGACAGTATTAAAAAGGCCAAGAAAATCTTTTCTTACATGCGTCCTTACAGAGGAACATTTGTATTAGGATGGTTTTTCTTAGTCGTCTCTAGTGTCATAGGTCTGGCCTTCCCATTGCTTATGGGACAGCTCCTTGGAGGCGAATCGGAAGATCCTAGTTCTCTTACAAAAGCACTGGAAAATGTTTCAATTGACAGCGTAAACTCTATTGCTCTTGCACTCTTTATTGTTTTTGGAATTCAGGCTGTAGCAGGGTTCTTTCGAATTATTCTTTTCACGAATGTAACGGAGAATACATTAAGAGATGTTCGAACAGATGCCTTCAAAAGATTGGTTCATATGCCAATGGATTTCTTTAACAAAAACAAAGTGGGGGAATTAACAAGTCGAATTTCATCAGATATCACTAAAGTTCAGGATACATTAAGAACAACTATTGCTGAATTTTTCAGACAATTTGTAATTATTTTAGGCGGAGTTGCATTCTTGGCTTATATATCATGGAGACTTGCTTTAATTATGTTAGCAACGTTACCTATAATCGCCATATCAGCAGTTTTCTTCGGTCGGTTTGTAAAACGACTTTCGAAAGAGGCACAAACAGAATCTGCAAACTCTAATGCAGTTTTGGAAGAATCGTTAATGGGGATTTCAAACGTTAAGTCATTTACAAATGAGTTTTTCATGCTTGGGAAGTATACAAAACTCGCAACGAATATTAAGAACCTCAATGTCAAAGCTGGACTTTGGAGAGGCGCTTTTGCTTCGTTCATCATCCTATTCCTAATGGGAGCCGTTGTTTTCATCGTATGGCAAGGCGTTTTAATGACACAAGGGCCAAACGCTGAACTAACTTCGGATGATTTCAATACGTTTATAATGTTTACTATAATGATTGGAGCTTCTTTTGCTTCAATCCCAGAATTGTACTCAAGTATCCAACAGGCCATTGGTGCCACTGAAAACTTAATGGAGATTATAGATCAAGAAAATGAAAAAGAGTTGATGACAGGAACACTTAAGCCTGAGATGAACGGAAACGTTTCATTTAGTGGTGTATCATTTCATTATCCTCAACGGGAAGATATAGAAGTTCTTAAAAACATCAATTTCGAATCAAAGAGCAATCAAACAATTGCATTTGTTGGGGCATCCGGTGCTGGAAAATCGACGATTGCCTCCCTCCTACTGAACTTCTATCCTTTAAGTGGAGGATCAATTCAATTTGACGGAGTAGACAACAAGGAGATTGACGTAGAGCATTTACGTTCACACATGGCGTATGTGCCTCAAGAGGTTATCCTTTTTGCGGGATCAATTCGCGATAACATCCTATTCGGAAGATTGGATGCAACTGAAGAAGAATTAATTGAAGCAGCGAAGAAAGCCAATGCGTGGGAATTCATTGATTCATTTCCTGACAAACTAGAGACGGAAGTTGGTGATCGAGGCATTCAGTTGTCTGGAGGTCAAAAACAACGTGTGGCCATCGCCAGAGCTATTTTAAAGGATCCTGCGATACTTATATTGGATGAGGCAACGTCTGCTTTGGATTCTGAATCAGAACGCTTGGTTCAGGAGGCATTGGATACGCTCATGAAAGGCCGCACATCGTTTGTCATTGCACATCGATTGTCTACAATTAAAAAAGCAGATAAAATCCTTGTATTAGAAAATGGTGAGATCAAAGAACAAGGAATTCACGACGATTTAATTGCTCAAAAAGGGATATACTCGCACTTAGTGAGTTTGCAAGGTGTGGAGGCTTCGTAAATAAGTTTGTACCAAAATAGTAAAGGGTATTTATTTTCCACGTCATTTACTGATTTGTAAATCAGGCACAGGGTTCAAAACAAATTAACGAAACGTGTACCTCAAAAAACACGATTAAGGTGCAACCATCGCCATCATTTCAGCACATGCTATTGCGGCAATAGAACCAAT
>JBLHVW010000245.1:0-3362 GCA_047628775.1 Salibacteraceae bacterium | reverse complement strand
TAGTAAGCGACGGAGAATCTGATGTTTACGTTATTAAATACGATAATGCTGGAATTTTCCAATGGGTGACTCAAGCAGGAAGCACTAGGAAAGACAGAGGAAACGCGATAGTAGATGGCCACGATGGATTCATGTATGTTGCTGGTGAATTTAGAGACCATTGTTACTTTGGAACTCAATTATTAAACAATTATGGTGGACCTGGTGGGCGAGATATTTTTGTTGCAAAACTATCCAAAGATGGAGCATGGGGATGGGCCAGCAAAGCAGGTTCAAAGAAAGGAAGCGATCGAGCAAATTCAATAGCAGCCAATTCAAGTGGAAACATTTTCGTGACTGGGCAATTCAGCAGTGACGCCAAGTTCGGAGTCAATGAAATCGATTCAAACGGAGATAGTGTTCAGGTGTTTATTGCTGGAATTGACACTCTTGGTGTTTGGAGATGGGTAAAACAAGGCGGGTCGTCACAATTTGATAGAGGAAATGGAATAACGGTCGATGATGACTGCAATTTGTATGTCGTTGGTTACTTTGAAGACACGATCACCTTTGATGCATTGCAACAAACGCCAAATCAGGGAAAGGATATTTTTACAACGAAACTATCAGACGTTTGCTTCGGGTACAATGAGATTCCTCCTGGCGAACCTGTTCCTGAGCCCGAATTCTGCGTATTAAAACCGATTAACATTTTCACACCAAATAATGATGGATCAAATGATTTACTAAATTTCACAACAGAATGTAACATACCTATCGAAGTATATATTATGAATCGCTGGGGAGAGTTGGTTTTCAAATCATTCGATTCGAGTATTGACTGGGATGGAAGAACGACCAATGGAACTCCCGTTGTAGAAGGAACTTACTTCTACTCCGTGAAGGCGCTATTCGAAAATGAACCTGTTCAAGAGATTCATGGCTGGATAACTGTTATTCGTTAATTCGTTTTCATCTTTATTGTCAGAATTCAATTTTTACTTTCTGAAGCAGACCTGAAAATCGTGTACCATTTGAAATCTTGCAATTTTGGAGAAGTATAGGATTCAAAATATGTATCTAAAACTTCTGTGTATTTGATGTGAGAAATAACTTCATTTTTCCCTTCAATATCTTTGGTGAAAAACAAATCTTCTAAACGAGGCTTCGCAACTCCCTCCTCTTCATCGTTATAAAAAGTTTGAGATGCAAATATTTGAGCCCCTGAATAATCCAACCAATAGTATTCTGCAACCGGTTCTCTATAGACAAACACCTCTTCGCCTTCCTCGTTGATTCTCACAAGTTGCTCTCCAAAATTAGGAGAACTCAGATCCTCATTGAATAAAGGGTATCTGTTATCAAAGTATCTCATATACACCTCAGTAAACAGATTGTGATTCACCTCTCGTGCCGATGTGTCTTCAAATATATCGAATCCTAATTTCAAAGAAAATGGTTTTTGATTGGCGAAATAGCCCAAACCATCGCTTATGCAGAAGCCTCCATTCCATTTTGTTTCATCCAAATGACTGGGTCCATTCGATGAATTAAAAAAGCCCAAAGTCATTGACTTACTTGGAAGAATGTGCATTTCGTGTTTCTTATCTTTTTTTGCAGTATTACCTAGCTTTACCAGTTCAAAATTTGCCAGAGCTCTTTCTCTTGAAACACTCCACAAGGAATTGGAATCTAATGAATTAGTCAATTTTTGATTTAAAACAGCCTCCAAGGGATAGGTGTATGAAAATCCATCAAAACTTAAAAACCGCTCTCCTGTTAACGAAAGCACTTGATATTGTTTTCCAGAATAATTTTTCCAAAATTTAACGCGGTCTATCCTATTCCAAATATCTCCCTCGCCATCAGAGTATTCAAAAGTAATTTTAGAAAGATTATCAAAGTCCGTCCAAATGGTATCTGGAGCTTCATAAACATATCCTTCGTACCCATTTTCATCTATAGTAATTATGTTCTCTCCAAAATTTGGTAAGTAGGGATCATGATATGTTAGTGGAGTTCTACCCGACCACGAAACAAAAATAGAAATGGACTTTTGATCATTAGAACTTAAGGAATTGTAGGAGTCTATGTCCATTCCTTTAGTATCAAATCGTCCAATTAAAAAAGAGTTTAACTTTAAGAGGGATATAAAACTTTTGGAATTCTCGGTATCAAAAACTGCTGTGTTTTCAGCGCTATTTTCAATGGTGAATTGGTTTTGAGAAATAAGAGCATTAGTCGAAGCAAGACATAGGGAGAGTGTAATAAATTTTAACATGGAGAGAAAGTTAATTTAGTACTAATAGTTCTTTATACTAATTCAAAGGTAGAAATTAATTCCCGCTAATCTGTTAATGAATTGTTATTAGCCGATTTTATATCTAGAAGGGTATAAGTACTCATTCAAATTAGTTCCTTTTACAGTCGAACCAAAATCCTGATTCCTTACATTTTTTTTCAGGCCAACCGAAAACCTAAAGCAATTCTATTTTCCATTAAACCGCTCTTTTTAACCATATCGACTGTACTTGGTCGGATAGACTTGAAAACCCTAACAAGATTTAATACTTTATCTATTATTTTTCAGAAATCTCTTCTTTTCTCAATTCAATAAATTCATTGATCTTCTCATTTTCAATAAGGACAGTCAAGTTGTAATAAACGATCACCCACTTTCCTTTTTTCTTTTGCATGATTCCGCTTCCACGGCAGCCTTCCATCCAAGTTTCTAGGTCTTCATCAAACCAAGCTGTTTTCTTATTCTTAGAGAACATCCATTTTCTATTCGATGCTTTGAAATCCCAAGCTTTTCCAGCATCAAAGTAAGGTTTACTGAATTTAGAAAAATCCGCTTTTTTCCAACGTTCACCTGGTGCTGTTCCCAAAAAGATAAAGGTTTCATCCATAGGGCCGAAATAACCGTCGTAGTTCGCTTGACTTGCCGCGGCATGCCAAGCGTCCATAAATTTATTGAGTTCAAGCTTCGGATCGGGTTTCGTCGCTGATAGTGTTAAAAGTAACAGTGAAAATAAAAGAATTCGTTTCATAATGGGGAATAAAAAAGGCCTCCTCTAACCATAGTTATCGGATTGAGAAGGCCTTAAATCTAATAAATTATTCTTTTATTTTTCTTTTGCCAAACAAGCTTTAGTTGCAGCAGCTAAGTTGATCACCCCACCTGTAACTGAAAGGTTTCCGAAATCCATAGTAGCTGATTCTTTATTTGGATCACGAGAAACACCACCCGGCTTAACAACAGATTGACCTGTGTAAACTGTAGCTGTTTCTAATAAAACATCTTTAATTTCTTTCATACTCATATTTGGGAAGTATGATTTCAAGAAAGCAGCACATCCAGCAACCATTGGACAAGCCATTGA
>JBLHVW010000244.1:0-3363 GCA_047628775.1 Salibacteraceae bacterium | reverse complement strand
ATTCTTTGACAACTCCTTCCTTTTTCAATCATTTGAAACGTAATTTTAATAGTTTTGCTTCGTTATTCTTGAGGTACTAACAAAAATAAGACACAATTGGTCTTCAAAAAGTGTTCCATACATCTAGTTATACGCTCTACATTGTTAATAATGTGCAGTGCTCAGCTAAGTTATGCCCAAGATACGCTCTACTTAAACAGTCAAGACATTGAAGATCCTATCTTTTATAACGCCGACGATTCTATCTATGCAGATTTAAAAAACAACAAAATTCATCTCTACGGCAACGCCGTGGTCGACAATGGAACGGTTAAAATGGATGCCGGTTACATTATGATCGATATGGACAATGATGAAATTGCTGCAGAATATATTTATGATGCGGATTCGAACATGATCCAACTTCCACATTTCACAGATGGATCGGAAGAACTCATAGCACAGAAGGTTCGTTATAATTTCTCAACCGAAAAGGCATTTATCGAAGAAGTTGCGATTACTCAAGATGAGATTTTCTTGTACATGGGAAAGGCAAAGAAACATGCAAACGATCAGGTTCACTTTAGAAAAGGACGGTTTACCACTTGCGACTTACCGGATCCACATTATCATTTTCAATTGTCCAAGGCGGTTATGGTTCCTGAAAAGCGAATTGTTTCCGGACCAATGAACTTATGGATCAAAGGAGTTCCAACGCCAATTGGACTTCCATTCGCAATAATCCCGCAAGTTGAGGACAAAACACAAGGATTAATTTTCCCAGAGATCACGCCTTTATCAGCATTTGGATTTGGATTTCAGAATTTAGGGTATTACATCCCGATTAACGATAAACTCCAAACAACAATGTATGGAACTTTGTACAGTCGTGGTAGTTGGGGCTTAAGAAACAGCACGCAGTATACTAGTAGATACAAGTTTAACGGTAATTTTGAGCTTGGCTATCAGCAATTTAGAGCAGGGTTCCCTACGAATACAACCAGCAAAAAGGGGACGGTTAGATGGACACATCGAAAAGATCCAAAATCGAATCCGTATTGGAATTTTAATTCAAACATCAATTTTGTTTCGGATAACAATACGCAAAACAGTTTGGACCCTTTGAATGAGGATTATTTTAATAGCACATTAAAATCTGATGTTAACTTGTCGAGAAGCTTCCCAGGAAAACCTATCTCAATGGGTGCAAAATTATCGTTAAGTCAAAATTCAAAAACAAAAAACATTAGCTTAACGAGTCCAATTGTAAACGTGAACGTAACCAGCTTCTATCCATTGAAGAAGCTCATTAAAAGCAATAAGAAGAGTCCGCTTCGAGAATTGGCAAGGCGAATGGCTGTCATCTACAACTTTACGGGAGAGAATAGAGCTTTATTTCAAGATACGCTGATAAGAGACGGTCAATACGAAACAATTGGAAGTCAATTCATGAACGGGTTTGATCAAACAGCGAGAGTTCAAACAACTACGGGGTTCTTCAAAAATACATGGAAATTAACACCGTCGATTTCGTACGGAAATAAAATCAACTTTCAACAAACGGAAAAAACGTATGCCACTGACGGTTCAGTAGTTACTGATACGATTCAATCAGCCGGAATGGGACACACACTAAACCTTAATGCTTCTTTAACAACGGTAGTTTATAGCTATTATCGCTTTGTAGGAAAAAACAAGCCTTTGTTGCGCCATGTCTTAACACCTTCTTTTTCGTACAGTTATCGCCCGAATTTCAATACGAATTCAATTCTCTATGATCCTTCAATTAGCGCTGACACGATAACCTATTCTCCTTTTGAGCGTAGCCTGTATTCTATTGGTTCAATTAGACCACAGCAAATCTTAAGTTTCGGATTCAATAACACATTTGAATTGAAACGAAAGTCAGAAAAGGACACGATTACAGGATTCAAGAAAACACGAATTGTTGATGCCTTATCGTTCAGAGGAAGCTATGATATTGAAGACAGCTTGACTCCCCTATCCAACATTTCTTCAAACTTGAGAGTGAGTCCAACGAAATGGATGAATTTTGTAACGACAGCCTCCTTTTCACCTTATGGATGGGATGCAACAACCGGTGCAGACACCATTGCTTATGCTGTGAATACGAATCAAGGATTGGGACGTTTTAAATCAACCACATTTGCCACAACCTTTACCCTAACTTCCAAGCAAGGCAGAGAGCGGCTCGGAAATGCGATTGACAATATTGAACAAAATTGGAATGCTGATTATGAATACTATTTATTGCACCCAGAACATTTTTTAGATTTCGATATTCCTTGGAAACTTTCATTTTCACATGTTTATACACTCGCGGCGAATACGAATATCACCACAGAGAATTCCCAGCGCTACAATAACATCCACACCCTTATGGTGAACGGTGATGTTAGCTTTACAAAGCGCTGGAAACTAGGGACACGTACCAATTTAGATCTAAAAGAATTCAACATTACCAATTCACTTTTAACGCTCACAAGAGACATGCATTGCTGGGCCTTATCATTCAATTGGACACCAATTGGAACGAACAAAAGTTTTATGTTCACCATGAGATCAACATCAAGTCTTTTCCAAGATGCTAAAATTGAGCTCAGAAAACCTCCTGCCTTTTTATAAATTAGTATATTAGAGTGTCTTGATAGATTTCGACTTTTCAAATAACGCCCAACCGGAAAAAGGAAGCCTTCTAATTTCCGAACCATTCCTCACTGACGACTACTTTGCTCGTTCTGTGATATACCTGTGCGATCATAATGAAGATGGTAGCTATGGATTCGTTTTAAACAAATTCATTGAGACCAACTTGACAGAAATCGTAGAAGACTTTCCTGAGATAGGCTTTAAAGTTAGTATTGGTGGCCCTGTTGATACGTCCAACTTGTTTTATGTTCACGATTTTGGCGATCAACTTGAGAACTCATTGTCAATTTCAAATGGATTGTTTATCGGTGGAAGTTTTGAAAACATGAAAGGGATTTTAAATGATTCTCCGTCAAAGGCAGAGGGCGTCCGATTCTTCATTGGCTACTCAGGATGGGAGAAAGATCAGCTGAACGAAGAACTCGAAGGTAAATCGTGGATTGTAGTCAACGGAATTAAAAAAGAAACAATTCTCGACACAAAGAACGACAGACTTTGGAAGGATATCATGTCAAGATTGGGCGGTAAGTTTAAGGTGATGTCTCAGTTTCCGAAGAACCCTTCCGACAATTAATAATTCGGAATTTATACTCCTTAATTATTAACTTTACTCCACTAAAACAAACAATGAGTATACTCTCCCCCCTTGCTGAACGTATGCGTCCTTTAACTTTAGACGACTACAAAGGACAAGATCATCTTTTAAAGGATGGT
>JBLHVW010000243.1:0-3442 GCA_047628775.1 Salibacteraceae bacterium | reverse complement strand
CACATGATTGCGCCTCCAATGCAGCTACTCCAAAGCTTTCTCGTCTTGAGAGGGCAACAAAAACATCCAATGAATTGAATGCTTCAATCAAGTTTTGATCTTCAACAAATCCTTTAAAATGAACTTTAGACTCCAATTTCAATTCCTTAACTAGTGATTGCAAAGAATCAAGTTCAGATCCAGAGCCAAATATTTTCAATTGAACCTCTCCTTCAAATTGACTTTGGAATTTATCGAATAAATGAATCAACCTGTCAATACCGTAGACCTTTTCTAAGGTTTTAACCGTTCCAATTGTAAATACTGGATGGTTTGCACCTGTTGGCTTGAACCTATCTGTATCGATTCCGAAAGGGGTAATGTGAAAATCCTTCTTAACATACAAGGACGCCTCTCTTGCCATGTCTTTTGATGTTGAACAGACAATTGGAGCACTATTTAAGATGCGTTGAAATAATTTTTTATGAATGAAACTTCTTTTCGGAAACTCATAAACATCACTTCCCCAAAGGGATAAAACCGAATTTTTAAATTTCAAGCGCATTAATAGCATTCCATACGAAGAAGCATAATGCGCATGAACAATCTCTGGATTGAAGTTTTTGGTAAAACTCTTTAGCTCCTTAAAACTGCTGAAATAAGCGAGCTTCGAAAATCGTTTCTTTGACCGAATCTTATCTTGATTGACTCCGACGCAATGGTATTCACAGGACAAACTATCAATCCAAGTAGTCTTCTTTTCGCTCAAGGAAAACAGACCGATTTCATATCCTCTATGAATTAAGTTCTTAACCCAACGTTCTGTGTGAACGGAATTAATATCAGCAAGGAATAATATTCGTTTGGTGGCCGCCATTTATAGCAACAAATTTAATATATTTCCGCTCCAATGAAGAGGAATCATTTAAAATCGCGAGCGTTTGTTCTTGCTGGATTAATTTTCGGGTTCCTCTCAGGCACAATTGTTTATCTTACTGAATCACCAGAAGCAACCAATTGGCTGGTTTATGAATTTGAAATGGGTACTAAACTGCCTGATCATTTACGCGCCGACACGCTAGTTAAAGAAGACAATATCTTCTTTAGAAACGTAACATCATCCTACGCCGACACGCTAATAGAATCGAATATCAAGCGACACGAACTTAAGATTTATTCAGACAGATGCGTTCCTGTTTCAGAATTGAAAAAACAATTCAACGAATTAAGTAAAGGCTATAATGTGAGTTATGTGAGTTCTAAATACACTTCTAGCAAGACCTTTCTCACGCTATTCAAGTATACACTTATTGGACTTTTTCTTGGGGTTTTGATTCAATTTCTCTTGAGCCTGCGCAGGACAGCCCCAAAAACAAAGTAAGAATTACCCCGACACTTCCGTGAAGGAACGCGTAATTCGTCACCGATGTTCCCAAAATCAAAATGGTAATTAAGAACCAATATCGACCTTGACCACTTTTGAACTTGAAGTGAATGTTAATTGCGATCAAAACAAAAATCCAAAGTAAAATTCCGACAAAACCATATTGCAATAGCACCGCAATGAGCTCTGAATCGATAAAGACCCCAAACTCCAAAAGTGGATTTTTAATGACTCCATTTCCAATTACCAAGGTCAATTCGTCGGAATCCAAAGCATTCGATAAATTAGATACTCGCTGCATAAAGGATGATGACACCAATGCATCTCCGTTAAACATACTTCTCAAGTTTGGGAAAGAAAATATGATCGCCACACCGATTAGAAATCCACCCAACAAAAACAGAGCGAGCTGTTTTTTATTCTTGAATACGTTTAAATATTTAATCGCAGCAATAGCTGATACAGCTAGGGTAACTAAAAAAATTGTTCTGGATTGCGTCAATATTATTACCCCCAATGCGAGCAAGGGATAATGCCACGCTTTTGGTCGAAAACTCAAGTAATAGATGTAGAAACAACAAAACAGAATGGCATTGTCATTTGGATTCATTTGAGTTCCAGCCAATCTAAACGTTCCGAATTCATTGTAATAAACGAAATTGGTATAGGCTTTAGGAGCGTACAACAATTGCACTGTTTCACCTATTCCTCCTACATTCAAAAGCATTAATAAATTGACTGCCAACAAGGTTAAAAATAGGCCATCAATTACTTTCGGATACTGTCCAGTCCACTTACCTGATCTGGACGCTTCAAGCAGCGTGACTAGAATAACTGGCCATTTCAGGAAGTAAAGCATATATGGCAAATTGCTTGGCATATCCTCGGCGTGCTTTGCGAAATCAACAAAGAGTGACCACCCAAAAAACAAGCCGAACGCAAGAATTAAAATCGTATATTCTTTATTCTTAAAAGTGATTAATGCCAAATGAAGAAGGCCAAAAATAAAAAAGTAATTATCTATACTCAGTTCATAAGCTGGAGGTAGAATCAGTGCATTTAGAAAGCTGATTAGGCAATAAAATAATGCTCCGTATTTTATGAGTGACTGAACTGATTTCATTTCAAAACCTTTTGGATGAGCTCAACTAGTTTCTGCATTTGGAACTTTCTCGAATACTTCAAATGAAATTCTTTATCTGGCTCAGAATACGTTGTTTGTTGTATTCTTCCGACAGCATCGATGATCGATTCTTTCGTATTCTCCGCCCAAAACAAATTTGGATAGCCTTTTAGTTCTTCGTGAATACTTCCGCGTTCGATGTGATTATTAGACACAATTAGAATGGCTCTTTTGCATCGGATGTAATCGAAAATTTTCGTTGTTGATTGGAAATCTTCGCCATACGTTTGAATGATTGCAACATCATGATCAGCGATTAACTGAACGGCTTCGGAATACTCAACAAATCCATTTGGGTGAATAAATTCCGCTGGCGCAACCTCATCCGGTCCAGCGCAATGAAAATGCAATTTCATTTCCTCCATGACTTCAATAATCGGCGCGGCATCGAAGTAAAATTTACCTGTATATGAAAAGGACGGGTTTTTCAATTCAATATTCTTCAATTCCGGTTGAACCGTTTCATCGTATCCATTTTGAACAATTGCGTTCGGCTTTTCATCAAAACGACAAACGAGCTGCCCACAATAGTCATTTACAGTAACCAAAGCATGCGCATGTTTGTTAAAACGCTTTTCAAAAAACAATTTGATTCTCACTTTTAACTTCGAGTTATCAAAGCCTGGATTAATAGCGAAAGGATCTCTGTAATCTAGAATCACTTTTGATCCGTAAATGTTTTTAAACCACTTCGCCAAGGAAAAATGCATGAAAGGTCCCCCGGTAATTATCACGAGATCAGGATGTGGAATATCATTCTTGAAAAGATACATTTGAATGTTTTCCCTCCAGACCACGCCATCGTCTTTTATCAATCGATTGACGAATGAAGTGCCCGTTTTAGGAACAACATGCACACCGTCGCCAATTGCACCTCTTTCCGCCGTAATAACAGT
>JBLHVW010000242.1:0-3644 GCA_047628775.1 Salibacteraceae bacterium | reverse complement strand
TCTGCGAGCCGTTTCCAATAAACCCTCAATAGATTCCCTTTTTTTATGCGCTCTTATTAAATATAATCTTTTGGGGTGGCGAGCTTCGCAGTACTTCAATTATCAACAAATCGCTCTGCGAGCCGTTCCCAATAAATCCTCAATGGCTCCCCTTTTTTTTATGCGCTCTTATTAAATATAATCTTTTGGGGTGGCGAGCTTCGCAGTACTTTAATTATCAACAAATCGCTCTGCGAGCCGTTTCCTTTTCCTAGACCAATTGAGATGAGCATAAAGTAATTTCAATTGTTACTTGTTAGTAATACAGAATTAACCCTTTCGCAGTTATCTGTCATAAATATCTGTAGCACATAAAACCCTGTTTTCCCATGGTGACGGGATTACCGTGACAACAATTGAAATCAAATCTCACTAGGAGTCTTTCTTATGCTCTATTCTCCTCTTTTTTTAATAAATCCTTTTACTCTAATTCACAAAAAAAAGGTGTTTCATCAATATTGATGAAACACCTTTTTTAATTTTAGGCTTCTGAAACTCTATTTACTTGTATGATAGCGCGCTGAAACTTCGTCCCAATTGATAATATTGAAAAACGCTTCAACATAATCGGGACGGCGATTTTGATAATTCAGATAGTAAGCGTGCTCCCATACATCCAACCCTAGGATAGGGGTTCCTCCACAGCCAACGCCTGGCATTAGAGAATTATCCTGATTTGGAGTTGAACAAACTTCAACCTTCCCTCCTTTATGAACACACAACCAAGCCCATCCTGATCCAAATTGAGTTTTGGCGGCTCCTGCAAAACGTTCTTTAAAACTATCAAAATTTCCAAAGGCCTCATTAATTGCATCCGCCAAAGCACCACTAGGAGCTCCTCCTCCATCAGGCGATAATATCTCCCAAAACAAACTGTGATTATAAAAACCACCCCCGTTATTTCGGACAGCCTTATTGTTCATATCAAGATTTGCTAATATATTTTCTATTGATTTTCCTTCTAAATCGGTTCCCTCAATTGCTGCGTTCAAATTGTTGGTATACCCTTGGTGGTGTTTCCCGTGATGGATTTCCATTGTTCTACTATCAATATTTGGCTCAAGTGCATCGTGTGCATAATTTAACTGTGGTAATTTGAAAGACATATTGTGAGTTTTTAGGTTAAATAATTTAATATGTCAAAGTTAAGCATTATCCTTTTTTAAAACTGTTATCGAGTTTATAAGATTTTTATAGCCATATAGATATTTCCAATAATAACGGATCGGCCACTTACTTTTGATTAATTTAGTAAAAAAGTCAAGTTGAAAGATAATACACCATTTAAAATTTACAATGCTTCTGCCGGAAGTGGGAAGACATTTACACTTGTTAAAGCATATATAAGCCGTATTCTAAAGTCAAAGAACGAATCGTATTACCAGCACTTACTCGCAATTACCTTCACAAATAAGGCTGTTGCCGAAATGAAGAAACGTATCTTAGAAAACTTAGTGTCATTTACAAGTCCTGAGGTCGCTAACAATCCGCCAGAAATGCTTGTCCAAATAGCTGAAACTCTTGAACTGTCTTTTGAGGAAATCAGACTCCAATCAATTAGAATTGTCAAACATTTATTACATCACTATGCAAGCTTCAGTGTAGAAACTATTGATAGTTTCAATCATAGATTAATTAGAACCTTTGCAAGGGACTTAAGACTCACTTCTAATTTTGAAGTAAGCCTAGACACTCCAACTCTCCTAGCAGAAGCTGTAGATCAACTAATTCATAAAGCCGGCGAGGATCGAAAAATCACAAAAGCCCTACTAGACTATGCACTCGCAAAAACAGATGATGATAAATCCTGGGATATTTCTAAGGACATTGTTTCAGCTTCTGGCATTCTTTTTAAAGAAAATGAATCTACGCATGTTGCAAAACTTAAGAATAAGACACTTGATGATTTTGATTGTTTTAAAAAGCAGCTGCAGGATCGAAAGAAAGAGGTTTCAGAAAAAATTCAAAAAATCACGGCAGACACACTACAACTTATTAACGAAAGCGGACTAGAACATACGGATTTTACAAGAAGTTCATTTCCAAAATATCTTCTTAAACTTAAGGTCAGTGATTATAGCGTTAAGTTTGTAAGTGTATGGCATTCTAACTTTGGCGAGAAGCCCCTCTATACAGCTGCCACTTTAAAAAGATCTCCAGATATTGCGAATACAATCGATGAATTAACATCGACTTTTGTTGAAGCTTTTCAAGCAACTAAGGCATTAATTTTTGAATTCCGGCTTTTTGAATCCATTCTGAAGAGCATTAACCCGTTATCCGTAATTAATCTTGTTCAAAGGGAAGTTGAAGCGATAAAAAGGGAAAAAAATATCCTGCCAATTTCCGAATTCAACGCTCTGATAAATAATGAAATTAAAAATCAGCCCGTACCTTTCATTTATGAACGACTAGGCGAAAAATATCGACACTTCTTTATAGACGAATTTCAAGACACTTCTCAATTGCAATGGGAGAATCTCACTCCTTTAATTTCAAATGCAATTTCGCAATTTGAACCCAACGGCACTCAGGGATCTTTATTATTAGCAGGAGATGCAAAACAGTCGATTTATCGCTGGCGAGGTGGGCTACCAGAACAGTTCATGAATTTATGTGGGGATGAGAACCCTTTTCCATCTTCTCAAAAAAACGTCCTTAACCTTGAAACTAACTATCGGAGTAGAAAAGAAATAATTGATTTCAACAATCAATTATTTTCTTTTATTTCAGCCTGTTTTGGGGATGAAATTCATAAGACGCTTTATAAGATAGGTAATCGTCAAGAGTTTAATAACAAACAAGGCGGTTTTATTAGATTGAACTTTATAGAAAAGGCTAATAAAAAGGCGCAAAGCGAAACATATGCTGAATGTATTCTTGAAACTATCAAAGAGCTAAAAACAAAGGGTTTTGAAGAAAATGACATTTGCATTTTAACAAGAAATAGAAAAGACGGAATCTCTATTGGAAGTTATTTAATGGCCAATGACGTGTCTGTTATTTCTTCTGAAACTTTATTACTTCAATCATCAAAACTCGTTCAATGTTTATTAAACACTCTGAAATTATCCATGTACCCTCAAGATGAGGAAGCCAAAGTTAATTTATTAGACTTTTTACACGATTATCTCTCTTTAACAATTGACAAGCATAGTTTCTTTAGCTCATTTTTAAAAACCACATTAGAAGAATTTGAAAAGCGATTAACTGAATATAATATTACATTGGATTTTAAATTACTACAATCCTACGCCCTCTACGAATGCTTTGAATGTATGATTCGCCAATTTCGACTATTTGAACATGCGGACGCCTATCTTTTTAGTTTTATGGATTTCGTATTTGAATTTGAACAATCTCCATTAGCTAATAAAACCAGTTTTTTTGAATATTGGGAAAGAAAAAAAGACAAAACATCAATCCCTGCAAATGAAGGTACTAAAGCGATACAGTTAATGACCATTCACAAGGCTAAAGGGCTTGAGTTTCCTGTAGTACTTTTCCCTTTTGCCGACGTAAACATCTACGATGCTAGGTTTGATTCTATTTGGTACCCTTTAAGTCCCGATTTAGGTTTTAATTTTGATGAAACTCATATTAAA
>JBLHVW010000241.1:0-3647 GCA_047628775.1 Salibacteraceae bacterium | reverse complement strand
AGCGATGAACTTGTAAAAGCCAAGGAGCAGTTGAAAGGTCACATTGCCTTATCTCTAGACAGTAATATGGAATTGATGTTTCACCTCGGGAAGAGCATTATGATTCATAACAAAATTGATTCTGTTCAAGAGATATACCGTCAAATTGACGAAATCAATTTACCTGAAATTCAATCTAGCTTGGAGGCTTTCTTCAATCGAGATCAAATGTCAGAACTAATTTACAAGTTTTAGAAAATTTCTTTTAAGACTTCTTTACGCGTCATTTTCTTCGATTCATCAAACGAATAGGTGATTCGTTTAACAATTTTGCCATCTTCTTTTTCATGGTCTATAAGCTTCTTCGCATATCCAGCGCGCAACCTTCTTGAAATCAATCCACCTAAAACAAAAAGAACAACAGCCATTCCTACGTAAATATAGTACGTCGTATCCGTTCCAAAATCATCGAAAAAAAAACCGCGAACTATTGCAGTCATGGAGAAAAAAGAAGCGCCACTGTAAGAATAAGCCTTGCCACTAAGCGCTGCGCGAATTCCAAAAAGTGGAACAATAACAATTACTAAACCTGCGAAAATTAAATTCCACATTGTACCATCTGCGATTTGATTGTATTGAAACAAGGTCATAAGTCTCAATCCGGCCATAGCAATTACTAAAACAATAAATACCATCCAGAAGGGTTTAAGACTCTCATTTTTCGCTTTTGAAGGAACCATAGATACAGCTCTAGCGACAGTTTCTGGTCCTAATTGACTTTCTTTAACGTGTTCGTCATAAACCTGTTGGTGTGTTTGACCTTCTTTAAAAATAAGTTGGTACGCCTTTTTATAAAATGCTCTTTCTGTCATTATAGTTCAGTTAGGTTCCTCAAAATTCTCATTAAATATACAATTCCAATTTAATATGGAGATTCAATTGTACAGAGTTGAGCATCTGATAATTTCCCTAGTTTAACTCTAAAATTAACTCTAAAATTGATACTGTGGCAGTAAAGGCAGCTTGTTTTGAATTTGTTAAAGAGCAACTGGAACCAATTGGAGGTTTCGACACAAAAAAAATGGTTGGAAGCGTCGGTTTTTTTATGGGTGGAATTATGCGTACTCCTATTGTGAAAGGTGTTTTTCGATTTCGCGTGGATCAATCCAATCAATTGGATTACGAAGCAAAAGAAATGGAGCCATACCGAACAAAGCCGAGTACTAAAGGAATGCCCTACTGGGAAGTTCCAGTTGATGTTTTAGAGAATAGAGGTGAATTAAAGATTTGGGCGGAGAAAGCAATTGAAGTGGCTATTAGAAACAAGAAATAGATTTTAGATAATGCTGTTGTTAATATTATAGCGGAGAAAATAGTTGCGAATAAGCGTCCTAGAAGGTGGTTTCGTTAAAGGAATTAATACGGTAACCACGTAATTTTACGTATCAACTTATTGTTGAGAATCGTTACCTTCATAACAAACCAAACACTATGAAAACACTACTAGCATTACTTGTTGCTGTAGCATCTTTTTCTGCTTCCGCTCAAGCTACGCGGTATCAATACTTTGATGGTGCAGATACTTCGTATTTAAACGCTGTCATAATTGAGATTGATACCGTTGACTCGATGAATGTTTGGCAAATTGGCCCGCCTCAAAAAATAATTTTCTCAACGGCGTCAACTGTTCCAAATGTTATTGTCACTGATACAATCAACAATTATCCAACAAATGATACATCTCGATTTACTGCAAAAGTATTCAATGATTGGGGAAATTGGGGAGTCTTTGCGTTTCAATGGAATCAGAAAATTGATTTTGATTCAGTGTGGGATGGAGGGCTTGTTGAAACTTCAATGGATAATGGAGTAAGTTGGGAAAGCGCATTTTCGAATCCTTATGTCTATAATTTTTACGGTTATGATTTAGCCAATGTAGGAGCTGTTGGTGGTGCCCTAGGTCAGGAAGGATTTGTAGGGACTGATACAAATTGGAGAAATATTTGGCTGTGCTATGATCTTTCATGGCTAATTCAATTTCCAGATACGATCTATTTTAGATTTTCACATTTTTCAGATTCGATTAGTACTGGGTTTGCTGGTGAAGAACATGAAGGATGGATGATTGATAATATGATGGCGCAAGAGACTTGGGTTCATACTGTTAAGGAAATAGAAAATTCCTCGTACCTCACGGTTGGTCCAAATCCATCAAATGATAAAATTTACATAGAAGCAGCCAAAATTGATGATTATCACATTATAGAAAGAATGATCTTAAGGAACGCCGAAGGTAAAGTCGTCAAGCATTTTGAAAACGTACCGACAAAGTTTTTTATAGATGTAAGTGACTTGCCCTCCGGTCAGTATTTTCTAAAAGTAAAAACCAATATCAAGACAGAATCCTTTAAGGTTCAGGTACAAAATTAACTGACTTGCAGAAATTTATTTTTCTATTTCTAGGAATTGGGTCGACTTTCGCATTCATCAATGGAAAAGACGCGGGTAGGCTTACTCCTTATGCTTTTACTGAGCTTCGAGCTTTTCCTAAAATGCCAACAAACGAAGCCAATACGGTCACAATTGAAGGTGCTAATCTAGGCCGTTATTTATTTTACGATTCAATTTTGAGTTTTGATCAGTCAATGTCCTGTGCAACATGTCACCAACAGGCTCGTGCTTTTTCTGATACGAAACGATTTAGTAGTGGTGTTCATGGGGTGACCATGAAACGTAATACGCCTGGGTTATTCAATTTGGCTTGGTTGCCACGTTTGTTTTGGGATGGAAGAGCGAACTCAATTGAAGGTCAGGCTTTTCAACCCGTTAGTGCGCATGATGAAATGGGTTTAAACTGGAAAGAAGCTTCAAGACGACTTCATAAACAGAAGTTCTATCGTGAAAAATTTAAAGAAGTTTTTGGAACTACAAAAATTGACAGTGTTCTTATTACAAAGGCTATTGCACAATTTGAACGAACTTTAATTTCGGCAAACTCAAAATTTGATAAAGTCTTACAAGGGGGAAAGTATTTGTCAAAAATGGAATACAAAGGATTCGAATTAATGAATGACCAAACGAAGGGCGATTGCCTGCATTGCCATACGACGGATGCCAATGCAGTTGGAACTACTGGACAAATGAGTAACAATGGATTGGACGTTGCAATTAACTCTGATCAATTTTCTGATAAGGGATTTGGAGCGATTACCAATAATGAATCTGATTATGGAAAATTCAAAATCCCTTCATTGCGGAATTTACTTTTCACAGCTCCATACATGCATGATGGTAGATTTGAAACTTTGGAAGAAGTTATTGAATTTTACAACAACGGGCTGCGCGCGAGTTACACGATTGATTCTAAAATGCAATTTGTGCATAAAGGCGGAATGAAATTGAAGGATTATGAAAAAGAGTGCATCATTCTTTTTTTAAAGACGCTTACAGATTCTACTTTCACTCAGAATCCAGAATTTTCGAACCCTTTCAATATTTGAAACACTTTGTATACAGCATTCGAATTTGACAATTAGCCTTCAATGTGCAGCTCAAAAAATCTTAATTGAGCCGCTTTTTTATAAAAAACCTTTAAATAATGCGTTTTAAAATGGTGTTTGCGTGTAAAAGTATCTATTTTTCAATTTTACCCCCTAAAATTTAGGGGG
>JBLHVW010000240.1:0-3709 GCA_047628775.1 Salibacteraceae bacterium | reverse complement strand
TAACTTACACATACAAACAACAAAGCCAATCAATTGTTTATACTCATCTTATAAAACCTACCCCAACTCCTTCAAAGCCTTCGCTGTTCCAATCTCCCGAGTTATAAAATCAACATCAAACTTTGGTGATCTCGATGGAGAATACTCTCGACCATAAAAAATAATCTGCAAATGAATCTTATTCCATAGCGCCTCATCGAACCATTTTTTGCCATCTTTCTCCGTTTCAACAACATTCTTTCCACTTGTGATTCCCCAACGCGTGAGTAATCTATGGATATGTGTATCAACAGGGAATGCAGGGTAACCAAAAGCTTGAGCCATGACAACAGAAGCCGTTTTATGACCAACACCGGGCAATTCTTCCAACTGTTCAAACGAAGCTGGAACTTCACCGCCGTATTTTTCAATCAGCATTCCAGATAACGTAAATATCGCTTGAGATTTTTTTGGTGAAAGTCCACAAGGGCGAATGATTTCTCGAATTTCATCGACCGTTAATTTGATCATGTCAAATGGATTGTCGGCCAAATTGAATAGGGTAGGAGTGATCAGATTCACACGTTTGTCCGTGCATTGCGCCGAAAGCAGAACAGCGATAAGTAAAGTGTATGAATCCTTATGGTCTAATGGAATTGGTGTTTCAGGATACAATTTCTCCAATTCTTCAACGATGTATTTGGCCTTGTTTGCTTTTGTCATTTGATCTTAAATCCGTTTCTAATAAACCGTATAAATTCTTTGAATTGATTCTTCGAAGTAAATACTTTCTTGAATTCTTTTGAACTTGTTTTTGTTTTGTCCGAGTCTTTATCCGACGGCGAAAGATCTTCGATTGGTGTTTCTTGAATTGGAGCTTCAACAGCCTTTTCGCTTGCTTCCAAACCCTCCATCACGTTCAGTAAACCATTTTCTTGTTCCGATAATTTATCCGCGCGAGCAAAGCGTTTTTCCGATTGCTTTTTGTATCCCATTTCTTCGAGCAACATACCCAAATTATTTTGAGCGACTGCATCTTCAGGGTCTAGTTCAACCGCTTTTTCATAGTCCGCAACGGCGCCCTCTATATCACCAAAGTGCTTTTTGGCATAGGCTCTGGAAGCATATCGGTAGGAATAATTCGGCTGCAATTGAATCGCTCGGTTAAAATCACCAAAACAACGAAGCTTATCGTTTTTGTGCAAATACGCCACACCGCGATCTGAGATAATATTATAATCATCTGGAGCTTCATTCAAAGCCTTGGTGTAGAGTTCGATAGCTTCATCGATGTGACCTTCTTTCAACTTGCTGGTCGCCTCCTCGTGTGTTTTATTCGTGAACATTCTCTAATTTCGTATTATGTCAGACAAAGTTACCGACTTTCCTCAATACAGAAAAATTTCCAACGATAAGGTTTTCTTCCGAATCAATAATAACCGCCAATTTGATGAAATTCAAATCATAGGAAGCAAAGCAAGGTTCCATACAGTAGATGCGGTTCAATACCCAGAAATACTGCGAATTCAAGATTTACTTTTGTACGAAGTTGAAGGTTTTATACCTTCTAACGAAAAGGAATTCAACGATTTATTGAACCACTATTCGCTCTGAAACTTCAGGAAGTGAATTCAATTTCACAACGTAAATACCAGCGCTTAATTCGCTCAAATCTATTGCAGTTGTTCCTGCACTCACTGCTTGCGAATGAAGGAGCTTCCCTGCTGTCGAATACACTTCGAGTACATCTATTTCTTTTGTCGTTACTTCAATGATACCTTCCGTTGGGTTCGGAGAAATTGCAATTCCTTTTGCTGTTAATGTTTCCAATCCCGCTTGTGCCGGGTTAGAATGCGTCCATTTGTTGAAGAATTTCCAAATCTCAATGGATTCTGTAAAGTCGTTGTTGGGCTGGTAGAAATATTCGTGATCTCCGCCGTTTATTCTCCAAAATTCAACCGATTCCAACGGCGTACAATTTTGGTAAACAAAACGATCTACGGTATAACCATCCGCAGCGGAGTCAAAGATTTGAGTCGAATCAGACGTTGCTGCACAACCGTGCGCATTCACCCAAAAGTTAATTGTTGCAGGGACCAATTCCAATGAAGGCAAAGCTCCTGTGTCGAAGGGAATTGTAGCGTCCGCTGTTCCGTGAAAGTGAATCACAGGTGTTACATAAGTAGGAACACAATTTGTCAAATCTTCGGTTGACATTGTTCCAGACATTGTTCCAATTGCGGCAATTCGGTTGTTCATTTCACAGGCCAATTTATACGACATGATACTTCCCATTGAAAATCCAGAAACGTAGATCCTACTTGGATCAGCATTGTGATTCAAAATCATATCGTTAATCATTGCATGAAAGAAATCGATATCATTTGCCGTTGATGAAAGTAACGTTCCATTGTTCCAGGACGTCTGACCAAAGACGTTCGTCAATCCTTGCGGGTAGACTGAGATAAAACGAGCCGTATCTCCAATTTGATTGAATCCAATGCCTGACATATTCGTAGAAACATCTCCGATTCCGTGCAAGCAAAACACTACTGGAAGTGATTCCGTGGCTGGGTTAAATCCTGTGGGTAGGTATTGAACATAAGTTCTGTTTGTCGCACCGATATCAACATTTTCGTTGGTTTGTTGAGACCATGATTGCGACGATAACAATAGTGCTAGTAATAGGGTAGTAGCTTTCATTTGGTGGTTTTGAGGGCAAAGATACGGAAAAAAGGAAGGCTCACTTTTAGTCACTTAGAATTGTGATCCATAATATTTATTCAAGGTCTTCAAGCGTTTGATTTTTCCATGTCGCAATGATTCGATCGAAATCCTCTTTGTCTTCTGCTTTAATGTGGTATTGATTTTCGTTTTGCCCCGCTTTTACGGTGATTGTGGTGTCTACAAAAGATAGTTCCTCAACATTTTTCCAATGGATTATTTCTTGGCCTCTTCCAGGAAGTTTAATGCCGGATGTATAAGATCTAAACGAGTTGTTGAAGTTTTGATAGTTTTGAGTAAAGTATTCAGCGATGAATGGCGCCATGTATAGACCTGAAAAAGGGGGCAGCTTAAAATCTTTTAAAAATTCTTGAGAAATACAATATAGAATCATGAATAAAACGATTTTAGCAATAAGCGAAAGAAGCCTTTTCCAAATAGGAGGTTGCCGATTTTAATTCTCTTCTATCCTCTATCAAATACTTGAGGCCAAACAGAAAACTCGCTAGTACGATTAAAATAACGATGATTCCACTTTCAACAAAAAAAGGGATTCCAAAAATCAAAGCGGACGCTGACCAGAAAACGACTGAAATTTTCATTTAGGGTGTTTACCGAATAATATCCGTGGTTTCCTTAATCTCGCGAATAGCGTCCTTCAAATAATCCACATCTTCTTGTGAAACGTAAGCCTGAGCTGATAAACGCATGAAAACCATGTCACTCAATTGGAAAACTGGAATCTCAATTTTGTATTTCTGAAACAAGGTATTTTTCAATTCTGCTACACTGCTAATGTTAACAGGAACGCTGCAAATTTGACCCAAGAACTCTGAAGTGACTGGACAAATTGGTTCTGTTCCGAAAAGGTCGCAAAGATCTTTGTAGTTGTCTAAAATGAGTTGCTTCGCTTGTTTTGAAACTTCTTCCCAATTGTTTTCATTGAGAAATTCAATTGCTTTAGGAACGGTTAAAAATGCCGAGTAATCGCGCGTTCCTTGAAGTT
>JBLHVW010000239.1:0-3722 GCA_047628775.1 Salibacteraceae bacterium | reverse complement strand
GAAGCCGTTGGAAAAGCAAAAGCGAAAATTCTTCAAGATTATTTCGCGACTCAAAAACTGAGTTAAAGTGCTTGCCTATGCTCACTCGGTGTTTTTCCCGTCCACCGTTTAAAAGAACGGTTAAAGGCACTCGCATCTGCATAACTGAGTAAGTAAGCTATTTCTGAAATCTGCAATTCTGGTTGGTTCAAATAACCAAGTGCAAAATCCAACCGCAATTCATCAATCAATTCCTTATACGTTTTTCCTTCTTCTTTTAATTTTCGCTGAAGTGTTCTCGAGCTAACATTAAGATGGCCCGCGACTTGATCTACAGATGGGAATTCCGGCTTTATTAAATTGAGCATCGATTGTTTAACCAAAGAAACAAACCCCAAGGTCTTGCTAATTTGCGCCGATTTCTCTGCTGCATGAGTGATTAATACTTTCAGTAAATCGTAATTGGATGTCACTACCTTCTCCTCTACTTGCTCTTCTTTAAGAACGATAGCAATTTCATCTAGATTAAAAAGAACCGAACACCCAAACACCCTTTCGTATTCTGAAATATCCTTATTCGATGGTTTGGACCAAGTCAAATGAACAGCAACGGGGTGGTGTTGCATTCTTGTCAAGGAGCTGTACTCTTTTATCGTGAAAGCAAGAACGCCCTCCGTAGTGTGTTGAAAAGCAACGGCTGATTGGTTTTTCCACAATTGGTTTGGTGTTAGAATAACCCTATACACATCACCCGATTTCACAAGACTCAAAGGCAAAGCGTTGCATCCTAAATTGGCATATTCACAACAAAGTTCAATCGCTTGCTTAACGGTTTCACTGGTTTGCGTAAGCTGTACAATCAATCCAGCTGCAGTCAGGTTTAGGTTTTCGCCCGCATGCAATCCTAAATATTCATCTCCTGAAATACTTACCGCCAACTCAACGAACTTATTATAAGTCAAGTCATCCACGACACAACTTTCTTCATTTAGTTCCTCAATTGATTTCCCTGTAATTCCGATCATCTTGTTTAAGTCTCCACCCTGCTTGGTTGCGTGATGCGCCATATTGAGTAAAAACCTTCCGTTAAATGCCATGCTTCAAATATATAGAAAATCAGTTTGGCGTCAAATGTCAAGTTGTTGGCGCATAATGCTACTCTTGAGCGGTATGAAATCCTGAAATTTGTGGTATCAATTTAATTAAAGGAACTATGAAAAAAATAGAAACGGCAATAGAAGTTAACGCACCACTTGAGAAGGTTTGGAGCACATTAATGAACCACAAAGAGTATCCAAATTGGAATCCATTTGTCAAGACGATTACAGGTTCGGCTATTGTTGGAGAAAAGTTAGCAACAACAATTCAGCTCGAAGGAAAAAAACCGATGTCATTTCAGCCCATTGTTCTTGTTAACAGAGCCAACCAAGAGTTCAGGTGGAAAGGAAAGATGTTCGTTAATGGACTTTTTGACGGTGAACATTACTTCATTTTAGAAAAAATAGATGCTGAAAACACTCGTTTTATTCACGGCGAACAATTTAGCGGAGTGTTCACCGGGGTGATTCTGAAAATGATCGGAAAACAAACCCAAAGTGGATTCAAAGCAATGAATGAAGCGCTTAAAGTAAGAGTCGAATCAGAAAAAAAGAAAGTCTAAATACTTCTCTTCTTGAAATTCCACTCTATAATTGGGGTGCGCTAACATTTCCGCTCTTTTCGTTTCAATATTGTCTAGAGCTTGATCCAACTTCTTGCCGAAGTTTTCCATGTTGTAATAAAAGCTCGCGACTTTCATTTCTTCAATTTCCGCATAACCTTGATGCAACATCATCGGAATTTTATACCCGAATGAAACGCTCATTGCTCCAGATATTCTGGATTTAAAGTATTCCTCAGCACTTCTGGTGTTGGGGTGTACAATTGGTAATATCAAATCTGCATTTTGAATTTGCGCGATAAAATCCGATTGCGACACAAAATGATCATAGGTTTTAACTTTATCTTTTAGGCCTTTATCTATTACCGCTGCTTGAAAGTCTTTTACGTCCTCCAAGGTCGGGTCGCTTTTCCCTAAAAATATAAATTGAACATCGTCGCGTTCTACTTGCTGCGCTATTTCAACAAAACCATCCAAGTCTTTTCTTCGGCGCTCTACTCCGCCAATAATTACTACTGTTTTTTGCTTTTTTTCAAGAACAACATCATTCTTTGGAAAACGAAGCGGATAAAAATAATCGACCTTAATTTTAGCAGGAGGCGAAATTGAACTCAATAAATTCTCACTTAGTAAAAAGTACTTTTTAACCTTCTTGTTGATTATGCTTTGCGTGAAACTCCTTTCAAATTTTCGCGTAGAGTGCACAATCCCAATAAACTCAATTTTGCTAAACAGTGCTTTCAAACATAGAAATCGAATCAAATTTCCTTCGGCTGTGTTAAGAACTACCTTTTCACATTTCGAGGCTTTGATCTTTTTCCAAATTCTAGAAACCTCCTTTGCCCTTTCTCTCTTGCTTCCAGACATGTCAACAAAAAGCGTGTCATCGATATAATTATTAAATTCTGGGTTTCGTTCTAAAATTTCCGTAAACGTAATCAGAAGTATTTTCCTCCCCGTTGACTTAATAGCATGCATTTGACTGAGCAAACATTCATCGTGTGAGCCACCAATTTCAAGAAGAGCAATGGTATTTGATTTCATCGGTAAGAATTCAACAATTAACTAATCCTCGCAAATTAACGAAAAAGTAATTGGAATACCGTTTCAGGTTGAAGATGACGGTTTAATTCGTTTCGGGTTTCGACTACATACGTGTCGCGAGGTCATATTTGGATATTGGATGTATTCCTAAACTGAAACAATCCTAAATCCAATAGCGTAGCGATCTACTATCCATTTCAGCAACAACCGTAAACTGTATCAACAATTAACTATTGGAAAGCTTTTTGCATCGGACTAAAACAAAAAACTATCTGTTGTAAATTTGCATCATGAAAATTGCGTACTTATTTCTTGGGTTTTGTCTTTTACTGTCAACCTCAATTTTTGCTCAAAACAAGGAGGTGACCATTGTGATTGATCCTGGACACGGCGGAACAGATCCTGGACATCTTTCTGGAAGTTCAACTTTACTTCCTGAGAAAACCTTAAACTTAAAAATCGCCATGTATTTGGGCGGGTATATTGAGAAGTACTTGCAAAATGTAAACGTGATTTACACGCGCACAGATGATACTTTTCCGTCTTTGGACGAGCGCGTTAACACGGCAAATGAGAACAATGCAGACTATTTTATCAGTGTTCATTGCAACGGAAACGAACGAAAGTCAGTTCGTGGAACGGAAACCCATGTGCACTCAATGAGTTTGGAAAAGTCTGTGGCTTTTGGAAGAGCAATCGAAAAGCAGTTCTCCAGTCGAGCAGGACGAAAATCGCGTGGTGTTAAAGACGAAAAAGACCTTCAACATTCACTTCAAGTTTTAAAATTCACGAACATGCCAAGCGTTCTTGTCGAGTGCGGCTTTGTAACCAATGAAAAAGAAGCCAATTATTTGAACTCTAATTACGGTCAAGAAATTTTGGCTTCGGCCATTTTCCGAGCGTTTAGAGAAACCATTGAAAAAAACCATCCGGGAATAGCGTTTAGAAAAACAACGCCTTCCGTAACGCCAAATAGCACCGAAGAAAGCACTCCTGCAATTGCATCGACTGAAGTGGGTGCCTACGGAATTCAAATTGC
>JBLHVW010000238.1:0-3802 GCA_047628775.1 Salibacteraceae bacterium | reverse complement strand
GCATGATTTAAGAAGGTTCCAACTCCTAAAACGGCAATAGAGTCGCCGAATTCTTCTTTCGATGGATCTGTTTCCAATTCATTGATGAAATACTGGCCTTGAATATCGAAAGACTCGCGTTCATCAGTATTAAAAACAGTAGCGTACAACTCCAAATGCGACTTCTCGTCGATCGTTTCATATTTCAAAGCTGTTCCTCCCATCATCGTCTGGAAGCGCGTCTTCTCTTCCCCATCAAAGTAAATTGTAAATGAATACGCCTCGTTCGCTGTTCCGAAATCTGTTCGTGCCGTTTCTGGTGCGAATCGGTAATCGTTCGATGAAAAATGTCCTATCGTTGACCAAGTCAATCGTTCTGTTATTTTATAATTCACAAGTAATTGCGCATCCCAAAACACCGGGTTATAAGAACCTTTCGTTGGAAGGGAATTCAACAAATAACCATTGGAACGGTAACGTGCACCCACCAAATAATTCAATCTGTTTGAAACTGCATGTCCAACGTGAGCCTCGACTCCCATAAGTGAAGCCATTACAGAACCTTCCAATGAATCTTTCTTATTTTTTCCACCAGGCGTTTTGTAAGTAATATCAAGGACAGAACTCAGCTTATCACCATATTCTGCGCTAAACCCACCTCCAGAAAATTGTATTGAACTAACCAATGCAGAGTTTATAAAACTCATTCCTTCCTGTTGTCCAGATCGTGTTAAAAACGGTCGGTAAATATTGAACCCATTGACGTATACGAGGTTTTCATCGTACGATCCACCTCTTACGTTGTAGTTACTTGTTAATTCATTGTTGGAAGAAGCAGCAGTGGTTAATGCAAGAAGTCTCTCAACCCCACCATTCATTGGTATTAACTGAAGATCGACATACTCTAATTTCTCAAGTTCAAGTGGGTTTTCGACGGCATGATTCACGACAATCGGACCTTCCACTTGATATGGAAATCGAAAGTCGCCGATGTCGATTGTATCCTCTTTGTTAAAACTCACAGGGTACTTCAATCGGTCTTTCATATCCAATTCGAAATAGAGCGTAGTCCCAAACTGATTGAAGAAGCTGATCTCAAACCGACCGTTTTTATCGGTTAAGTTCAAATCTTGATTCACGCTATTCTTCGCTGAAACGAGAACATTTGGAAGAATTTTCCCTCTCTTATCGACACAACGACCGGTCACGACAGTTGTCTGCGCGAAAGTCAAACTAGTAAAACATAGGAAAATAAGTAACAGTAATTTGTGCATTGTATAATTGTTGCTTAACAAACGTTAGATCTATTGGAATATTTCAAGCTTATTCAGCAAGTAAGAGAATTAAGTCCTTTTCAAAAGGATCTAGCATAGTATATAGATCGTTTACATGGGCCGAAACCTTACCGTCTGCACAGAATTGGAAGAAATTAACAGAGCGTTCTTGCAATCCATTGTTTGGGAAAAGTTTCGATTTAATTTGATCCATGGCCTTCATAACCTGCTCGTGCTTTCCTTTCGACATCTTAATTGCCTTGGATTTGACTCCATCAATTTGCTTTGATAATTTCGCGATTTCTGCATCGGCAAACTGCCCTTTGCTTAGATCAAGCCCAAGAATTGTGTTTTTCAAGGTGTCCGTTAAGGCCTTTAATTGTTCATCAAGTAAGGTAAAGTCCAATTCATCACCGGCATTGTCCTGCACAAATTCTTTTTTCCACGCATCGAGGTCTTTAAAGATGTCTGTTACCTCAAATTCGAATTTTTCCAATTTCCCAACTAAAGCATTATCCAACCATATAACTGAATTCCGAACTTGAATCAAAGGGTAAGGCAATTGCAAGGCATCAAAAACACCTTTGAGTTGCAGCCAGTATGAAATTTCCCCTGCTCCACCGATATATGCTAAGTTGGGCAAAATAACCTCTTGGTAAACAGGACGAAGAATCACGTTGGGTGAGAATCGTTCTGGATTTGCATTAATTTCTTTGATTATAGCTTCTTGGCTGTATTCTCCAATTCCTTCAATAATGAATTTACCATCCACCATTTCAACCCGTTGGCGGATTCCTTTTTCAATATAAAAGAGATTAATTTCTCTTGAAGTCACCTGTAATTTTGCGTCTACTTTCTCTAACTTTTCATTCGTTAAAGAAACTTGATTGAATGAAAATTGCTCTTCAATTTCTTTTACCATTACTGGAACGAAACTGCTTTTTAAGACACGATCATCTCCATCGACAATCAACAAACCCTTGTCTCCGAAGATTTCATTGACCATGTTTCGAGTCATTTCAGCAAAGTCCTTACCGCTGTATGCATCTATAATTTTCGACACCTCTGAATCCGGATGATTTGAAAACAAATCCATCAGTTTTTCTCTTACTTCTTCAAAGCTATCAACATCAAATCGGCCAACGGGTCCTTTTTGGTCGCTTTCCCAAGTGATTTTTTGGTTGAACAAGTTGCACGATTGAATCTCTTCAAAATCATGATCTTCTGTGGCCATCCAATATACCGGAACGAAATTTTTATTTGGATACTTTACTTTAAGCTCTTCACACATTTTAATCACATGAAGAATTTTCACAACAAAATAAAGCGGACCTGTAAACAAAGACAATTGATGTCCCGTCGTTATCGTGAAGGTATTTTCATCCACCAATGCATCCAGGTTGGTTTGAGAAGCTTCACTTAAATTCAAAGCAGCATTTTGTTGAATCAATGCATCCTTAAGCACCTTTCTCGACTCATTATCAAACGATTCTCCCTTTGATTTTATTTGATCTTCAAAGGCATCAATTTCGAAAGGTTTATTCATAAAATCTGAATAAAATTCTTGATCATAGACCATTTTGATTTGCTGTTCAGAAAACAGTCCTGATTCCTTTCTATTAATTGTCATTGATTTCATTGAACAAATGTACTTAAGTTGCCTTGAATAATAAAGGCAAGAAGTTATCTTTACAAAAATTGAATTTTATGGAAGCAATTATTAAAACAAATAAAGGAGACATGAAGGTCGAATTCTACGACACTGATGCTCCGAAAACAGTAGCTAATTTCACTAAATTGGCGAAAGAAGGATATTATGACGGATTGAAATGGCACAGAGTGTTGCCTGATTTCGTTATTCAGGGCGGGTGCCCGAATTCAAGAGATGGTGCTGAAGGAATGGCAGGAACAGGTGGGCCTGGTTACCAAATTGACTGTGAAGTTGACGGAGGAAATCAACACCACGAGAAAGGAGTTCTTTCAATGGCTCATGCTGGAAAAAACACTGGAGGATCGCAATTTTTTGTTTGTCACTCTAGAAACAATACTGCGCATTTAGATGGAGGTCACACTTGCTTCGGTAAAGTTGTTGACGGTCTTGATGTAATTGATCAAATTAGCGAAGGTGATTCTATTGACAGCATAACTGTACTTTAAAACACATCGGTCTTATTGAGGGAAAAGTAAATAGCATGAATTGATTTTCAAGTTATTTCCTTTTCCCTTTTTTTGGTTCTCAATATTTCTGTATCTTCAACATCCGAACATTGTAATTCGCCTATGAAAACCAGCTTGCTACTTCTCAATTGTCTCTTTATAGGAGTGTTCCTTTTTGTTACTTCATGTGAAGTAAAATCCGATGAAAGTATTAAAGAAAAGGACCCAGAGCGCTTGGAACTGGCCCAAAAAGAAAAAAGAAGATGCGAAGATATTCTAAGAAGAGCAGAATACGATGAGTATTACGACGAATACGAAGATGAGGAAGATTATTACGATGATGATTATTACGAATATGATATCTCATCTGATGAAGAAGAAATAGACAACAA
>JBLHVW010000237.1:0-3846 GCA_047628775.1 Salibacteraceae bacterium | reverse complement strand
AATAGAATATGAATTTATTAAATAAACTTTACCAAATTTTTCTATCTGAATACGCCAAACAGCGGATTGAAAAAACAATACTATATGTTGCGTTATTTGGCTTTTTTATCCACTTAATTTTAATTTACTTATCAAAATTTGGTATAGTAAATTTGTCTTTAGAATCGGAATTATTTAAAAATCCGATATCGGCAATTTACACCCCATTCTCGTTTATACTTATTTATGAAGTTTACTTATTAATCTATTACTTATCAAAATCATTTACCACCTACATAACTAAACAGTATGAAATTATAACACTTATAATTATTCGAAAATTATTTAAAGATTTATCTGCGCTTGAACTGTCATCAGATTGGTTTGAAATAAAAGGAGATTTGCAATTTACCTATGATATCTTGGCTTCAGTTATTCTTTTCTATCTGATTTTCCAGTTTCAAAAACAAGGAATACAAAAATCAACACAACAAAAGGACAATAAATTAAAAATTGATAGATTCATTCGTAGAAAGAAAATAATTGCCGTTGTTTTAGTTCCAATATTTTTTACAATGGCTTTGGTTACATTTTTTAATTGGACATCAGATATTTCTTTTACTTCAAACAAGTTGCCTAGTTTTGAAACGATTAATAATTTATTCTTTGACGAATTTTTTACCGTTCTGATATTAGTGGATGTCGTTCTTCTGTTGATTTCCTTCTTTTACACAGATAAATTTCACGTAATAATAAGAAATTCTGGTTTTGTAGTTTCAACAATCTTAATCCGTATGTCATTCGGAGTAAGCGGATTAATAAGTACAATTTTAATTGTAGCGGCTGTTGTTTTTGGATTAGCAATAATAATAATCCATAACAAATATGAAAAAAACACTTTGCCTAACAGCCGCTAAAAACCAATTGGCGCTTATAAAGAACGCTTTACTAATCGGATCACAAAAGAAAGCATTTGCAGAGATGTCAAATGTACTAGAGAAAATATCCGCTTGATAAGACTTGCCCTGTTTTGCCAATGGTCACTTTAATGATCCGGAAAAGCTTACCTGAGTGATTTCAACAAATCAGCAGCAACCGGTTTTCTCCTGTTTTCTCCTTTGGTGCCCGGTGAAGACAAGGTAGAACTTCACTTTCAGGATGGTCAACCGCTAGCCTCCATAAATGACCTACCCCAAGGCTGATAATACTCGCGTTGGGTTGAGCTTGATAGTGAAGATCAAAGAAATATTCACTTAAAAAGGATTCAAATTCTTTATCGGGTGCATCGTATAGTTTTTTGAGTTCATGTCGAATTTCAGGAACAAGCACTTTTTGAGTAGCTTCTGCATTTGGCACTATTTCACTCGACGCACCATAATATGTACATAAAAATGTATCGGTTGCAATAGGAGAGCGGTCCACATGAAATGAATAAACATCGGTTGGAAAAAACGGATAGCTATCATCTCTGTCATAGTACTTGATCAGATTGAGGACTGGAGACGCGCCATGCTCTTTTAGGACTTTCATGTCATTTAACAGAACTTCACGAGCAAGCTGCCCCTGTTCACTCAACTGAAGTTCTAGAAGCTCCTCTGTGCCAATTTCTGCAATATTTCCACTTAGTTCTATCCGGTTTACGATTTCAGAAAAATCACCTACTAAGTCACGTGTCCAACAATTCGCATTATTGTCTCCTTGAAAAGCCGTGGAAACGAGGTCCTGAAAATTTGTGACATAGCGAATTTGATTCTCAACATGAGGTAAATCTATCATAATGGGGATTGTAAGTCTAAAATCATTTAACGAAAGTAGTAGATTCTGAGGTTTGTATTTCTTTTTGATTGGACTTCGTTAAAAATAGTGGCCGATTTTGCTTTAAGCGAGGAGTAGTTATGGCTATTTCCATTTTTTAGTTTGGAGGTCGCTCCTTCCAAATTGATTACCTTTGGTCTTAATGAGAGAACTTTCACTATCAATTTCGCTGCTTGTTGCTTCAGTTTCCTTTGGACAAATTCCCCCTGGATACTATGATTCGGCTCAAGGATTCTCTGGAGACAGTCTTAAAACCAAGCTTAACCTTATTATTAAAGACCATGTCGAGTTTCCTTATTCAAGTAACGGAACAGACGTTTGGGATATTCTCAAAGAAACCGATCGAGACACTTTAAACCCCAACAATGTATTGCTTCTTTATTCTGGATGGTCATTGGATGCCGATTTAGAATACAATTCTGGTGCTGGGTGGAATAGGGAACACGTTTGGGCGAAGTCGCATGGAGATTTTGGAACTGCTGCAGGACCGGGAACTGATGTGCATGCTTTGCGACCTTGCGACATCTCTGTCAACTCGGCGAGAGCAAACAGGTGGTTCGCAGAATGTTCGATGGAATATATTGATCCAAGTGGCGCGACAGGAAGTTATTTTAGTGCTTCGGAATGGGTGTGGAAACCAAATGATAAGGTCAAAGGAGATGTCGCTCGAATGATCTTCTACATGGCCACGCGTTACGAGGGAGCAAATGGAGAACCTGATTTAAAGATTGTTGATTATATACCATCAGATAACAATACAACTGCGCCCATTCATGCAAAACTCTCCGACCTCTATCAGTGGCACCTCGATGATCCTGTTGATGATTGGGAACGAAACAGAAACGATATCATCTATTACAGTTATCAAAACAACCGAAACCCTTTTATCGATCATCCTGAATATGCAACGCTGATCTGGGGTTTGACGCTTGGAACCGACGATTTACAATTGGTCAACGCTACAAATGAGCCCAAAGAACTTCTGAAAATCGTTAATGTTAACGGTCAGGAAACCAAATTCAAACCGAATACTGTTTTGTTTTATTTGTACTCAGATGGAACCGTTAAGAAAGTTTTTGAAGTGGAATAGGAGAGGTCTTTCATCCGAAGAGTTTCATTTTTTGTGCCGTTTTTACTATCTTAGAACTTATGAAAAGGATAATTCTTGTCGGTTTTATGGGATGCGGTAAATCTACCCTCGGAAAAAAAATAGCAGCCCGACTAAATATTCCTTTTATAGATTCAGATATTGAAATTCAAAATCATTATAATAAATCCATTGGTGAAATTTTTGCCGAACATGGAGAATCTCAATTCCGTGAAATTGAACGGGAATACATTGAAGCACTTGATTTAAGAGAAGATTTCATTCTTGCAACAGGCGGTGGAATGCCGTGTTTTGGAAACAATATGGATTTGCTCAATGAAACCGGTACAACGTTCTACATGGAACGGTCGGCAAAGGAATTAACACACAGGCTTGTAAATGCTAAGAAACAGCGCCCTCTGATTGTAGGGATGACCGAAGAGGAACTGCTCAGTTTTGTAGAAGACCGTTTGATTCTTCGAGAAGAGTATTATAAGAAAGCCACGGTTGTTTTAAGCCGCGACGAACAAAATCCTGATGCTATTCAAAACTATTTGAATCATCTTCTTCCTGACTTTTACCAAAAAAGCTAATGCTTTCGCCTTTGCGTTCATTGCCCATTAAATAGGAATGCATGATTAGAATCAATCCCAACACAAGCAAGGCAATTTTATCGAACATCGTTGTGTCTTGCGCGAAATAGGTGAAACTTAGGTAGAATATACTCATTCCAAGGTAGAGAGCCAGTGGAACCATCGTGAAGTAAATAAAGAGTTTCTTTTTGCGGTAGAGTAGAACGAGTCCAGCGAAAAACACAATCCATAAGATGATGGAAATTGCACTTGCAACTTGAAGTCGGTTTAAGAAATCACCGCTTTCAAATTCCAATTCCAAACCTCGGTTTTCAATAATTGATTGAACAGGAATTCCCTTTTGAGAAGAAATCCAATCTCTTGAAACCAATG
>JBLHVW010000236.1:0-3864 GCA_047628775.1 Salibacteraceae bacterium | reverse complement strand
ACCAGCATCGGTACAATTTGCTTGTTTGTGTCCCAAACACTCCGGGAGCTAGAAGAACTAGAATTTTAAAAACAGCCAATTTCAATGAAGCATTGGTTGAATTAACCAGGTTTAAAGAAGAGTTGCAACAACAGGGGTATCATAAACAAACGATTACCAAAGTTGAGAATAAAACGACACTGAATTACTTTATGACAGCCTACCTTGATGCTGTTTCTGGTGTTAATACTCCTGTCATTCTTATTAGAGAAAGATCCAAACAGCACATAGGAGATTCACTTCGAGCATTCAAAAGGTTCAGAATATCTTTGAAAAAAGTTGGGTATAACTTTGATGGAATGAATCCTGAGAATATAAAGGATCAAGAAGTGAGCATCTATCATGAGTATCTACTCAATGATCTAAAGCTAGGTCAGCGGTCCTATAACAAGCACATGGGTATCATGAAGACTTTATTCAACTGGATTAAACGTGTGAAGGACCAACATGATCTACCCAATACATTCAATCATGTTGAATTGACAACCGTTAAAACACATGTTTCCATAATCAACAAATCAGAATTTGAAAAGTTACTTGATGCTATCACAGTTGAGAATAGCCTCCATGAGTATTCTGGAAAGTACTACTATCGTGACTGGTTGATACCAGCTTACAGATTAGCGCTTGAGACGGGCCTTCGAAGGGAAGAACTATTGACACTTAATTGGTCTGATATTGTTCCAGTAGATGATGGTAAGCTCGTATGTCGTATCCCAAACCTGAAAGTCAATCGGATTATGAAGGGAAGGAGTTCTAAAGAACACATGAAGTATATTCCAGTTACAAAATCACTGCTTTCACTTTTGAAGGAGATGGGGTATGATCAGCACAAGGAATCAGATGATAGAATTATTGAACGACCGGATCAAAGTTTAGAACAAGCTAAAGGATTATTATCTCGCGCTTTTTCACACTTCAATAGCTTCACTGATAATCAATCAATGATGTTTGGTGTATTGCGTAAGACGTACATCACAAAACTAACAATCGCAGCTGGACCAAATGCGAAGTTGTTCACTGGTAGTTCAAGTGATCAAGTGTTGTTGGATCATTATATTTCATCTGCTTATATCGCTGCTAGTCTGGATGATTTTGAGGTGCTATAACTAAATTTATTAAAAAGATCTGAAACAAATTAGACTGTTAAATCTTTCAGTAGTTTTTTATACACCCTGCTAAGAGGAATCTCAATATCGTTGAGATAAATTGTGTCAACATTTCTACCTGTTATCTTATCTTTTCGGACAACATAAGATTTGTGTACGCGCAAATACTCTAACCTATCGGGGACTAAACCGGCAAAATCACCAATTTTATGCCTAACGGTAAATTTGCTGTTTTTCAATTGTATTGTTAAATAATTTCCGTCTGATTTTAAGTAAAGAATATCCATTGAATTAATACGATGACTTTTGCCTTGTTCTTGGATAACAAAAGATTTTATTTGTGGATTGATCTTACGAATTACCAAACGCAAGACTTCTTTTACAAGTGAGCGATTGTAGATAAGTACGCGAAACCTAAAGAATAAATAGATTAACAATGAAATAATAACGATTATTAGCGATCGAAACCACCATGTTTTGTAGAAAGGAGGAAGTATAGTGAAATTGGCTTCAATTTGATTGTCTGTCCAATTTGTATTATCGACATTTGCCTGAAGAATAACGTTGTATTCACCTGGTGGAAGACGATTTAAAACAATTGTTCGATTCTTTAATGAATGCCAGCTGTCATCCGTTCCAGATAATTTATATCTATATTTCACTCGACTTACCCCACCATAGAATGCACTATGAAAGTTCAATTCTAAATTGTTTTGATCATACTTGAGAATTATATTTGATGACTTCGAGAGCACTTTGTTTTCTGCGAGTACCTGTTCCCAAAATAATTTAATTGAAACGGGAATATTTGAGGCATCAAACTCCTTTTTTGAAATACTACACAATCCTGTACGCGTTCCAATCCAAATTATACCATTATACACATACACATCTGTAACGTCATTGTCAATAAGGCCGTGTTCAATGCCAAAATGTTTAATAACAAATTGATTTCCCTGAAATGTCACTCGATCTAATCCTACATTAGTAGCAACCCAAACTACCGATTCTGACTCAGCGAATACTTCGTTGATTAAATTACTTGCTAAGCCATCTTTTTTCAAGACCTGAATAACATTGTCTTCTTTCTGATCGTATTTAATTAACCCTGCTCCGTTTGTACCTATATAATGAAATTTACCTTTTAATTTAATATCAGAAATACGTCCTTTTAATTCTTCATGTTCAATCGGCTCAAATTTAGAAGTAGTAGAATTAAAAAACTGGAGGTCATTATACCCCCCTACCAAATAGCCATTATTTGCGTATTCAATTGCAGTAATTCGAGTTGAACTTTTTTTAAAGTCGAATAAGTTTGATGATAATTCTAGAATAGAATAGGGTGAAGCAATTAGTGATGGTAAATTGGTGTTTTCTGAAAAGTCGATAATGGCCGCATCTGAAGGGGGGAGGTTCATTCGTTTAATGACTGTGCCTTTAAGTACTTGAAGGTATTTATTAGTCACAGAATTATAAATGGCCTTTCTAGCTGCACCATTGTGTTCTTCTTGATTGTCATCAAAAGAAATAATCTTTAACGACTCACCATCAAACTGATAATGATTATCGAATGTGCTAATGAGTGGATTATTGCCTTTTCCGGGGGAAATAGAGTAAATGAATTTAGTGCTAAGCAAATTATAGCAATTCAAATTGTCCGATTGGGCATAGTAAACACCATTATTCAATGTCGAAACCCAAATTCCACCGTTGGCATCAGAGAATAAGAATGTTGGTGAAGTACCATGCAGCCATTGATTCGTTTCTTTACCGAACATGTCGAAGATTTTAATACCTCCTTTCATTAGACTCAACCAAAAATGGGAGTCATCAAACTTACCGATTCCTAAAATCCTTGAATCGAATTTCAGATTAATTTCACTTAATTCATCATTCATGATAATAAGGTCTCTACCGCTGGAGAACAAGAAATGTTCGTTGATAAACTCAATTTTTTTAAAACCGATGTCTTTCCTTGATTTTTGGATTACGATTTTTTCTCTCATTCCCCAATCGAAAGTTTGTTGATTGGTTGATTGGGTGTAGGTGAACCAGTCGTTTGTCTTTACGAATACAGCTGCTACGCTGTCATAGTCGTTCTGAACAGTTTTAAGCGGGTGTTCTACTCTTTTCGACTTTCGATTAATTTTCAAGAAACCAGCAATACTTTCGAATCCAAAACACATATCGCCATTGACGTCAATCCATAAATCTTCAGCTTGTGCTCCCATACTAGCCTCTTGGATCAAAGAGTTTAATTCGCACGCTTCAAATTCTGTTGTCCCGTTTTTAAAGTAGAACCAACTATTATCGATCGTGGAACACCAAACATCACCATTGGATTGAGGGAAAAATTTAAAAACCGTCGTATTAGTAAGGCCATCGCTTAAATCATACGTTTCAAATTCATAGCCATCAAATTTGGTAATACCTCGATCTGTTGCAAATAAAATATCGCCATTTACATCTTGAAACATTTGGTAGACTTGTGCGCTGGACATCCCTTCTCTTGTAGAGTAATTAACAAAACTTAAGTCCTGTGCATTTAAAAGCGATGGGAAAAATAAGGTAAAAAAGAATATGATGTACGAATATTTCATCTACTATCTTGAGTTCTATCTATGTGGTGAATATTTCACCAGAAACGGAAATTCCACACGCTAAGGTACACTTCTATTGCTTTTTTTCAAAAGAAAACTTGATTACTCTTTTGAGC
>JBLHVW010000235.1:0-3907 GCA_047628775.1 Salibacteraceae bacterium | reverse complement strand
AGAAATGATCATTGCCATGCTTACCAACAGTTAAATCACCGAATAACGAATAAGACAAGGACGTTGTTGAAGCAAACCTCTGTGTGCCATAACTGAAATCAGCATGACTTGAAGATTCATTGCTTGCGCTCGAATACCGACTGAAAACATTTGTTTTTACATAGCGTCTTGCTGAATCTGGGGAGAACTTCGCTTCTTTGGTTGTAAAGTCCATCACACCACCGATCGCATCACTACCATACATTACAGAACCGGGTCCAAACAATATTTCGACACCTTCCAACGAACTCGGATCAACAGATAGAACGTTCTGTAAATTGCCCGATCTAAAAATGGCATTGTTCATTCGAACTCCATCGACAACGATCATTACTCGATTTGTTCCGAATCCTCGCAATTGAGGCGAACCTCCAGCCAATTGACTTTTCTGAATAAAGACATATCCACTCGATTCTAATAAATCGGCAGTAGTTTGCGGACTGTACAAGTCCAAATCTTTTATTTTTATTTGAGTGATTCTTCCTGGAACTTCAGCCTTTTCTTGCTTCCATCGATTTGCGGTAACATTAATTCCATCAAAATCTAACTTCAAATCAGAAAGCTCAACAGCAACTACTTTTCTTAACTCCGCCACTGAAAAGTAACCCGTAGAATAACTTGCATAGGAAATGGAAATAGAATCACATGAATAGAAGTGCTTAAGGTTGAACCTTCCATCCAAATTCGCTATTTTTTGAATGGACAAATCGCTGCACTTAATTTTTGCGCTTGGAATGTGCTTTCGAGTGAATTGATCTATCACAGTAATCTCTTGTGCAAACACAAATTGAACCGTGAAAGCGAAGCTTATTAATAACAGATATACCCTTAAATTCCTCACTTTTGCGAAAGTACAATTTGTATGGCATGCAACAATGAATGTGCCAAGAATTAATAAATTAACTTTGTCATAATTATGGAAGTTGAATTCAAACACACAAAAACATACCGTTACGAAATAATCAACGCCTCTTCGTCCCCAAAAATGGTAATCTACGTATTGCATGGCTATGGACAATTGGCAAAATTTTTCATTCGGAAATTTCAACATTTACCGAAGGATATAATGATTGTCGCTCCTGAAGGAATGCATCGATTTTATTTAAAGCAATCTAGCGGACGGGTTGGCGCTTCTTGGATGACAAAAGAGGCACGAGAATCTGATATTACAGACAACATTGATTGGCTCAATGAATTAGACAAACAAATTTCTGAGCAGTATTCAATTTCAAAAAGAATATTGATAGGGTTTTCGCAAGGTGGCGCAACTGCAGCAAGATGGGAAACTTTAGGCGCTGTTTCATTTGACGAAATGGTTTTGTGGGCTTGTGTATCCCCTCCCGATTTGGAATTGAACTCTGAGGCTAGTCGCGTTAAAAGACCTTATTTCCTAATTGGCAGCGAAGATGAATTTTATACTCCAGATCAACAGGATGCATTGATCGCATATTATGAGAAGAGGGGATATAATTGCATTCGATACGACGGAAAACATGACATTGAGAATGAAACTTTAAATGAAATTATTCGTCAAATGAATTAAAGTAACTATTGTAGCCGTAGTTTTGGCACAATTTTAGATATTTGCAAAGGAAAATAATATAATATGAAATTAATACTTACATTTTTTACTCTATTAGCGTTCGTCTCTTTTGGGCAGGACACTAAATCTCAAGGAATTTTAGATAATTTATCTAAGAAAATTAAATCCCATACTTCATTTTACGTGGAGTTCAGCGCGAACATCAAAAACACTGCGACCGGAACAGATGAAGATGATACTGGTAAAGGATGGGTTCAAGAAGACAAATATTATGCTTCTTTTGGTGACAACACAATCATCAGTAATGGTAAAAAGACTTGGACGGTTGTCAAGGAAGAGAAGACAGTTTACGAGGCTGATGCAGATGAAGAGGATGACGACATGATGAATCCTAAGAAATTAATGACAATCTGGGAAAGTGGTTTCAAAAACAAATACGGAAAAGAAAAGGAATTGAATGGTGAAGCTGTTCATGAAATCTACCTTTATCCTAAGAGCCCTGGAAGTGTTGATTACCACACGGTGGTTCTTTATATTTCAAAAGATAAAAACGAATTAAAGAAAGTTCTTTTAAAAATGAAAGACGGAACGAGAATGACGTATCGCTTAACCAAGTATACAGCAAATCCGGAAGTCAACGATTCTAAATTCATTTACGAATCAAAAAAATATCCTGGATACACAGTTGTTAGAGACAATTGAGATCAAATAAGGTGTCAAAATTAAAAGCCCGCTGATTTAAGAATCAGCGGGCTTTTTGCCGTTAATTAAATCAGGTATTTGTTGCAGCGATTTCAGGTATATATTCTAAGTGGATCATTAATTATAAGCCTTAAATTGTAGAAGAACTAATAATCGCGTGATTTATGACAGAGTAAAAAAAGTCAAAGGACAACCAATTCTTCGACTGTTCAAACAGGAACGAACACCACTATGTGGCTTCGTTGTATGGCAACAGAAAGACTGTTGTCGCCGCATTTTTAAAAGACAAATGTGGGAACGACTCAACTCAATTATCTACATATTTGGACGTGTATGAACTAATCGAATTAAAGTTAGGTTATCCCCTTCCTCTTAAAAGGCTGAAGGTTAATAAGCCAAAACTGAAGCAATAGCTTCATCCAATCGTAACTTGGGTAAAAATTGCTTTTCTAGGTCTTCCGCAAAAGGAACTGGAGTATCCAAAGAAGCAACTCGTTTTACTGGAGCGTCTAGATACTGGAAACAGTTCTCAGAAATTAGCGCGACTATCTCTCCACCGATACCACCGGTCATACAATCCTCGTGCAGAACAACAACTTTACCTGTCTTCTTCACTGAATTGTATATAGTGTCTGTATCAAGAGGTAGTAGCGTTCTGAGATCAACTATTTCAATACTTTGATCGGAATGCTTCTCAGCATATTCTTTTGCCCAGTGAACGCCTAAACCATATGTAATGATTGTGAGGTCTGATCCTTCATTTACAACTCTCGCTTTTCCGATTTCAACTGTATAATATTCATTTGGAATCTCTTCGCGAATACTTCTGTAAAGGAATTTATGTTCAAAAACCATTACGGGGTTTGGATCTTCAATCGCCGCAGCCAATAAACCTTTGGCCTCATACGGAGTTGATGGAAACACGATTTTCAATCCTGGTGTATGGAAGAACCATGCTTCGTTACTTTGCGAATGGAAAGGTCCAGCAGCGGATCCAGCGCCAGTTGGCATTCGAATAACAACATCTGCATTTTGTCCCCACCTCCAGTGCATTTTGGCAAGATTATTTACAATCTGATTGAATCCACAAGTTGCAAAATCGGCAAATTGCATTTCAACAACAGCTTTCATTCCTGCGATCGACAATCCCAGTCCCGCTCCTACAATTGCAGATTCACAAATGGGAGTATTACGCACTCTATCCTTTCCGAATTGCTCAACAAAACCTTCAGTCACTTTGAATACACCTCCGTATTCTGCAACATCTTGTCCCATTATTATAAGGTCATCGTATTTTTCCATCGATTGGCGTAAACCGTCTTGAATGGCATCAACCAATCTTTTTTCGCTTGTTTCACCAGAACCTTCTTTAACGACTTGTTTGTAATCCGTGAAAAGGTCAGCCACCTCGTCTTCCATTGAAGGAATGATTGCTGGCTCAGCATATGCGATATCCAAACCATCTTGAATTTCTTTTTTAATCTCTTTGGTATATTCCTCTTGAATTTCGTCCGTCAAAACCCCTTCCTCTTTCAAGAAGATTGTGAATGCATCTATCGGATCATAAGGCGCCCAATCCTCTTGCAAACCTTCAGGATAGTATTTCGTTCCAGACGCTTCTTC
>JBLHVW010000234.1:0-3964 GCA_047628775.1 Salibacteraceae bacterium | reverse complement strand
AGTATCTTATTGATTTCGAGAAGTTTAGAAAGAGAAAAGTTACAATTTCAGAGATTAACTATCGCTTTTATGAAGAGCTTATCAGCTTTCTTCAGCACGATATTGTAAAAAGGAATGGCGAAAAAGGACTCGCCGATGGCTCAGTAGGGAAATATGTCAAAAATTTCCGTCTTTTCTTAAAACGATGCTACCAACGAGGGTACATTAGAGACATTAACACACAAGATTGGAAGGTGTTTACCTCCGAAGGTGCCCATGTTTTTGTAACTAATGACGAATTAAACGCACTAATTGCTCTGGATTTTTCAAAAAATGAAAAAATGGACAAAATCAGGGATCTTTTTGTTGTTGCATGTGAAACAGGATTGAGGTGGGGTGATTTTTCGTGTATCAGTCCGTATGCCATTAAAGAACGCACCATTGAGCTCATTTCCAAAAAGACCGAAACATTCGTTCGCATTCCCATTCATCCTAGATTACGCACCATTCTAGAAAAATACGACAACCACCTCCCCCACTATACCAATCTGGCTGTATTCAATGTGAAAATTAAAGAAATATGTGAAGCGGCAGGACTGACAGAAATGATCCAACAAACCAATCGTAAGGCTGGCAAGCTACATGAGAAATGGTCACCAAAATACCAGCTTATTTCTGCTCATACAGGTCGGAGAAGCTTCTGCACCAATTCGTACCTCAGTGGAATGGATAAAGACCTGATCATGAGCATCAGCGGTCACAGTAGTGAGAAAATGCTGATGCGTTATGTGAAGGTGTCTAAGGAAGAGATGGTGAAGGAGAAGTTGGAGGAGTATTTGGCGGGGATTGAGATGGGAGGCAATAGCACCTTCCCTTGCTAAAAAACTCAGTAGGTGCAAAGATTCACTTTGCACCGTTCAAATAGTTACAGCGTCCAAGTTTATCAGGATATTTAATGTTTAAGACACAAATAATCTAATATTAAATTCACATGAGCATTACATTTATTCTATTCTATTCATTAGCTTGAATTGACATTATGAAAAATTCAGTTCCAATACTTTTATATCTCACCGCAGTTTTGCTAGTATCCTGCAAGCATGACCCCTTCAACTCAAGAGGCTGCGGTGATTTCAACACTTATTACGATGCCAGAGCTTTTGGCTACTTTGAGACTGGTACGTTTTGGGTTTATCAAAACCAAGCTACGCTCGAGAAAGACACATTTTCTGTCTTTAATTCACAGTTGTTTTTTGAAGACGGAAAAGAAATTGGATTTTATACTCAGATGGAACGTACATTCGAGAATGCTCAGTTTAGCTTTAATGAATTCGAAGCCCAAATAGGCTCACCATTCGGAAACAAGTGTGACTATCGAAGAATTTGGATGACCAGGGTGGACTTTGATTCTCAAGGGCAAGTTGGTTCAATTCAAGATTCTGATTTTTACCTGCCTATGCATACCGGTTTAACATTTAATGGTTTTTGCTCAGATTTAGGTAGTGTTGATAACATAGTAGAAAATATTGAAGACATTAACGTCCTTTCTTATAATAACTTGCCCTCTTTCACTATTGCTGGCCCCAGCTTTTCGTTAAACTCGTGTAACGGTGAAATCTACCGCTACCAGTTTGTACAAGGAATCGGTTTGATCTCATGGGAAAACCTTGATGCTATTGATGGGAAGTGGGAGTTGATTGAGTTTGAACAGACTTAACCCCTCGAAAACGTTTTCTAACCTCTACTAGCTCGTAGCATTGATTTTTTTTCTCCTCATACAGGTCGAGGAAGCTTCTGCACCAATTCGTACCTCAGTGGAATGGATAAAGACCTGAGAATTAATCTTCACAATCGAAGTCCAGCGTATATTCGAATACCTCAGTATCTCTGGTTAGTTTGACCAATACTGAACCTTTTTCCTTTGAAAGGTAATCTCCCTTTACCAAGGACTCAAACAAGCCAGAACGATCAGCTGTTAATATTAAAAATGAATCATTTGAAAGCTCTACATAGGGATTGTTGTGTTCTCCTTTCTTTCGGTACGTCGAATCAACACTGAAGGACCAGCTCTGTTTCATTAACTTTTTAGTGTACATACATTTTCCCTTAGGAAGCAAATTCATTACAACGATTAACCCAATAACAACGGCTACGAAATAATAATACTTCTTCATGCCTATTTCGAATTTATAATACCATTAGTCAAGCACTATTTAGAACTAAAGTTGCCAAGATAACTCAACTTTGGATGAAAAATGTAAGTTGTGACCCGAAAGAGAAATCAGCGAAGCATATGGAGTAGATGGAAATGGCAGGGTGATTCAGAATTTCACAAACTTCTCCGTTTGCACCACACCTTCATCGTTCAACAATTGGGCAAAGTAGATGCCTGGGCTGACATTACTTAAATCGAAAATATAGGTCACATCAGGAACGACATTACTTTCCTCCAGAATGAGTGCACCCGAAGAAGAGAAAAGTTTCAGGCTATGGTTCTTATCTGATGACACATTGGCTACAAAAACATTCAACGTACCGCTGGTTGGTGAAGGTCCTATCAATAGAAAATTCTCATCTTCGAATACAGGGAAGTCTTCGCAGTTTGCTCTTGAACATTCAGGATCACAATTCGGAACAAGGCATCCACAAGCGTCTGTTTTGATGATCAATTGTCGTTGATAGGGAAAGATATTGGTGGTGTCATTAATATTGGTATTGATGTACTCTCCTACCATCACAAAACCATTGTCTGCTGTTTGTTCAACTTGCCTAATCTCATGCTCTGCAGTTGGGTTATCTATTAACCTAAAATTCCGCTTCCATAAGATTTCACCTTGGGTATTGAAACGTATCAGCTGCGCCTCTACGATATCACTTGCCACCAGTGAGTCATTTTCAATAACAGGAACTGTAGACCCTGCTCCTGCAATAAAACCATCATCGCACGTCTTGGATAGTGCATCTATACTGGAACCATCCACTGGATTCGGATTAACGATGGTGATCCATTCTTGATTCCCTTCAATGTCCATAGAAACCAGTACAGGGGAACTCCTTTCCATGCCTTCGAAACTCATAAAAGTACCTACTACCACATTGTTATTTTGTAGTGCAATGTTTCGCGGCGAAACTGAAAATAGCTCCTCTTCGATTTGGAATTGGAAAGACCATTCTAATTCACCGAGAGAATTGAGTTTTTGAATTGTTGGCGTGTTTGAAGGAGAATCAATAGCGTTTTCACCAAAGATAACTCCTGAAGAATCTACTATTAAATCAGTGACAGAGTTCGAAATCGCATCTGAGTCGTAATAGTCCCATAAAAGACTAAATGATTCAGTATACTTCAATACTCCAAGAAAATTAGACTCTTCAGCAGTGCTCAAATTCAACGACAAGTATATATTGTCCGTTTCGTCAATTACTAAACAAGATAAATCAACAAAATCTGAGTCTTCCACTTGAGGGTCGTAAAAGGGAGATTGAATTTCAATAGAATTTAGAACCTCCAACTCTTGAGTAAAATGAATCAGCAGAATTTTTCTTATCTCATCAAATTTGAAGAACCCAGCCAGAATTGTACCATCTGAGAATTTATCGATTACTTCAATTCTTGCATTGATATAGTCATCAAAACTCCCGATAATTAAAGAATCTGTGAAATTCCCGAAGTTATCAAGCTTATAAAGTGTTCCAAAATAGTCTACACCCTTCGTAGTATTCACAAAGCCTCCCTGACATATAAAACCATCATCTATCTGAACAACCCCACCGAAAGCACAATTGAAGCCTGAATGGGATAAATGACTGAAAGTAGTCTGTCCTGACAACGAATTTGAAGTCAACAAAAAAACAATAAACGCAAAATGCTGTATGACGCTAATCAATAACTTCAAAACGTTGATTGAACTCTTCTCCATTGGTCTTATTCACGGCACGAACTAGATATACACCATTGCGCAAGTGGGATAGGTTGAAGGTAAGGAAA
>JBLHVW010000233.1:0-4025 GCA_047628775.1 Salibacteraceae bacterium | reverse complement strand
TTATCAATACCCGCACAATCCAATGGATTCAAAGCATCATAATCTGCGTCTGACAAGACAAGCTGGCCAAATGAATTAGTTGCGATAAAACCAACTAAAAACAATAAGGTAAATATTTTTTTGATCATCTCTAATTTATTTAGTTGAGTTCGTATAATTCATTCTTAGGACAAACAAAGATTTAACAGACAAAATTTTATTCGAACCAGTTATTTTAAAATACCTAGTCCTATCTTCAATTAATTGAATTCCATAATCAATATAAGTCGCGTTTGGATTGTTTTCAAGTGAAACAACTTCTCCAGCAAAAGAAATACCTCCCGCCTTTCCTTCTGATAATTCAATATAATCGAACGCTGATTTCAAGCAATATTTTTCAAATCCAAGATCCACCTGAGAAAGTGAATTTATTTTTATATTAGCGGCTAATTCAGTTTGTCCAAAAACTCCAAGCGGAAGGACAAAAGCAATTATAATTAATGGCTTTTTTATTATCATAATTAATGGTAGTTAATTTTATGCTTAATTATATAGACCCAAAAGACGAAACAATAGTTGCACTCTCTTGTTAATTTAGAGACACTTTGCTTGAAACGTAATTCATAAGTAGCATAAATTTAACATTTAATCCGAAAAAAAGCGAAAATACAAACAGTTATTTATAAGCACTAAATCGAGTTATTCAAGCCAATTTTGATTCTTTCGATTGTGCATAAGTCGTTATAAATTGCTAATAAGTTCGTCTTTCTTAATCCTTAGATTTTAGTAATAAAACTTAAGTTTGCAGCGAATAAAACACTTACATCAAAGCCGAATCAATGGAGTCAAACGAAATAGCGAAAATAGCATCTCAAGTTCGAAGAGATATTGTTAGAATGGTAGCAGCAGTAAGCTCAGGACACCCAGGTGGCTCACTAGGTTGCGCTGATTTCTTATCGACACTTTACTTTGATACGATGAATCACAATCCTGCTGATTTCAAAATGGACGGTACAGGAGAAGACTTGTTCTTTTTATCAAATGGTCACATCTCTCCAGTTTGGTATAGCGTATTAGCTCGATCAAATTATTTCCCTGTTCCAGAACTTGCAACGTTTAGAAAGCTAGGAACACGTCTTCAAGGCCATCCTTCTACGGACCACCATTTGCCAGGGATTCGAATGGCTTCTGGTTCTTTAGGACAAGGTTTATCCGTTGGTATTGGAGCTGCTGCAACAAAGAAATTGAACGGAGACGATAGTTTGGTGTATACACTTCATGGAGATGGTGAAATGCAAGAAGGTCAGATTTGGGAAGCGGCACTTTACGCTTCCGCAAAAAAAGTTGACAATTTAATTGCAACGATAGATTACAACGGAAGACAAATTGATGGAGATTTGGAAGACATCATCTCATTAGGCAACTTAACTCAGAAGTGGCAAGCTTTTGGATGGGAAGTACTTGAAATGGATGGTCATAATATTGAAGAAATTAAAGCAACATTGGCAAAAGCAAAAAGCTTAACCGGTAACGGAAAGCCTATTATGATCGTTATGACTACAGAAATGGGACAAGGAGTTGACTATATGATGGGAACTCACAAGTGGCACGGTGCTGCTCCAAACGACGAACAACTTGCAAGCGCTCTAGGACAATTGGAAGAAACTTTAGGAGATTATTAATTGAAAAAAATTCTACTCATAGTATTTACTGTTCTTAGTTCGATTTCATTCGGACAGGAGACGGAATTGACAAGAATCTTGTTTATTCTCGACGCATCGAATAGTATGAACGCTCATTGGGGAAATAAAACGAGAATTGAAACGGCCAAAGATCTTTTGGCTAAGACGGTTGAGGGGCTTGAAGGCACGCCCAATTTGGAAATAGCATTGCGCGTTTACGGACATCAGTCACCAATTACAGCAACATTTCAAGATTGTGACGACACGAAACTTGAAGTGCCATTTGGCAAGAACAATCACCAACGAATCAAATCCAGAATCAAATCGATTCAAGCCAAGGGAACAACGCCAATTGCGAGATCATTAGAAGCTGCAGCAGGCGATTTCCCGGATGCTACAGGCAGAAATATTATTATTCTAATTACAGATGGTTTAGAGGCATGTGACAACGATCCTTGTGTGATTGCTAAGAAATTGAAGGACAAAGGCGTTAATGTTACTCCTTTCGTAATCGGACTTGGATTGGATTTATCTTACCTTGAAAAATTCAACTGTATCGGTAATTTTACGGATGCTGAAACAGAGGATGCCTTTGCTAAAGTCTTACAATCGGTTGTCAACAAAGCATTATTGAATACAACGTCGCAGATTAACCTTAACACTGTCGATGGATCGCCCATTGAAACGGACGTAACGATGTTTTTATACGAGGCGGGAACGACGAATTTGAAATATACTTACACGCACACAATTAACCTTTACGGAAATCCCGACACGTTAATTCTTGACCCATCGTATAAATACGATTTGGTCGTAAATACAACGCCAAGAATTGAAAAGAAGGACATTACGATTATAAAGAATACGCACAATACGATTGAAGTTGATGCCGGCCAAGGCGAAATTCAAATTCGTTGGCTTAATGCTGCCAAACCTTATCAGGTGGATGCACGAATAACTTTACAAGAAGACCCAAAGACTCTAAATACTCAAAAAATAGGAGGAACAGATAGGTATCTTGTTGGCTGGTACAATGTTGAAATCCTTACGCTTCCTAGAATTTATGTTTCTGTTAATGTTGAACAGAGCTTAAAAGCTTCCATAAATGTAAAAGCCCCAGGGTGGATTAAATACACAGCTGGATCATCTATTACGGGTCAAATATTTACTCAAAATGACAACGGAACTTTTGACTGGGTATGCAATCTGGAAAACGGAAATAAATCTGGAAAACATCAATTACAGCCTGGGGCCTATCGACTTGTTTACCGCCAGAAAAATCTTAAAAAATCTGAGTATACCTTAGAAAAGAACTTTAGAATAAATTCGAATAAAACAACATCTATACAATTATGACAGAAACTATTGAAATCGAAGTATTAGGAAAGAAAGACACAAGATCTGGCTTTGGTGAAGGACTTCTAGAAATAGGAAAAAGAAATAACGATGTTGTAGCACTTTGTGCTGATCTTACTGGATCTTTAAAAATGAATGCATTTGAAGACGAATTCCCAGACCGCTTTTTCCAAATTGGAATTGCTGAGGCAAACATGATGGGAATCGCTGCAGGAATGACGATTGGAGGAAAAATTCCGTACACTGGAACATTCGCCAACTTTTCAACGAGTCGTGTTTACGATCAAGTTCGTCAATCAATTGCGTATTCTCAAAAGAATGTAAAAATATGTGCTTCACATGCTGGTCTGACTTTAGGCGAGGATGGCGCAACACATCAAGTTTTAGAAGACATTGGAATGATGAAAATGCTTCCAAACATGACTGTTATTGTTCCTTGTGATTTTAATCAAACGAAGCAAGCTACAATTGCAATTGCAGATCTCGATGGACCTGTTTACTTACGTTTTGGTAGACCATCCGTTCCAATTTTCATAAAACCAGATGCTGATTTCCAAATCGGAAAAGCAGATACGATCATCGAAGGTACAGATGTGACGATCATCGCTTGTGGACATTTGGTGTGGAAATCAATCGAAGCGGCTCAAGAATTAGCAAAAAAAGGAATCTCTGCTGAAGTAATAAACATGCATACGATTAAACCTTTTGACAACAAAGCTGTCTTAGACTCTGTAGCGAAGACTGGATGTGTTGTTTCTGCAGAGGAGCACATGATCAATGGAGGTTTGGGCGATTCAATTGCACAATTACTATCTAGATCAAATCCAGTTCCTCAAGAATACGTTGGCGTAAACGATACGTTTGGAGAAAGTGGAACACCAGCTGAATTGATGACGAAATACGGAATCGATACGGCAAATGTTGTTGCTGCAGCGGAAAAAGTAATTGAACGAAAGTAATCTATGAGTAAACCCCTTGATGATAAACATATAATTGATTTATTCAATC
>JBLHVW010000232.1:0-4026 GCA_047628775.1 Salibacteraceae bacterium | reverse complement strand
GAGTCATAAATTTTCTCGTAAGGAATGTCCGCATATTCCATAACTAAAGTTACGGCGTCATCCCAAGGTTGTTTTCCTCCTGGGGTGTAGACTGCAATTTTTGGAACTTTTTCCAATTGCACAACTTCCATGTTGGCTTCTGGGTTTGAAATCTGCTCTTTAATTGCTGCGGCTTGTCCATCTGCGATAATTTCATAGCTTATCCCACGAATTACCAGCTCTTCCTCAATCGTTGTTAGATGCGGAGTCATAAATGAGCCGCCTCTATAATTAAGAAGCCATTCAATTATAATTTCATTTTCTAAAATGTAAAAGGCTAAGCCATAAGCCTTAAGATGATCTGTCTGCGTTTCGTCCATGGGTATCAGGATTTGTGAACTCCAAGAGACCTGTGAACTGAAAGACAGAAGAAGAATTATTAGATACTTTTTCATTCGTTACAATATAGCAAAAATCTTACCTAAAATGGCGTCTCTCCATCGTCAGAAGGATCGAAATTAATATTGTCATTATCCAATGAGTTCATTTTACTAGGGATCGTGTAGCTTTCTTGAGCTTGATCATCGAATGAATTATTGGCTGAAAGGCTCGTGTTTGGTAGAGAGGGTTGACCGCCTTCAGGTATTTGACCAAAATCACTTTCGAGATTATCGAAACGCGCGTATTCTTTAATGAAACGCAATCGGACGCTGTCCAGTCCACCGTTTCTGTGTTTTGCAATAATTATTTCACCAATTCCTGCGTTTGAATTACCATCTTCATCTTGCAAGAATCCGTAGTATTCGGGACGGTAGATGAATGAAACAATATCAGCATCCTGCTCAATCGCACCCGATTCACGAAGATCGGAAAGGATTGGTTTTTTATCGCCACCACGTTGCTCCACCGAACGACTTAGCTGTGAAAGAGCAATAATTGGTACGTTTAATTCCTTTGCAATTTCTTTAATCGATCTGGAAATAGATGATATTTCTTGCTCACGATTCCCTTGTCCTTTAGATCCTCCTGCCGTCATTAACTGTAAATAATCAATAATTACCAATTGGATATCGTACTGCATTTTCAAACGACGGCATTTCGCTCGTAAATCGAAAATACTAAGTCCTGGCGTATCATCAATATAAAGAGGAGCAGTTGCAAGTTTACTGATCCGCGTATGCAATTGCTGGAATTCATCTTCTCTTAAATCACCCTTTCTAAGTTTTTCGGCAGAAATTCTTGTTTCGGAAGCGATCAAACGTTTCACAAGTTGCACCGATGACATCTCCAGTGAGAAGAATGCAACACCTTGTCCAAAGTCTACTGCGGTATTTCGGGCCAAAGAAAGAACGAAGGCTGTTTTCCCCATTGCAGGACGCGCTGCAAGAACAATCATGTCTGATTTCTGGAAACCTGCCGTTAGTTTGTCCAAAGCCATGAAGCCTGTTGGCACTCCTGAGATACCATCTGCATTCTGTGATGCTTTTTCAATTTCTTCAATGGCTTCACGAACAACATTTTGCATTGTGTCGATCGTTTTACCCATGTTGTTTTCGGCAATCTTGAAAAGGTCACCTTCCGCTTTATTTAAAACATCAAAAACGTCGTTTGTATCATCATAAGCTTCTTTCATCACTTCAGAGCTCATTCTGATCAACTCACGTTTAATATACTTTTCAGAGATAACACGTGCGTGATATTCAACGTGAGCAGTAGAAGCGATTCGACTCGTCAATTGAGAAACATAAACTGGTCCACCTGCAGCTTCGAGTTCACCATTTTTCTTTAATTGGGAAGTAACGGTTAAAATATCGATAGGTTTGGAAGTACCAAATAGTTCTTTAATTACACCAAAAATATATTGATGCTTCGGATCGTAAAAACTATCCTGAGAAAGAATGTCAATGGTGTCAGTAACGGCATTTTTTTCAAGCATCATAGCTCCCAAGACGGCTTTTTCAAGGTCTACGGCTTGAGGCGGGATACGACCCATATCATCGGGTTTTAATGAAGGTTTTGAGAATTTTGTAGTCGTTTTGCGACTTTTATCGGACTGATTTTCCATAGCTCAAAGATACGCAAACGATCGTCACTAATTCACTGAAATTTGAATCAATATTTATGAACGCGAGTTAACAGGATATGAACATGTTGTTAACAAGAAAAAACAGCGCTTTTGATGGAGAATTGGAAGGTACTAAAATGAAGGTTTGATTTGAAATTAAAAATGAATTCCAAACTTAAATTATGTCTAACTTTACATGATGGAACGGAAAGTACAACTTACAGAAGATGGTTCTTCGACCATTTATATTCCAGAGATGGATGAGACGTACCACTCAACACATGGTGCAATTCAAGAGGCAAATCATGTTTTTTTAAAGTATGGAATTGAAACCTTGAATCAAAGCCCGATCGCTGTATTTGAAATGGGATTTGGGACAGGGTTGAACGCTCTTTTGACAAGTGAATTCGCGAATAGCAATCAAGTTGAGGTTCTGTATAAAGGAATAGAAGCCTTTCCCGTTGAGGAGGAATTAATTAAATCTCTGAATTACGTAGAAGAGATTGGAGGGAATTCTCAGGGAAATTTTGAATTAATCCATAGTATTGATTGGAACATCGAACAGCAGATTAACACATTTTTCGCGTTGACCAAAATTCACGCGAAAATTGAAGATTTCGTGCCAGTTACGAATTCAATTGATATCGTATATTACGATGCATTTGGACCCAGGGCACAAGGTGAAATGTGGCAAAAATGTATTTTAGAGAAAATGTACAAAATGCTAAAGCCCAACGGTGTTTTCGTTACGTATTGCGCAATGGGGCAATTTAAACGTAATTTAAAAGCGATTGGATTTACAGTGGAAGGAAAGCCTGGACCTCCTGGTAAACGCGAAATGACGGTAGGAATAAAAAGCGCCTAGTGTCCTCCTTTTCTTCGTTTTATTTTTTTAGGTTGTTTGTTTGTCCACTTGTGCTGCTTTCTGCTGTTTTGATTTTTGTGTTTCGCATTGTCAGGAGTTCTGAAAACCAATCCAGCGTTATGTTGCAGGTAATTACTTTTCGTGTCCCAGACCTTAGGGTAAACCGCAAACTTGGCTGTCGAAGATAATTGTACACCAAACCAATTAACAATCCATAAATTTATTCCTCCACCAAGATTTACCGTTGGAACATAAGGATCAGCAGTTCCAGTTCTGTATGTGAATCCGACGCCAGCAATTAAATAAGGCTCAATCCATCTTGCACGAGGTGCGTAGAGGTTGTAGAAACTGTATTTGGCATTAAAATCAATGGAAAGGTTAATTCCTTCTCGTCCTGTTGAGTCATTAACAAGTTTATCAGGAGTATATTCGACATAAGATGCTGCCATTTCAATACTCCATCCGTAGACAAAATACCGATCTAATGTAAAGCGTGTCGGAAACGGATTGATGTTCCAAGAGTTACTGACATCAAATAGATTGCCGAATTTATTCCCGTCGTCATCAACAGCCGTCAAATGCACTCCAATCATCCATTTGTATGGTTTGTACGGCTTGATTGTCTTGTATGGCTGCGCATAAGCAGCAAACGAGATGAATGTTAGAATGGCAATAAATAAGTTCTTCAACATATATAATTCTTAGTATAACAAAAATAGCTTAAATTGTTTCACTTTTTTTGTGCTTAATGACCGTGCGGTGTTTTTTCACCAGCTTTAATTTCCACTTTTAATGTGTTTTTGTCTGGAGGAATCGGGCATGAATATCTGTATGAATAGGCGCAATATGGATTGTAGGCTAAGTTAAAATCAATTAAGGCAACTTTACTCTCTGGAATTTTAAAATCCAAGAAACGACCTCCACCATACGTTTCATTTCGCGTCGTTTTGTCTTTGTATGGAATGAATAAATAGTTTTTGAATTCCTTTCGATCTCTTTTTAGTAAGTCAATATTTTGATAGGCTGTCAGTCGGCAGGGAACAGAGTCAATAATGAAATCAATGTAGCCATACCTTCTGTAAATCGGCAATCTATCCGTGGATGTAGGCATTTCGAA
>JBLHVW010000231.1:0-4050 GCA_047628775.1 Salibacteraceae bacterium | reverse complement strand
TTATTCAAGACGAGAACTTAAGCGATCACTACGCTATTCGTTGTTCAATCTTCAAAAAAAGAGAATAAACACTATCTTCGCCGCTATGTTAGTCGAAATTAACGATGCAAATATAGACCAGCGGTTTATTGACCAAGCGGTGAAAGCACTGAAAAAAGGAGGGGTAATCATATTCCCAACCGATTCGGTTTACGCTATGGGGTGCAGTTTAAATGATAAGAAAGCGCTGAATAAATTGGCGGCACTCAAAGGTGTTAAGCTCAAGAAAACGAATTTCTCAATAATTTGTTCGGACATCAGCAATTTATCTGATTACGTTAAACACATTGACCGTCCAACTTTCAAGATGCTCAATCGATCGTTGCCAGGACCATTTACATTCATTCTAACGGCCACAAACGAAATCCCGAAGATCTTCGACACAAACCGAAAAGAAATAGGAATTAGAATCCCTGACAACAATACAATCCGAACAATCGTTGAACAATTGGGAAACCCAATTGCGACAACATCTTTGCACGATGATGAAGATGAAATTTTGGACTACTTCATTGATCCTTATGAGATTTACGAACGCTATGATAGCAAAGTCGATTTGATTATTGACGGCGGGTTCGGAAGTTTGGAACCCTCAACCGTTGTGAAATGCACTGAAGGATACTGCGAAATAATCCGTCAGGGCGCAGGAGAAATTGATCTATGATACTTTTAATCGATTGCGGATCTGATACAACAACTAACATCGCTCACATCGTTGATGATTACTGCGATGTCAAGACAATCCCCCTACTCGATTTCAACAAAGACAAAGACCTCGAAAACATTCAAGGCGTAATTCTTTCAAGTGGATCAATACTACTCACTGAAATCGAACCTGACAAATACCTCGATCAACTCGAATGGATTAAGGAAACCGAACTTCCCGTCTTGGGAATCAATTTAGGACATGTTCTCATCGGAATGGTGTTTGGAGGATACGTTTCTCGTGCTCGTGATAACGGCGACTGGCAAACAGTTGAAGCCTACGAAGACTGCATTCTTTTGAACCGACTTCCCAATGAAATTGAAATGAGAGAAAACAGCAGCGAAACCGTTTCAATTGCTCCCGGATTTCAACTTGTCGCATCATCAGACGGATGTGTAAACGAAGTCATGCAACACAAAGATAAAGCAATCTTTGGCGTTCAATTCCATCCAGAAATTTCAGGCAACCACGGAAGTATTCTCATTGAAAACTTCGTAAATCATTGTATTCGTCCTTCTTATCATTAGAAGACTGTTAATATTTCGTTCTTTTTTGACCATTTGTGCATTCTATTAATGTTGATATTTGAATTATGGTTTTAAATCGCATTTGGATCGGAATGTTTTTGGTGTCAATTGTCGTTGGCTTCTGTAAAATGATTTTTTGGCAGGATGTCGCAGTAATGAAATTGATGATTGATAGTCTTGGCGGTTCAGCGAAAGTTGCATTTGAAATTTCTATTTACCTAACGGGGGCAATGTGTCTGTGGCTTGGAATCATGAAAATTGGTGAAAATGGTGGAGCTGTAAAATTATTGACTGGCGCAGTTACCCCACTCTTTTCAAAACTATTTCCAGATGTCCCTAAAGATCATCCGGCGGTAGGCTCCATGATGATGAACTTCAGTGCAAACATGCTCGGACTGGACAATGCAGCTACTCCAATGGGGCTAAAAGCCATGAAAGAACTTCAGGAATTGAATCCTGAAAAAGAAAGAGCGACCAATGCCCAGATTATGTTCCTTGTAATGAACACATCTGGATTAACGATTATACCTGTTTCAATATTCGCACTTCGTGCCAAAGCTGAATCTCCAACTGAAATTTTCTTGCCTATCCTTGTGTCTACGTTCATAGCGACATTAGCGGGATTAATTTTTGTTGGTATCCGACAAAGAATAAATCTATTCAACAAAACTATTTTACTTTATGTAGGAAGTTTAACGGTTCTCATTGGAGCACTTTTGACATATGTTATTTTGTTTCCAGACCAAGGAGAATCTGTTTCAGTCGTCGTTGGTGGGAGTTTAATTTTTGGAATTATATCGAGTTTCATTCTTCTCGCTGTGCGGAATAAAGTCAATGTTTACGAGTCTTTTATTGATGGAGCAAAAGACGGATTTGGAGTAGCAATAAGCATAATACCTTATTTGGTTGCAATGCTTGTTGCCATTGCACTTTTAAGATCATCTGGGACCTTAGATGGCATTCTTGATGTTGTCCGTTGGCTTGTAATAGCTGTTGGTATTTCCGTTACAGAATGGGTTGATGCTTTACCTGTAGCCTTTATGAAGCCCTTAAGTGGTGGTGGTGCTAGAGGAGCTTATGTTGAAATTATGAAGAACTTTGGTGAAGGATCAATGCAAGAGCGCATCGCGGCAACAATGCAAGGAAGTACCGAAACCACATTCTATGTTTTAGCAGTCTACTTTGGGTCTGTAAATATTAAAAAAACCAGATACGCGGCAACAGCAGGACTGTTTGCTGATTTCGTCGGCATCATTGCTGCAATTATTGTTTCATATATATTCTTCGGATAATGGCAAACTGGTTCAAAAAAAAGAAAAGAGAAATCATCGCGAAAGACTTGTCAAAAACAGCTCTGAAACGAATAGACTACCCACCGAAAATCATCTTGGCTTGGAGTAAGGCAATCGAAGGCAACGATGAACTCATGCTTTGGCTCAAGGAAAATGGCTACGAAGAATTAACCATGGCTACATTTGCAATCTACTTAAAAGAAGATGCAAGAAACTGGCTTCAAGACAATGGATACGCTCATTTGCTAGCAATGATAAACGCAGCAGAAGGAAACGAAAGCGCACAGCAATGGCTTAAGGTACACGATTTCGAAATCCTCTACCATGTAGCATTGGCAGTGGAAGAAGAACAAAGTAGTTGGGACTGGTTAGGAAAAAATGCACCTATCGATTTGTTCCTATTGGCCAAGTCTATAAAGAGAATAAAAGATCAAATCGAAGAAAATCACAATGATATCCATACATTCAGACAGGATATTTAAAGAAATTTTATCTTTGCCCAATCAATTTCACACGAACAATGATTAAAGGAAAAAAACTGGTTGTAATTTTGCCTGCGTATAATGCAGAAAAGACCCTTAAGAAAACGTATGACGAAATTCCTTTTGACATTGTGGACGACGTTGTTCTTGTGGACGATAAAAGCAGCGACAACACAGCTGCACTTGCACGTGAAATAGGGATCAATCACGTAATCGTACACGAACAAAACAAAGGCTATGGTGGAAATCAGAAGTCATGTTACAACAAAGCACTCGAATTGAACGCTGACATTGTTGTGATGCTTCACCCTGATTACCAATACACACCGATGTTAATTGAAAGCATGGCGCATTTAATTGCAAACGATCTCTACCCTGTTGTGATCGGGTCTAGAATCCTTGGTAAAGGCGCTCGAAAAGGTGGAATGCCGCTTTACAAATATATTGCGAATCGTTTTTTAACCTTGAGTCAGAATATTCTAATGAATCAAAAACTTTCTGAATACCATACGGGCTTTAGAATGTTCTCAAAAGAAGTGCTTACTGATATCAACTACAATATCAATTCTGACGATTTTATCTTCGACAACCAAATGCTCGCGCAAATATTCTACGCAGGCCACGAAATTGCTGAAATAACGTGTCCTACGAAATACTTCGAAGAAGCTTCATCGATTAATTTATCTAGAAGTACCACCTACGGACTTGGAGTTCTCGGCGTTTCTTGGAAATACTTCTTCAACAAAATTGGATTGGTAAAATCGGATATCTTCTATAAGAAGCAGCGTTAGCTGCTGAAAGGGAATCCTCAGATGACCTGCGTTAGCTGCTGAAAGGGAATCCTCAGATGACCTGCGTTAGCTGCTGAATGGGAATTCTCAGATGACCTGCGTTAGCTGCTGAAAGGGAATCCTCAGATGACCTGCGTTAGCTGCTGAAAGGGAATCCTCAGATGACCTGCGTTAGCTGCTGAAAGGGAATCCTCAGATGACCTGCGTTAGCTG
>JBLHVW010000230.1:0-4120 GCA_047628775.1 Salibacteraceae bacterium | reverse complement strand
TAAATAGACTTCCCGTCCATCGATTCTTTTAAACACCAAACACTCGCTGTTGGAATTCCTTTTTCCGGGTTTCCGCTCGGTCCTACTCCTAAAATTCCTTTGTTATCTGGGTCAAATGTTGATATTCCGCGTTGCGTTCCAATCCAAATTATACCTGAATTATCTCTAAATATAACGTTTACTTCATCAAATAAAAGAGTGTTTTTTTGAAAAATATCCTCTGTGTAATTGTCTCTTGACCCATCGTTATCAACAACAAAAAGTCCATTTCCTGTTGTAGATACAACCCAGCCAAACTTCTTATCATAATGAACATCCGAAGCGTTTAAACTTCTGTAATCCTCTGCCAAGCCTACAAGTTCTTTTTGCGCTATACGTGTTTCTGTGTTTAAAATATAAATGCCTTGGTTCGTTGCAAGAAGCACATTTTTAAATCCATGATTCTTTATCCTATTGACATTTGGTATTAATTCACCTTTACCTTTTAGCTTAACTTGATACGCGCTCATCATTTGGGCATCACAGATAAAAATTCCTTCATCATCCGTAGAAACGATCAGTTTACCTGATTCTGCGAGGTGAATATTCGTTGTTTTCTTTGAAGGTATTTTAAACTGATAGGACTTGAAAGACTTTGATTTTGAGCTAAACCGATAGACTCCTGTTTCAGTACTTGCAACCCAAATTACCCCTTTTTTTCCAACGGCAATGTCTTCTATCTGAAGTGCAACTCCACTTTTATAAGTGTATGTCGTAAAGTTTTCTCTCTTAATATCGTATTTAGTAAGCCCGTTATTCGTTCCAAACCACAGGTTTCCATCGGAGTCCTTTTCTGCACACCTAATATACTCGCTTTCCAAGCCTTCAGTATCGCTCGACGTGAAGATTTCAAACGTTTTTCCATCATACCGGTTTAATCCGTCTTGCGTTCCTATCCAAAATGAATTTAAATCATCTTGGATAATACAAGTCACGGAGCTTTGGGATAAGCCGTTACTAATTGTGTAATTTCTAAAACGTATTTCGCTCTGGCCAAAAGCCGAGGATGCGATCAGAAAAAGAGGTAGTAAAAAAAGAAATAAGCGATGCATTCGATATGAAAATACCAAAATTTTAGCGTTTAAGCGCCAGTTCCGCCTCCATTTACAACAGAAGGTTGAATGGCAGAGTTCTCAAGGTCGCGATCAAAGAGATATAATCCAGCTTTATCTTCACCAATCATATTGATTTTATCAACAATTGTTCTGGCTAAAGCTTCTTCCTCAAGTTGCTCTGAAACGTACCACTGGATGAAGTTGTGCGTTGTATAATCCTTTTCTTGAAGACAAACATCAACCAAATTGTTAATACTGTCCGTAACCCTAAGTTCGTGCTCAAGAAGCAATTTAAAAACATTTGGTAATGACTTAAATTTTTCTGGTGGCGCTTGAAGTCCTGGTATTTTAGCTGTCCCTCCACGCTCATTTACAAACTTTACAAGCTTCAACATGTGAAATCTTTCTTCATCTGAGTGAGAGTACAAAAATTTAGATGTTCCACTAAGACCTTGTCCTTCTGCCCAAGAGGCCATTCCAAGATAAAACTGTGAAGATGCTGCCTCTTTCTCTATTTGGTCGTTTAATGCTTGTTCTACTCTTTCGTTCATAATGAATCTATTTTGTACAAAGTTACCATATTTCAGCTGAACTCTTTTGAAACTTCAAATAAGATTTATTCTAAATTAAGTGTACATTCGCATATATGTCTAAACGAAAAAAGCCGGCTAAGAATAAGCTTAAGCATAGCTTAAACCATCTAATTCGAAAGGTCTTTTCAGAAAATCCAGATTCCCCTTTAACACACAAACAAGTCTGTTCATTAATCAATGCTCGAGAAGGGGCTATTAGAAAACTTACTTATGGTGTTCTTGAGGGTTTAGTGGAGTCCGATTATTTAAAAGCCGCTGGCCACGGTATATATCAACTAAACGCTCAAAATAATTTTCTTGAGGGAGTCATTCAGTTGACCGCTCGAGGAGCTGGATATGTCATCCTTGATGATCCCGATAAAGATGATGTATATATTCATCCGAACAACTTAAACCAATCTTTGGATGGTGATCGAGTAAAAATTCAAATGTCAAATAGAGGCCGGTCAAAGCCTGAAGGAAATGTTATTGAAGTTCTGCATAGAGAACGAACACAATTTGTTGGAACGATCAAAGCGCAAGAAAAATTTGCCTTTTTGATCCCCGATAATCCGCGTGTTGGTACTGATATCTTTATTCCAAAAGAAAAATTAAACGGTGCTAAAAACGGCGACAAGGCTTTAGTTAAAATTACGAAGTGGCCAAAATCTGCTGATAACCCTTATGGGGAAGTTGTGCAACCTTTGGGTAACAGTGGTGGAAACGATGTTGAAATGATCAGTATTCTTGTCAACCAAGGAATTGATTACACATTTCCAAATGAGGTTTTGACGCAAGCGGAATCTGTTGGAATGGATTTGGATCCAAAAGAAGTTTCAAAGCGTCGTGATTTTAGAAATACGACAACCTTCACAATAGACCCTTTAGATGCGAAGGATTTTGATGATGCGATTTCATACAAACGTTTGGAAAATGGAAATCTAGAATTAGGAGTTCACATTGCGGATGTAAGTCATTATGTTCAACATGGAACACCGATGGATGTTGAAGCTTTGAAGCGGTCTAATTCTGTTTATTTGGTTGACCGTGTTATTCCAATGCTTCCTGAGCAGCTTTCAAACTTAGCCTGTTCTCTTCGTCCAAATGAAGATAAATTTAGTTTCTCAGCTGTCTTTGAAATAGACGAAAATGGAAAGGTTTATAACAGTTGGTTTGGAAAAACCGTAATTCATTCTGATAGACGATTTACCTACGAGGAGGCGCAAGAAATTATAGAGGGAGCAGATGGAGATCACCGTGCTGAAATACTTACTCTCGATAAAATCGCTAAAATTTTGCGAAAAGGACGAATGAGTTCCGGCGCAATGAATATCGAATCAGAAGAAGTTCGTTTCAGATTGGATGAAGAGGGATTCCCTGAAGAGGTTGTTATTAAACGATCAAAAGATGCACATAAACTTGTTGAGGAGTTCATGCTTTTAGCAAATAGAAAAGTCGCTGAATTTATTTCGAAGCCTGGAAAAAAAGAAGCAAAAGTTCCTTTTGTTTATCGTTGTCATGATAAACCAAGTCCAGAAAAAATTGGACTTTTTAATCTCTTTGTTCAGAAGTTTGGATACGACGTCGATACATCTGATCCGAAGATGATTTCTAGAAACATCAATGCTTTGTTGAACGATATTCGTTTGAAAAATGAATATTCAATTATTCAAACAATGGCCATTCGATCGATGGCTAAAGCAACGTATGAAACACATAATATAGGTCATTACGGATTATCTTTTGACCATTACACGCACTTTACTTCTCCTATTCGTCGTTATGCAGATTTGGTTGTGCATCGCATTGTTCAAGAAGAACTCACCAAGAAAAAACACCGGTACGGAAACGATCTTGACGATACTTGCAAACGAATTTCGAGAATGGAACGAAAAGCGGTTGAAGCAGAACGTGAAAGCACAAAATACTTCCAGACACTATTCGTTGTCGATAAAATTGGTGAAGAATTCGATGGTACTGTTTCAGGAATTGCCGAGTTTGGAATGTTTGTTCGAATGGACGAAAACCAATGTGAAGGTATGATTCCATTGTCTGAAATCCCAGGTGATCGCTTCCATTTTGATGCTGAGGCTTATGCAATTAAAGGCCCTAAAACCAAGAAAGAATATACGATTGGTGATAAGGTGCGGGTTAGAATCTTCGAAGTTTCTACTCGGAAGCGTCAGATTAATTTGGAAATAGTATAAGGCGATTGTTCAGTTATCCGATTATTTGATCTCTCGAAAAATCTAATTATCAAAAAGCATAGCGCTCGAACAATCGAAAATTTAATTATCTATTTTTCTGTATTCAATTAATTTCCAGATTCCAATTGCAAAGATAATAATTGCATTCCAAACAAAAAAGTACCAATATATATTATGCATGAATTGAGTTTCACAAGGTGGGCTGTGAATGTTTGGTAAACAAGGACCGCATTGAGTTGTAAAAGAG
>JBLHVW010000229.1:0-4170 GCA_047628775.1 Salibacteraceae bacterium | reverse complement strand
TTGGCTGGATACCGTTTGCCATCGAACATGAAATCCAAATGGGTGAACTATCAAAAAGACAAGGCAATCAACTGGACAATGGACAATGGATTGAAGAAAAGAAAACAAGCTTCGACGCAATTGATTCAAGCGTATAGGTTGTACTTATTGGCGCTTTGTGATAACTCAGAAGTCGGTGCGATGAATAGATTGCGCGAAGAAAAAAATCTTTCAACAACAGCGAAGTGGAGATTGGCGAGCGCGTATGCAGTTATTGGTCAAAAAGAGGCAGCAGAAGAGATCGTAAAAGGCATTAGCACCAGTGTTTCCGAGTACCGTGAACTCTCATTCGGTTATGGTTCTGGACTGAGGGATAGAGCGATTGTCTTGGAAACACAAGGTGTGCTAAAGAAAAAAGAAGTATTTCAAACGGTGAAGGAAATTGCGGGAATCTTAAGCTCTAAGCGTTGGTTAAGCACTCAGGAAACGGCGTATAGTCTTTTGTCAATTGCCAAATACTACAAAGCGAATGGTGGAGGAAGTTCTTCAAAAATGAGCTATTCGATTGATGGTGCTGCATTGAAAAGCTTGACCGTAGGCCGACAAATTTCGAAGCTGAGTATTTCCGCTATATCGGGAAGTAAAACGAAGAATGTTAAGATCACAAACAATGGAACGGCCACTTTATTTATCACTGTGACTAAGAGAAAGATTCCAAAACTTGGCAAAGAGAAAACGAAAGCATCTAAAATGACAATGAGCGTTTCCTACAAAGACATGGATGGTAAGGTAATTTCGGTAGACAAGTTGAAACAAGGAACTGAGTTTGTCGCTGAAGTCACGATTGGGAATACGGACACGTATCTATTCTATGAAGATATGGCCTTGAATCAAATTTTCCCGAGTGGGTGGGAGATTCATAATTCCAGATTGTTCGGAACGAAAGGCTATTCAAATCCATCACGTTATCAGGATTTTAGAGACGATAGAGTGTTGACGTATTATTCATTGTTGCCGGGGAAATCGCAGACGTTCACCATGTTGTTAAATGCGACTTATAAAGGGAAATTTTACCTACCGGCGATTTACAGCGAGGCGATGTACGATCATGGAATCAATGCGCAGATTGCTGGGAAGTGGATTTTGGTGGAATAGTTTGAAGTTATCAATTAGAAGTTATGAGTTATGAGTTATGAATTATGAGTTATGAAGGTGATTTTTGCTATTGGGTTTGTTGTTTTTCTTTTGGGGTGTGAGACGAAAGCGCCAGCATCTTTAGGGTCTTTAGTGCTATTGATGGAGCCTCGAAGCTTGAGGTCGAGGTTCCTCAATTGGTCGAACAAGTTGATACGTTGGTTGCTACTTCTATTGTTATTCCTGTTGTTGAGGTGAAGATTGACACTTCGACTTTAGAGGGAAAGCGTGAGTATTTATTAAGGGAATTTAATTTGGCCAATGGTCCAGTTAGAGCTATGAATGACACCATTTTTGATTTGAATTTCGATGCTCATTTTGACTTCGTAATTGGAACGCATGCCATGGTGGAGATTCCGGTGATAGTGAGCACCCAATTCCGGCTCATCGTGAGCAGTCAAAATCAAATGCTTAAAACTGTAATTTGTCCGTCATTGTATTAACAAAAATATAGATTAGTTTCAATTATTTTTTTGAATGGTGCTGAGTTCATTCATCTTTATCTTGTTCTGTTCAAGATGATGCTCAAAATAACACACGATAAGCTCATGCTGAGGCATTTATAATAGGCCGAAGAACTTCATTCTGAAATCGCTCTTCCGCGTTGAAATTCTCAGTTTTCAAAATTTTCGGTTTTAGTCGCGAATATTTTCTTTATTGCAAAGAAGATTAGTGCTGCTAGTAGTGAGCCGAAAGCCATGTAGGAAACAAAGTTGAGGTTTTCAATACTCATACTGCTCCCGATATCAGTACCAAGAAGATACTCCTCCATCGATGCCATTTCTTTTTTAATTTTGGAGATTCGGACCAACCAAAACAGAACCGCTGAGGCTACCATTAATAAGTAAAGCAAAACAATCTGTGTCGAATCTTTGAGCTTTAATAGAGACTGGATGACAAGGCCAAATAATGGAAATGAAGCCAACAATAAAGCGAAATATAAGCGCCCTGTAAATTGCCCCGTTAAGTTCGTTGATTGAAAAACGACTTGATTCGGCTTTAACTGTTCAATTGAAAAATCAAAGAAGAAGCTATAAGTAAACCATCCTAGAATTAGCAAAATGAGCGCGGCTATGAAGTGTAGTACAGTTTTCATTCTTGTCATTTGAACTTTAAATAGATGTGCAAAAAAAAACCATCCTGACTGAGCAGAGATGGTTTTAAATATAGTTGATTTTAAGTTTAGCGATTCAGCATAACTGGCATCACTAGCATTAAAATATCTTCGTCTTCATTTGATTCTGATGGCATTAACAAACCAGCTCTGCTTGGCTCGCTCATTTCCAATCGAACTTCAGAGGTATCAATGTTATTCAACATTTCCATTAAGAAACGTGAGTTAAATCCGATCTCCATGTCTTCACCAGAGTAATTACATGTTAAACGCTCGTTGGCTTCGTTCGAGAAATCAATATCTTCTGCAGACAGTGACAATTCAGAACCCGCCAACTTCAATTTGATTTGGTGTGTTGTTTTGTTTGCGAAAATTGAAACACGCTTGATAGAACTCAAGAATTGCAATCTATCAATTGTTAATACGTTTGGATTTTCCTTTGGAATCACAGCTTCGTAATTTGGATATTTTCCATCGATCAATCGACAAACCAAAACGATATCATTGAATGTAAATACGGCATTCGAATCGTTGTAATCCAATTGCACTTCTTCCTCGCCCTTAATGTTTGATTTAAGCAAGTTCAATGGCTTTTTCGGCAAGATGAAAGATGAACTTCCATCTGCTTGAGAATCCGTTCTTGTATAACGAACTAATTTGTGCGCATCTGTTGCAACGAAAGTGATACTCTCTGGTGAAAATTCACAAAACACACCGCTCATTACCGGACGAAGATCATCAACTCCAGTCGCAAATAAGGTTTTGTTAATTGCATTGGATATAATACTTCCCGAAATTTTAATAGAACTTGAATTTTCCAATTCTGGTGTTTTTGGAAAGTCATCACCGTTGTATCCAACCATTTTTGATTTTCCGTTGTCGTAAGCAATTTCGATTGCAAAGTTCGACATGTCAACCAAGAAAGTACAAGGCTGGTCAGGTAAGTTTTTAAGAACGTCTAGCAGGAGTTTTGCTGGAATAGCAATCTTTCCTTCTTCTTTCGCTTCAACTTCCATAGAAGTGCGCATTGTTGTCTCCAGATCTGAAGCCGCAACGGTCATTCGACCATCAACGATTTCGAAAAGGAAATTGTCAAGAATAGGAAGCGTGTTGCTCGTACTGAGAACTCCCGAGATTCCTTGTAAATGCTTTAATAAGGTAGCACTTGAGATTACAAAATTCATTTCAATAATGTTTAACCACCAAAGCTATTAAATTCACAGGATTTAGAACGTGGGATTTCTACTCAGTTTTCCCTGAGTTATTAACAACGAATGTGGATTTCTAAACCGATTGATAAGATTCAGGGCTTATGAATTGAAAAATTATTACAGAACTATTGTTTCACTTTCAATAAACTGAATTCCATCGTGTGTTTTGACTCCTGTTAAATCCAATGGGAAATAAGCATCTCCGCGCAATAGACGGTTGAAAACAAAGTATTGACATTTAACAAATTCACCAGTTGGAAGTTCACACCAGAACCGATCGAGATCAATGTCTTCCATTTCTGCCATTCCCACGCGCTGCGCCGGACCGCTTACAATTCTGTAAAGTTTGTAGGTGTTCTTTTTCTGTCCAACTTTTTTGATGGACAATTCACAGAATGGAGTCGTACGTTTCAGGCTATCCATTTGAATTGCATTCAATTCGTAATTTGCCGTGTTGAAATTAACATCTTGGTAGTTGCTCAAGTAATCGTAGATAGATGAAGAGCTAATTCCACTCAGTTGTTTACTCTTTTGAAATACTTTCATGTCACTGTCTTTCTTTGTGACTTTAAAACTTCTCTGAGGCTCGTCGTTGAATTTTACATCAATTTCAGAAACTTCAGAAAGCTTCATTGTGATTAAATCCTGACACATCCACTGAAGAGGGTCTGC
>JBLHVW010000228.1:0-4222 GCA_047628775.1 Salibacteraceae bacterium | reverse complement strand
ACTTACCATGGCAACCAAATAACGCTATCTTTGCACGATGAATAAAAAACTCATTCCTGCATACCTTCTCACTTTTGTAAATGTTCTTGGATTCAGTATACTCATGCCTGTCCTGCCATTTATAGTGAATGATTACGGTGCGCCCAAATGGGTTTTCGGCCTTCTTTTAACGCTCTACTCTACTTTTCAATTTATCGGCGCTCCAGTTTTAGGTTCCCTATCTGATTCAACGGGTCGAAAACCGATTCTTTTAATCAGCCAATTTGGGACACTCCTTAGTTGGGTGATCTTCTTAATCGCTTTGTCATTGCCTAATTTTTCTGTTTTCGGAATCGCCTTTCCTTTAATTATTATAGCGGTTTCCAGAATACTGGATGGGATTACCGGTGGAAACGCGTCTGTAGCAAATGCGTATGTCGCCGACATTACAACGCGGGATGAGAAAGCCTATATCTTCGGTTACTTAGGAGGCATTGCTGGAATCGGAATGATCATTGGGCCTGCACTTGGCGGATTGGCGGCATCTTCACCTCTCGGCTACTCTGGAACAATATTGGCGTCAATAACGATATCGGTAATAACACTATTCACGATCTACTACTGGCTGAAAGAATCGCACCATGAAGAACATAGAGCACCGCGTCAAAAGCAATCTCTTTGGAAAATGATTAACATTCCTGGCCGTGTGAAGGACGTTGATCCTTCTCCAGTTGTAAAAGTTTTGTTTACCGTTAAATTGTTCTTTTCTTCAATGATGGGGTTCTACATTGGAACAATGGCCTTGTTCTTAATCGATCTGTTTAAATTTGACGCTTCAGAAATGGGGATCTTTTTTCTTGTAGCGGGAACTTTTCTTGCATTCAATCAAGCATTTGTTTCGAAACGATTTGTTCAAAAATTTGGAGAATACCCGACTTTGATCATTGGATTAAGCCTTTGTGTGGTTGGAATGGTAGCCATTACATTGACGAATAATTTTTACTTTTTCATTGGCTTTTATTACATACTAAATCTCGGTTTATCGCTTTGTTTCCCAACGTTCAATGCTTTGATCTCGATCCATGCAAATCCAGAGAAACTTGGCGCAGTGATGGGAATAAGTGAGTCTATTGGTTCATTTGCTATGGCGCTCTTTCCTGTTATCGCAGCATTATTATATACACAACTCGGTTTTGAATTGTACTATATAATTAGCGGATTGCCTTTCATTGCTTTGATTTTAGCTATAATGTCGATTCGAAGATTGGGAACGAAGGCATTTGAGTGATTAGAGCAATTCTGCTATTGGAACACCGACAAAAACCGTCCCACCCAGAACTAGAACAAGAAGTACTTTAAAAATTATCGCGTTGATTTTGTATTCTTGAGTGCGTTTCGCAAGCAAGGAGTCATCATTGACGTACTTCGCTTGAATCACGGCTTTTTTCGACTTTTCCAACCGGTGGTACGATGCGGAAATAGGAATTACCATTAAGAGTAGTGAAAATACCATGTCTCTAAGTTGATAATAAACCTCTGATTATCAGAGGTAGCTAGAATACGAATTAGTGGATTGAAAATCAATTGACTCAAGCAATGGCACCACCGACGGTTACAATTTTATAATCTTCTTGAGGTTACAGTGTCTAGACCAGGACAATAGTAGAAGAGTAATTTTCTAAATAGCAGAATTAAGTTGGAACGAAACCAATAAAATTTGAACTAATGTCGAGGTAGCATAGTCAAATGGCCTTAACCGTTTCTAAGTTAATTGATAACTATTTTAGAGAAATACGTTCTATTCTGTAATTCTAAATAGAGAAAGTACACGCCAGATTCGAGTTCCTGCGTATTCATTTCAAGAATAGAATTACTATGATAGAAATTCATATCGATTACTTCGCCAAGAAGGTTAACAAAATAAGCACGTTCAATCTCCCCTTCCACTTCGGCGTGAATAATACCATCTGAAGGGTTTGGATAAACATTTAAATTAGTTATTGAGTTTTCATCCAATCCAATAAAGAGATTGCATGCTAGTGAGGTGCCAGACAACTCGCCAATTCCTGGTAAAACTGTACCTGCTTCACTCATACAATAAAGAAAAAGTGCGATATTGGACAAGTTTCCTTGTGGAGATTCAAAAAATCCCTGCATGCATCCTATGCCTTCTACCCAACTGGATCCTTCAATATAAAGTTCACGACGAGATTGCCCATTTATCATAAAACTTTAAGTATCAAACGGTTGAACAATGTATTGAGACATAAACCCATTTGATCCTGAACCTTCAGAATAATAATTGATAGTATCACCCGGTAACGCCCAGAAATCATACAGCAAAAACTCGGAAGTTGAATCACTTGGAACGTAATAGACTATTCCAGCAGTATCCCTTAGGGCTCCTTTATAATCTCCTGTAAGACAATAATCAAGTTGAGTATATGTGTTGTTATTGATTAAGGTATCCTCATCGTTCATACAGAAGTATTCTGAATAAGCGAGGACAAAAGATCCACTACCAACATCATAAGCTACATTAACCCATGTCGCAATTGAATCTGGGAAAGGATAATAATTCTGGGCATTTACCTTATTCATACACAAGAGCATCAATAAGAGGAAGAGACTATTTTTCATAAGAAAATCAATAACACATTTGAACGCTCTAAAATAAGAATTTAATATTTGGCCCCCTTCACGAGCGCAATAACTTCTAACTTAGAAATATAATCCAAGCAAAACGCAAAGATCTCATCCGTGGGCTCGATTTCATTCTGAACCAGAATATTCTCAAGAATATTCGCAACGGTATCAGTTTGTGTAGTTAATTGCTCAGTAAACACAGCTAAGAATGGCGTTAACTCCATCATTTTAACTGAAAAATTATCTTGGTCGCGGTACAAAAGAATAAAATAGGCGCCTTCATGCTGATCTAGGTCTTCCCATTTTTCGTGGTGAATTGGGTACGTCAATTGAACGATTTCAAACTCAGTATGGAGAACCAACTGAACATTCAAATTATTATTAAAGTCTTTGAAAGCAACAGGTTCCCAATCTTTTCGATAGAACAATTCAAATTGACTCCATTCAAATCGAAGTGCATCATTCAGCCAATTAAAACCGTTCTGACTGCCCCATTGAGCACTGTCTTCATGTGTAATTAACGAAAAGGGCATTTTCCAAAATTGAGGTTCTTGGCATTTGAAATTGAGAACGAAATCATGGATAAATTCTGTCCATTTGTCTTCTACTAATGCTCTTGAAGTCAACGGATAGGTGTTTCGCAGAGCGCTATCAAAGTTCGTAAGTACCATTGCTCTATACGCTTCTTTGGACGCGACGTTCACTTCTGAATTTTGTCCTGTTCGACAATAATCACCGAATTGATTCTGTTTTTGGATGGACTTCGGTTCAGACATTGACGGCATTTGAATCTAGAATAATTCTTATTTCAGACATATCGGCCTTTAGATCGTTAAAATCGTCGAAATTGACATCTCTTTCCAATAAAACGGGGACAGCGTCTGGCAACTGCATCATTACTTCATCAAACAACTCATAAACGGGTTGAATGATACGTTGGCCATGTGTATCGAGGATCAGGCCGTCTTCCGTGGCTTCATGACCACCAATGTGAACGTAATTCACATTTTCAAGATCGAGCTCTTCGATAAATTTTCTGGGATTGTATTTGTGGTTTTCTGAATTCACAAAAATATTGTTGACATCCAACAGCATTTTGCACTTTGATTCTTTAGCGATTTGATTGAAAAATTCAGCTTCGGAAAGTTCCGCTTCTAAAACCGTATAATAGGTGATGTTTTCTAAGACCAGCGGGCGTTCCATGAAGTCTTGCACAATCCGAATTCGCTCAGAAATGTGCTTAACAGCATCTCCGGTAAACGGAACGGGCAACGACTCATAAAGATGGGCATTGTCACAGGTCGAAAATGATAAATGCTCGCTGTAGATTTCAATCTTGTATTCGTCGAGAAAATCCTTGATCTTTTTAAGAAACTCAAAGTTGAAAGGGTCAGTACTTCCTATTGAAAGCGAAAGTCCATGCGCTGTAAATGAATACTGCTCTGCAACGCGTGAAAGAATTGATTTCCAATACCCTCCTACTTCTATCCAGTTTTCTGGTGCAAGTTCTAAAAAGTCTGGGCGCGAATCTTGAATTTCGCAGATCTCCAAAGCAATTTCACGCCTTAATCCAAGACCTACTTGATTTTTACTCATC
>JBLHVW010000227.1:0-4248 GCA_047628775.1 Salibacteraceae bacterium | reverse complement strand
GCAACGTTTATCATTAATAAAGAAGGTGTAATTGTTTGGCGGCACTTTGACCATAGTTACAAGGAAAGAGCATCAGTTGAGGATATTTTAAAGCATTTATAAGTTATGTTCCAATTGGTTCAATTGTCATTCCCCCGCTTTAAATGAATTTCGTTCAACATTCACGTTAACAATCATTTAACGGTTTACATTCACCCAATACTAAGGATATGTCTTATCTTAGTGCGTCACTAATTGAAAATTCAGTGAAACCGCTGAGAAAAAAGAAACAAATAACACCTACACCATGAAAACACTATTATTCCTAGTAGCCATTGTAGCGTTGAGCTCAACTGCTGTAGCTCAAAAAATTCAAAAGGAAACTTTTGGCGATTTCACATACACTCAAACACCTTCAAACTTGGCTTTATCAGAATTGGAGTCTTACTTTGTTGAGGCGAGTGTTCCGAATAATGATAATTATAAGGTAGATGAAGTTTGGGCAGCATCGAACTTAACAGGTCATCAAAAAATAATGAACAGACAGAATGCGACGTTCGTTGTAAAGTACACGGTTTACCCAACGACATTTGGAACTCCAGATTACGACCGTCAAACAAACACTAGAACAAATAAAGACGGAACTAAAACAACGACTTATACTTATACTTACAAGGGGTATTACACGTACAAAACAGCTGTAATGATTTATGATATGGAAGGAAACACAATCCATACAGATGAAATTGGGGCGACGAAACAAATTAATAAATCGAGTAATATAAGCGCAGATGCTGCGAACAGTCTTTACAAATCTGAAAGAGTTAGTATTCGTAGAACAATTACGACATCGACCGTTAATGAGCTCAATAAAAAATTGGATGACGTTTTCTGTACACTTCAGAAGACAATCCAAATGAGAGGGGTAATGATTAAAGAGAAGAAATATGAATACCCAGAATTCAACGCAGCAACTGACGCTCTTAAAGAAGCTTGTACTGCACCGAATGAAGCAAATTTGAAAGCAGCGATTGCGGCTTGGGAAGTCGATTTAGAAGAGTCTGATCCAGAAAACAGAAAAGCTAGAGTTGACAAAAGCGTTACATCTGGAGCTTATTACGACATCGCATTGGCTTATTTTGCACTGGCAGAATATGCGAAGTCTGAAGAGGCATTCATCAAAGCAACGGAATTTGATAAAAACGTAACAATCATGCACCAAGTTCTAACTAAGAAAGCAGCAGATATGGAAATGAGAAAGCAACTTCAATAAGTCGCTCAATAAAAATTTAGATGGTGGAGCGTTTCGGGAAACCGAGATGCTCCATTTTTTTTGCCATTACTTTACACGGGCAATCATAAGACCATCGCGGATTGGAAGAAGAACCTCTTCTACTCGATCATCATTGTGAATCACAGTGTTCATTTCAATGAGAACCTTTGTATCTAGATCCTCTTGTTCAACTTCTTCCAGTACTTTACCCGACCAAAGCACGTTATCAAGAATGATGTACCCTCCTTTGCGCACCTTGTTAATTACCATATTGTAGTAATTCAAATAGTTCGACTTGTCGGCGTCAATGAAGACAATATCAAATTCGCGCTTGAGTCCAGGAATAATTTCCATCGCATCGCCAAAAATACATTTGATTTGATCCTTGTATTCTGATTTCGCAACGTACTCATTAACCAAGTCTTCCAGCTCTTCATTCTTATCAATTGTAACAATGTGGCCGTTCTCCGCTAAACCTTCGGCGAAACAAAGCGCAGAATATCCTGTGTACGTTCCTATCTCCAAAACATCGTTCGGTTTGATCATTTTTGAAAGCATACTCAAAACTCGGCCTTGAAAATGTCCACTGAGCATTCTAGGACGTAAAACATTCATGTGCGTTTCACGGTTTAAATCGTAAAGGATTTTTGGTTCTTCCGCTGTATGAGCGCAAACGTAATCGTCTATTTTTTGTGAGATAAATTCCATAATTGGTTTTATTGATCGAGTAAATCTTCGTTTTCTTCAGTTGCATGCCTAACATTCAATTCTTCAGTTGAATAAAAGCAGAAATAGGCCATTTTACTAATTATCATATAGTATAAAGCATTAAGGCCAATGATTACAAGCAATGATAAAAAAATCGGGATATAAAGTTCCTCAAAAGGAATTCGAATAAGATTAAGAAAGAGAGAATCAATCAATTCATAGACCGACGTATAAAGAGCCATCATTATTAATTGAATAAGAATAAAGGCCAAAATATGTTTCCAATGAGCAGTTATTGAAAACATGTTAATTTTCCCAATTTTTTCAATAATTATATTGACTGAAATTAAAATCAATGGAATAAATACTAAAGCATACCATATAATGCCATTCAACCAATATTCATAGAAAATGTTCCCTTCCAACGCCATCGAATTTAATAGCACATTTAAGGAATTGGGATCGTTAACGACAGTTGTGTCAATGAAATAAAAGAACCCGTAAAAGAGTGTGATTCCAATTACAGTAAGTAAGTAAAAGAACCAAACTCTTGATCCCGAACTCTGAATTAGTCGTGCAAGAGAAAACGCATCTTCATCATTTTCTTTAAGGTTTTTGTAATGATTTACAAGGAAGACAAGCGTTACAATTGAAACGACATTAACCATATTTAATAGCAGGTTATTGTTGCCTTCAAAAAACATAGACTGAAGGTCCATATTTGGATATTTCATCTCAATAAATATCCAAGAAATTCCTAACGCTAAAACAGACGATAACGTTCCAAAAAGTAAAAAGAACAGAGTATAAAAACGACCCTTCTTGGGAGATTTAACCAACATGGATTCAAATGTTGAATTAAAAACGTACTTAAGGTGATTAATTAGCCACATAAACTTGGTTTCTTCAAAGATTCATTTTTTTCACCTAATCCACAACGGAATGATTCAATAAAACACAAAACGACTACATTTGCGGCATGAAGACGGTAAATGAGAAAGGGTATTGTGCTATTGGTGTTTTTAGAGGAAAAACAGAACACAACATGGGAACGCTTTGGAGATCAGCCTACATTCTAGGCGCTGCGTACATTTTTACCGTTGATGGCAAGTACAAAAAACAATCGTCTGATGTTCTAAGAACGTGGTCTAGAATTCCATTATTCACCTATAAGGACTTTGATGAATTGCTGAAAAATATTCCTTATGATTGCCGTTTGGTAGGCGTTGAAATCGACGACCGATCGGAAATGCTACACGAGTTCCAGCATCCAAAACGTGCCATTTATTTATTGGGAGCCGAAGACACCGGTCTACCTGAGTTCGTTAAAGAGAAATGCCACATGTTAGTGAGATTACCTGGAAACAACTCACTTAATGTTGGAGTAACAGGAAGTATCGTACTTCATGATAGAGCTTCAAAAGTTCCAACGACGCTTCCTCCGTACCACAAAGAATAATTCATTTTTAACACAAACCGATGAACGTTAAGGTCCTTCTCTTTTCATTTCTTTTAATCCCATTCATTGGAGCTTCGCAAACAAATGAGGACGCTATAAAATTAGACACTTCTGTTTTTTTATTGCCTTCTTCCAAACAAAGCTTTCAATTGATCCGCGGTAAAAAGGAACTTGATTCATCTTTTTTCAAAATTTCGTTTTCTCCTACAAAATCGGAGAACATGAAGGCACTTAGAGCTGGTGTCTTAAAAGCGCAGTTCAATTATTCAATCCGCACGGACACCGCTTCCATAGACGCAACAGCATTGAACATGATCGATCAAACGAACTTCAATAGCTTGCTTCACATCGGAGATTGGACCGAGTCCATGTTTCTCCTTTCAAAACACGTATCAAGAGAAAGAGACATGCCCCTCGCCTCATTGCTCATTAATCAAGAAAAATCGGTTGACTTAATTACAGCAAAACTTATCGAATTAAATTTGAATAATGATTTAGTTGAAATTATTGATTCATTTAAGAAACTACAGTCTATTTATGGCGCAATAAAAAGAAAGTATAAGGTTTTAAAACCCAAAGTCGACAAGGTAAACAAGACCACTACACTCGGTTCTAAAACAGTGATTCGAAACACTAGAAAATCATTTATTCAAATTGAGAATGAGCTAAATATCTTGAGAGATAAAATCCACAATCACACTGACAATCAATAATTTTAAAGCCATCCCAAACTCATTCGTCGAAAAAAGTGCACAATCAAAGAACTATCGGAAAGAATGTTCTAGTTTTGCGCCCTTGAATCATTCAGCCAAAGCACACTATGAAAAAA
>JBLHVW010000226.1:0-4261 GCA_047628775.1 Salibacteraceae bacterium | reverse complement strand
TTTGATCAATAGCGAAAGTAAAATCATCTATATGCCTAGCTTTGAATTTAATAGTGAACTAGCGAAAAATCAAATCAAATAATGAGGTATTTGGTATAAAAGGATGTAAATCCATATACTTCCATTAATTTAAATTTAGCAACACTGTTCATCGTTTGTACCGAATAATTAAACAAAATAATGTATATTTATATTTAATTGGAGTAAAATAATTAGATGAAAATATAATAATCTATACTTGACTGTTTCATTACTAATTTCAGCATTTCTTCTTGCGGGATTCATGATCACGAAAAGATCTGGGAAAGTAAAAAGCGCATTAAATTCTAGTGGTTCTGAATTGGCAGTGAAGACAAAGGAACTTTTTGGTTTACTTGATGATTAAAAGGTAGAATATTTTGGAGAAATTACCTAGATTGGGTACACCCACCCTTACTAGGTTTGTTTTAGAAAAAACAGAATATCAATAAAAATAAATTAGAACAAATGAAATCAATTTATGATGTCGCTATAAAGTCGCTATATGGAGATGCATTAAACTTTAATTCCTTTAAAGGAAAAAAAATCCTTATCGTTAATGTAGCCTCGAATTGCGGTTATACTTCTCAATACAAGGAACTCCAAAAGTTGAATGAAGAATATGGTGAGAAAGTAGCAATTGTAGGTGTTCCTTGCAATCAGTTTGGATCTCAAGAGCCAGGTTCTAGAGAAGAGATCTCAGAGTTTTGTCAAAAAAATTATGGTGTATCTTTTCAGATGACAGAAAAAATTGAGGTGAAAGGAGATAGTCAACATGAGCTATACGGATGGTTGACGTCAAAAACGTTGAATGGAAAAGAAGATTCAAATGTGAAATGGAATTTTCAAAAATATTTGATTGACGAAGAAGGTAGATTAATTGGTGTTTTCTCCTCAGAAGATAATCCGATAGATGAAAAAATAGTATCAAAGCTTTAATTAATATTTAAAATCTAATTGTTATGAATGTTATCGAAAAATATTATCCAGTGATACTGGCATTTATTAGCTTCTTGTTATCAGTTTCTCTATGGTTCAGCGGTCAAAGAGATGAGGGTATGTTTGTTGGGATATGGGTGCCTTCAATTTTGTGTTTCGCAATATTTATCAGACTCGTAAAAAACGACTAACTATGGCAGATTTAATACTTTTTATTATCGGATTCCTTATTTTTACAGCATATATTTTTTTCCTAACAAGAATGGTTTGGAGGCAGCACAATATTCAAAAGAAATCAGATCCAGTAATTCTGAATTCTGAAGAGAAAGTAAAGAAAGAGGATCCTTCATCAAATTGATTAACACTTTACTTCAGATGCGGAATGCCGCTTAAGAAGCCTAGGCGTTAATAGTAATTCAAAAGATGAAATGATCTTCCTTGTGCTTCAAATTAGTTTTTTGGTTAGTATTCCTTTAATAAAGAACACCGCCACAAAACAGAAAATCCCAAGCCCAGCTCCTGCAACAACATCTTCTAAGAAGTGCTGTGATAAATACATGCGCGAGTAGCCAACCAATCCAGCTAGAACGGCTAGAATGACCTGGATCAATCGATTCTTAGAGAAGTACACACAGGCAATGATGGCGAAAAAAGCGAACCCCGCCGTTGTGTGACCTGATGGAAAAGAGTGAAAGGAATGCACTTTCAAGCCTGGCACATAATAAAGTTGGTCATGACCAATTAACTTATAAGGCCGCATTGCATCTCCGTAGAGCAAGCGCTTAAAAACCTGTGACAATCCACCAACAAGAATTAAGGTTGATAATCCAGCGATTAGAACGGAAAGCCCGTATTTTTTAATTGAAAACACACCGATTAAAACCATCAAAACAGGAATGACAACACCATCTCCAACGTACGTCCAATATTGGAAAAATGAATCAAAGAATTGATTATGGTGGGAATTGATCTCCTTATGAAAAGCAACCTTCTCATTTGTGGCAAGGATAATTCCACCAATTACTATTAAGACCAAAGAAGTGATTATGAAAGCACCGGCCTTAGATATTTCATTCCATCCTTTTTTCATACTAATGCATTAAAAAGGCAATTGAACATCCTGCGAAAATCGTGATTAACTTTAAGAAATTGAACTTGTGATTCTCACTGGTTTCAAAAATAATTGTCGTTGAGATATGCAAGAACATTCCAACGACAACAGCCAAGATAATGTTGAAATCAAATCCTTTCATCAAGTCAAGTGAATTGAAACCAATTAATAATCCAATCGGCGTTGTAATCGCAAAGATTCCTAAAACTAGCCATGCCTTCGATTTGCTTACTTTAGCCGCAAACAATAATGTCATTAGCGCAATAGCCACTGGAAGCCGGTGAAATAGAATTCCCAAAAACAAGGTATGATCATCACCATGATGATGGTGCGAAGTAGCAGTTTCCATTCCTCCCAATTGAGTTCCCAATGGAATTCCTTCCAAGAAGGCATGTAGAGAAAGAGCAATGATTAGAGTGATTGGCAGTTTGGCTCCTTCGTGAATGTGAATATGACCGTGTTCAATACCGCCAGAAAATAACTCCAACACAAGCTGAATTAGGAAACCTATAAGAATATAAACTCCTACATTAAAATCGGCTTCTTCGTACAATTCAGGAATGAAGTGAATGAACGCAATTGACAAGAGAAAACCACCACTGAAGGCAAGCATCAACTTAATCAACTGTTCATTTTTAGACCGTTGAAGAACAGATACTAAAATACCTCCGATCAGAACCGAAGCGATTAAACCAAAAACGATTAATGCAATTTCCATTTATTTTTTCTCTGCAACTAGAATTAATCGATCTGAAGTCTCTTCTTGAAAACCATTCAAATCGAAGTCTCCAAAAGTACTAAGAATATTGAAGCCATTCTCCGTTAATAGCGCTTCAAAATCATTGAGCATAAGTGCCTGAACTCTTTCAGTGTAGCTATGTTCTACGCCCTCATCTTCAAATTTGATGCGTTTAAAGATATGGTCGCCATCGTAATTTCGAGTAATCTTAAATTCAATCGTTTCAACAACTTTCGTTTCCGATTCCACGAGAGAATTAATGACCCGCTTTGAATTCATGAAATCAATTACAAGGATTCCATCATCTTTCAGCATTTCATGCACCGCAACAATTACTTTTTCATTGTCACTCTTATTTTCGAAGTAGCCAAAACTTGTGAACAAGTTAAAAACAACATCAAATGTATCCTTCGTAAATGAATTACGCATGTCGCAAACATCAAAATTAAGCGTTTGGTTTTCAAATTGTTTGGCCTCTTCGATACTGTTTGATGAAAGGTCAACGCCCAAAACATCAAACCCCAATTCGTTCAGTGTAATTGAGTGACGGCCTTTGCCACATGCCAAATCAAGGGCTTTTGAGTTCGGAGCTAAATTCAAATACCCTACCAAATGCTCAATCAATAAGCGTGCCTCATCATCATTTCTGTTTTTGTACAGTAAATGATAATAATTGGTATCAAACCAAGACGCGAACCAGTCATTTTTTTCCATTGGCCGTAAAGGTACATTATCTTTTAATTTCTGCGTTTGATTTGTAGTCGGTATTCATTATATTTGGTTCTCAAAGATTTATGGCTATTTCTGACGTTTACGATTTTTACCGAAAAATGGAAGATGAGAATATTATTCTCTCTTTCAAAGGGACTTTTTCTGAAGAGTTGTTGACGTCGATCCTTCACATCGTGGAATCTAAAATGGTTTCATTGAACGTCCCTAACACTAAGAAGAAACGTGTATTTAATGTTTTGGTTGAATGTTTTCAAAACCTTTACCACCACATTGAGACCTTCGCTGAAGAAGATGAAGTGAGGCAGCAAAAATCAGCGTTGATAATGGTTAAGTATGACAATGGGAAGTTTACGATAACGACTGGAAATTTTGTGACACAAGATAGAATTCCAGAGTTAAAGGAAAAATTGGCGCTGGTTAACAAAATGAATAGTGATGATCTAAGAGATTTATACAGAACTAAATTAGAACAAGACGGAAGGACTGAAAAGGGGACCGCGGGGTTGGGTCTCATCGATATTGCTCGTAAATCAAAAAACAAATTGGAATACCAGATAATTGATGTGACCGAATCAATTGGTTTCTTTTGTCTAAATGTGTTGATTGATTAATTTTATATTTGAAACTATGGTGAATTTAGTAATAGATGGATCGGCAAAAACGCCTTCAATTGATTTCAATTCTGAAACAGGAACATTGGCTTTGAAAGGCCGATCAATTCC
>JBLHVW010000225.1:0-4297 GCA_047628775.1 Salibacteraceae bacterium | reverse complement strand
CTATTTGCAGCTACCAATTCATGCCCAAACATACTTAAAACCAGATTGACTTTATCCATGTTCAGGTTCGTCTTACCTTGTTCTATTTTTCGGATTACAGTTAGTGCAACACCAGCTCGCTCAGCGAACTCCTCCTGTGTGAGATTCACTTCTTTTCTACGTTCCTTTACAAATTCCGCTATCTTCTTCATTATATGCTTTTAGATATAAACCTGAGTAAATATACCAAATTATATGTAAATGCATACATTATGGGTTGTTTATTGTGTTCTATATGCTTTTAAATATAGTTTAGGCAGATGTACGAAACGAGTGAACGCTATTCTTTTTCCCTTCGGTCTTCAGAAGTATTACTTCTTCTTCTCATCCAGAGAATCAAGAAGCACTTAAACAAGGAAGATCATCCGTTGGTATCGATTTTGGAGTTCTGCAATTATATGGGCTTGGATCGTGATGAGATTGAATGAGCTATTATTCAGTAAAAGGATATCATTTTCAAAAGAAAATAACCAGTTTAATGTTGTTTTTATATCATTTATTACCCAATCACGTATTTATTAACGCCAAATAACCAGTATAATAGTTTTTTAGTGTCATTATTCAATCTAATCTCATACATTTACACTAAAACAACAGTATAATGTTGATTACAGAACTTGGAAAGAGCATAAAGGCAAGACGAAAAACCTTAGGAATTACTCAGGTCCACCTTGCGGATCTCGCTGGGGTAAACTCCAATACCATTATTCGAATTGAAAATGGAAAGATTAACCCGAGTATTGAAGTCATCAATTCAATTGTTGACGTGTTAGGGATGGAAATTACCCTATCAATTAAGAAGCATAACACATGAGAATAGCAGAAGTATATCGAAACGGTGAACTTGCTGGTCGATTGACTGAAGACAATCAACACGACTATTCATTTGTATATGATGATGATTACTTTGCAAATACGACCTCATCTGCAGTAAGTCTCACACTTCCAAAATCACAAAAGGAACATTCCTCAAAAATTCTATTCCCTTTCTTCTTCAATATGCTCAGCGAAGGAGTTAACAGGAAATTGCAAAGTCGTAAACTTCAAATAGATGAAAAGGATCATTTCGGTTTATTAATGGCAACGGCCAACAACGATACTATTGGAGCAGTGACCATCAAACAAATTAACGAATGAGCCTACCTGAAATTAAATATTGCCCAGGAACTTTAAAAGAAGGGTTTGATTCATACAGTCCTTCAACGCTCCGCAATGTGTTTGACGGTAAAAAAGTGAGTCACATTTTACCTTATGATACACCTAAAAAGAGTGAGGAAGCGAATGTGCTCTTCATGGAGAATAGAAACCGTATTTCGATTTCAGGTGTACAAGAGAAGCTGTCTCTAATTTTAGATAAAAACAAACTTCGATTAACAAAAGCTGGGGAACAGGGGACACATATCTTGAAGCCAATTCCAATCGATTTAAGGAAAGTGGAAGATGTGCCGGCCAATGAGCATTTAACAATGCAAATTGCAGAGCAAGTATTCAATCTTACTACTGCTTCAAATGCACTCATCTTTTTTCAGAGCGGTGAACCCGCTTATATCACCAAGCGATTTGATGTGCGAAAAGAAGGAGGTAAATGGAACAAAGAAGATTTCGCTTCACTTGCTGGAAAGACATCTGAAAATGCAGGGGGGAATTTTAAGTACGAATACGATTACGTCCAACTTGGTAAACTCATTCGTGAATACATTCCAGCTTGGCGCGTCGAAATTGAAAAATACTTCTCAATCGTTCTTTTCAATTACCTCTTTTCAAATGGTGATGCACACCTGAAGAACTTCGCAGTTCTTGAGACCGTAAATGGAGATCATGTACTTAGCCCAACGTATGATTTATTAGATACAAGATTGCATGTTGATGATCCTGCTTTTGCATTAACTGGAGGCTTAATGAGCAAAGAATTAAGATCTGGAAATTATAAGCTAAAAGGCATTCCTAATCGAACTGACTTTATCACTTTCGGAAAAGAGATTGGGGTAACTGAAAAGCAAATTGAAAAGATCGTAGAATCATTCGCCACACGTTATGATTCAATCGATGAGATGATCAGTAATTCCTATTTAAGTGAACGGTCAAAGAATGGCTATTTGATTCATTACAACACACGTAGAAAGCAATTTGAATAGGGGGTAAACAAAGATGAATAATGGTAAAAGTGAACGCTATTCTTTTTCCCTTCGGTCTTCAGAAGTATTACTTCTTCTTCTCATCCAGCGGATCAAGAAGCACTTAAACAAGGAGGATCATCAGTTGGTATCTATTACAGAATTCTGTTCTTATATGGGATTGGATGATGAAGAAACTTAGGCAACTATTTTCTATTATCGCATATCGCGATATGCGATATTTTTTGTGATAGTATTGTTTTATTTCATTATAAATAGTATTATTGCATATCGCGATATGCGATAATAAGACTATGTCATGAAAGAAAGCAGCTATAATATGAAGCCACAAGATGTGGTAATTCTATTTAAAATTCTTGCTTGGGGAGGCAATGATTGGAATCAATCTATGTTATCTGCACAATTAAATATTAGTCAATCTGAAATAAGTGAGTCTATAAGAAGATCCAAATACTCCGGTCTAATCAGTACTATTGATAATAGTGTAAACAGAAATTCATTCTACGAATTTATTATCTATGGTTTAAAATATATATTCCCTCAAAAACCAGGCTCAATGACACGTGGAATACCAACAGCTCACTCTGCACCCTTTCTTCAACATGAATTCATGTCTGAAGATCACTTTGTATGGCCAAGCGGTAAAGGGCACGCAAGAGGACAGGCTATCATTCCATTGTATCGTTCTGTTCCTGGTGCTGCAGAAATTGATCCTCGTCTCTATGAATATTTAGTGTTGGCAGATGTAATGAGGGTGGGCAGAGTTAGGGAGAAGGAACTAGCTAAAGAATTACTAAAACAAAAAATGTTAGATGCTTAAAAACGCGACAATAAACATTAAGATTATTGAAAAAGTGGCCAAAGCACTTGAAGAAATTAATAATAATGTTATTTATGTCGGTGGTGCAGTAGTTAGCTATTACATAACAGATACTGGTGCAGAGCAACCACGTCCAACTGGTGACATTGATATCTCCGTTCAAATTGGATCATATGCTGAAATGGACAGGTTAAGGGAGAAGCTTGCATCGAAAGGAATATATCCTGCTGCAAATCAAACGGTAATGTATAGGTATCAATACGAAGATGTCCTAGTTGATTTTATCCCATATGAACCAACTCCATTAGGTCCCACAAATTCTTGGTTAAAACCCGGTTTTGATAAAGCATATGAAGTTGCGGCAGGAGAACAAACAATAAAGATTCTTCCTGTCAACTATTTTCTCGCTACTAAATGGGAAGCGCACAAATCAAGAGGAGGATCAGACCCAAGATTTAGTCATGATTTTGAAGATGTAATTTATGTATTAGACAATAACAAAGAAGTGGTAGAGCATATTAAAAACTCTGACAGTTCACTTCTTGATTTCTTAAAAAGAATGGCAGCCGAAATATTAGATAGTCCATCACGAAATGAAAACATAGAATGTCAAATTAATCCTTTTACAGCAGCAGAGAGAACATTAATGGTTATCGATAAACTAGAACAAATTCAATCAATCTAAATTGAATTATTGTATCTCTAATACTCTATCGTTCTTTCAAACAACAACAAATCGAATTGGATTAAAAGTCCCCTATTTCCAAAAGAAAATTAGGTCATTTTCTTTCCTGATAAAATCGATACTCTCGAAACCCTTGTATAATAGGGTGTATTAAAGAATATTCGAGTCCTTGAAGGAGCGCAGAATACACCAGGTAATCTTAATGGATTGCGGAGGTTTCCAGAAATACGGAAATCAAATAAGATCTATTGTTTTGATGCTCTTGGGATAGAGTACAACATTATCGCTGAGGTAATTCTTTGGCAGTATGATCTTAGGATCTACAAGGGAATTGTAACGCATGCAACGACGAACTTGAATGCGGAGGAGTTGGAGAAGTTGTATGGAAACTCTGTAAGATCAAGGTTGAGATCCATGTTTAATTTGGTGGCATTCAGTAAGGATGTTGGAGACAAGCGCAAATAATACGATTAAATAGGTACATTCACACCACTAACGCACTGTTCGAAACATGAAAAAATTAATTGTAGCCAGCTTCGCTTTATTGTTCGGGTTCTCCTGCACGGCCAAAACGTCCAATAAGGTTGAGGTTTCACAACAAAACACCAGCTTTGAATC
>JBLHVW010000224.1:0-4327 GCA_047628775.1 Salibacteraceae bacterium | reverse complement strand
AATTAACACTAAGATAGTAACTTAAAGAAACCTTACTAAACCGTTTAATTCTAACTATTGAAATGCTAAATTATTTTCTTCGGTACGAAAGTGCTCCTGATGGACACTTGTCAATCGTTGACATTATCTGATCCGACTCCCCTTTACTAACATCAATCCAAGGTTTATCATTAGAGTTAAAGACATTCGGTGAGTTCTTTACGCATTCAGCTGCATGTTTGCATTTGCCTGAATCCCAGACAACTGTTATCTCATTATTGCTGTATTCTTTAACGACTTCTTTCAAAATTTCTATTTTATGGCGTTTATTAAATTTTCAACGATCACTTTTATTTCCGCTTTTGTTGTTGCATCAAGCGTACCATCCTTATAATGCTCATCAAAACTTCCCAATGCATAATGACCAACAACCTCTGCTCCTCTGTAAGGCATGACATCAACGATATGACTCAAAGCAGAAATTCCTCCTCTTGGTCCCGGTGATGTACTCATGAATACTGTTGGTTTATTTTGAAATGCTTTTTGTTCAATTCTTGACAGCCAATCAATTGTATTCTTTAACAAAGCGCTCATTGATCCATTGTGTTCTGGCGTCGAAATGATGTAACCATCAACAGCTGACATTTTTTCACTAAGCCTTTTCATTGATGCGGGAATTCCACTTTCAATCTCTAAGTCAATCCCATACAATGGAGCGTCATAATCTCTAAGGTTAATCACCTCTACCTCATGCCCTTCAACTATTTCACTAGTCACTAGAATCAATTTCTGATTAATAGAATTCTTACTGTTACTTCCTGAAAATGCTAATATCTTACCCATACCACTATTGTTTAATTTCTGTTTTGATATGTCAAATATACTAACTTATCATACATATATACCATGGTAAGTTATTATCACTCCAAAATTTCTTTAATACGACCTACATTTCCGTCCTCCAGGCGTACTTTAATACCATGCGGATGAAAGCCAGACTTGGTTAAAATGTCTTTCACATTCCCTTCTGTCAGCGTGCCTGAGCGTTGATCCTTTTTTAGAACAATTGCTACGTTTGCTCCTATTTCTATATCTTTTCGTTGTTTTCCATCCATTCTATTTCAAAAAAAAGCGTTCCCTCCGAGATGGAAAGAACGCTGGTTCATTCAATTAAATTTGAACGCTTACATTTTTGCAGGCAATTCAACATCTTTAACTATTTCTTTTGTATCCTTAATAACTTCTTTGGCATCTTTCACCATTGCTTTTGCTTTATATTCCTTGCTACATTCTTCGGTACACACGTGAGCCTCATCATATGAATGTCCTGCTTTGCAATCGTCTCCACACTCTTCAGTGCAAGTATGCGCATCTTTTGCACAACATGCTTTTTTACAGTCAGCACCGCACTCATCTTTCTTTGCACAACATTCTTTCTCACAATCAGCAGCGCATTCTGTTTTTGCTGTCTTATCGTCCCCTTTATCAGCAGTATCTGCTTCAGCCGAACATGAGAATAATGCAAGAGACAATACTGCAGGACCAATAAATTTTAAAAATTTCATAGTGTTTTTATTGGTTAATTAAATTCATGGTAAAGTACGGATTTATAACGAATTACAAACTAATATTACGTGAAAAATTGTTGCTAGAACTCTCCTTTGTTGAATCCAATTAAAGCTACAAAAAGCAACAATTGTCTCGTGCAATTAAAATTGTGGTTTCCACTTTTCGTTTAGAAGGTCTATCAATTTTTTAGCTGTGGTACTGAAGTATCGTTTCGTTCGATAGCCACTCACCCAAACAATCCCTTTGATGGCATTGGTTAAGAATATTTCATCGGCAACGAGTAAATTTTGAGGTAAAACATTGCATTCATAGACCTTAATACCATTTTTAATCGCAAGATTAATTACCTGCATGCGCATCGTTCCAGCTAAGCACCCCTCTTCAAGACCGGGCGTGTATAAAACGCCATTACTTACAACAAATAAATTGGCCGACGTACTTTCCAAAATGCCACCTTGACTGTTCGAAATTAAATAATCATCTAAATTTTTCTCTTTAGCAGCAATGGCCGCAAGAATGTAAATCAAACCGTTCTTAGTCTTGAAATTGGACAATTTAATTTTCGGTTTCTTCAAGTCCATAAATAAATCAACCTCTAAACCCCTTTGGTTCAATTTGAAGCTGTTGGATTCCATTGGATAGACTTCAATAAAAAACTCAACCTCATTTGATTCTGGTATATACGATCCTCCCATGGCTCTGTCCAAAGAAATCCTGCACCTTCCGGCTTCGGTAATTCCAGATTTCTGAAGTAATTCGCTTATTTTATCTGCAAAAAAAGATTCATTTAAATAATTAGCAGCGCGCATCTTAATCATCTTTGCGCCTTCTAGCATACGAAGAATATGATTGGTAAGATTAACGGGTCTACCACGTATTATTCGAATACTTTCAAATACGCCATCTCCATACAAGTGACCACGATTACCCGCTTGGATTGTTGGTCCGTCATTTTCTAATATGGTTCCGTTACTATTTACGTATAGCATAGTTTAAATGAATATATCGAGGAAATCTTTCCCCTTATCTATATTAATAATTAAAACATAAACAATCCCAAAGATTGCTCCCCCAATATGAGCATCGTGTGCTATACCAGTATTCCCTTTTTTGTCTTGATAAAATTCAAAAGCCAAATAGAGCGGTCCAAAAACATAAGCTGGAATATCAATGGGAATGAATAAAAGGTTCAAATCAACAGTTGGGTTCCACAATATTGCTGCGAAAATGACTGCAGAAACTGCCCCAGAAGCCCCCAGAGATTTATAGCTTATATTATCATGGTGTCTAATATAAGGAATCACGGTTGCAAAAAGTCCTCCAAGCACATATAAAATTAAAAAATGCGCTTGTCCCTTAACTGATCCATATACAGAAATCAATGAATCTGTTACCCCAACATAGGTATATGCTTCCGCGTTTAAAAAGATGTCACCCAAAAAGTAAAGAGAGAACATATTAAAGGCCAAATGACCATAATCCGCATGGATTAATAGATGCCCAAAAACGCGAATGTAATTATTGTAATGTTTGACATCATAAGGAATGTACATTAACCTCCCCTTCAATTCACCGTCACTAAAACCTTTAATAGAAACTATAATTGTTATAATTATAATTACAGTTAGAACATTAAACTCCATTTAAACCCTATCTTATGATGACATTTCTTTGGAAAGTTAATGATTTTAACGAATTCTGAATACATTTGACTATGAAATCACTACTCGCACTTGGTATACTACTAATGGTTCTTTCTGGCTGCTCTGAATCCGAAAAATCAGCGGAAGAAATTCAATCATTTGAGCTTCAAAATATTCCAGTAGACAGAAAAATTAAAAAAGCACTTTCTGCAGACTATTTCAAATCCATCGGGCTTGACAAATCGGCGCTGTCGTATTTATTGAGTTATTACAAAAAAAGAGGCTACAAACCACGTTGGATTGATAAATCAGCATTAACGGTTGAAGGAGAAAAACTAAAAAAAGCATTGCAAGATACGTTCGCTTTGGGAATTCCTCAAAATCGAATTAAATACGGCGCGACAGAAAATTTCATTCAAGACGAATTATGGCTAACAGTAGCGGCTTCTCAATCAATTAATGATTTGCAAAATGGAATCATCGACTATGAAGGGAAAAAGAAAAAGAAGGTCAATTTTGCTTCGGCAGGACTGTTGGACCAACTTTTTATTTTTGATGATTCGACAGATATTCGCCTGCAATTTATGAAGTACGGTCCAATGGATCTCAATTATAGGGTTATTTGTCAAGGCTTGATTGAATTTACAGACACTTACCCAATGGACACATCGACGTTTGATGTTCGATCTATCAAGTATGATAGTACAATGGCTATTAAAAAGGCTCAAATTGCACTGGTATCTAAAGGGTATTTGAAAGCAGGAGTTGAGGACAGTCTGGGCGTAACAGAAGCTCTAACAGTCTTTCAAGAACACAATGGATTAAAGCCTGATGGTGTTATTGGTAAATATACTTCGCAAGCATTAAACGAAAGCACTGTCCATAAAGTAGAACGTTCGATTTTAGCATTGGACAAAATCCGATCTCAACGCAAATACCCTGAGAAATACATTCGAATCAATATTCCAGAATACAAACTACGATTTGTTGTTAACGATACTGTTCAAAGCGACCACAACATCGTTGTGGGAAAATACGAGAATCAGACGCCTGAATTGGAATCAAACCTTAGAAAGATTGTTGTGTATCCTTATTGGAATGTGCCCTACTCTATTTCCAGTAAGGAAATCCTTCCT
>JBLHVW010000223.1:0-4397 GCA_047628775.1 Salibacteraceae bacterium | reverse complement strand
GTGTTGGTGAAGTTGCCATGCCGATTATTGCTTCAACTGCAACCACACTTGCGGCATTCTTACCACTTGCCTTGTGGCCAGGAATAATGGGTGAATTCATGAAATACCTTCCAATTACTTTAATGATTGTTTTGGGATCCTCATTGTTCGTGGCTTTGGTCATTAACCCTGTAATCGCTGTTGTTTACATGAAAGTAACAATTGATAAGCCGAACCTAAAAAGAGTCTTAATGATTACTGGAATTTCTGGTGGCCTTGGAATAATCGCAGTTATCGCTGGAGGAATTGGATTCGGAAATATTTTGATCTTAATTGGGTTATTGGCCCTATTGAACTTCTTCGTTCTTACTCCAGGAACGAGACGGTTCCAAAATGGATTCTTACCGAGATTGGAAAAAGGGTATGAGAGATTCTTAACGTATGCTTTGCACGGAAAACGTCCGCGGAACTTCTTTTTGGGAACAGTTGGACTGTTCTTCCTTTCTATAGCACTAATGGTAGCCGTTCCACCAAAAGTGGATTTCTTCCCTGAAAATGAGCCGAACTATGTAAACGTTTTCATCTCTCACCCAATTGGAACAGATATCAATGTTACGAATAAAACGACTCTTGAATTGGAAGAGAAGTTGAATACGATCCTTGCTGAATATAGAGATGCTGACGACACAACTGGAATTCCGCAAGACAGACAAATTATTAAGTCAATTATTTCTCAAGTTGGTGAAGGAGCTAGTGATCCTGCGCAAGGGGTCGCTATGGGGAACACTCCTCACAAAGCGCGTATCACAGTCAATTTTGTTGAATCACAATACAGGAAAAACGGGATAACGACTTCTGATATCTTGAAAAAGATTCAGAAGGAAATCAAGAGTGATGTCACAGCAGAAATTGAGATATCAGCAGCAAAAGATGCGGCAGGTCCACCACAGGGTTCGGCAATCAACATCGAGGTAACAGGTCGTGGCGAATACAAAGAGCTTATTAACGAAGCCCTTAAGATAAAAGCATTCTTAGACGATAAGAAAATAAAAGGTGTAGATGGGCTTAAACTTAATGTTGATGCCAACCGCCCTGAATATGCTATCAAAGTAGATAAACAACAAGTTGGTGCTTTGAACACTTCAACATTTGCTGTCGGTCAAGCCATTAGAAAAGCATTATTAGGGCAAGACATTACGACGTTTACCGATGATGATGAGTCTTACGATATCACTGTTCGATTCAACAAACAGAACAGGGAGGATTTGAATTCTTTATTGGATCAAGAGTTGATCTTTAGAAATCAAAAAGGAAAGATGTTGAACATTCCAATTCGTTCGGTAATTGAAGAACCAAAAGAAGCAGGTTCTTATTCTGCTGTTGTTCGTAAAGATCAAGTTCCGTTGGTGACAATTTACTCTAACGTTACGGAAGGCGTCAATGCTACGGAAATTGTTGACAAACTGAAAAAGGAAATGGAAGGGTATAAAGATCTACCTGAAGGGTATGAATTCACTTTCACAGGTCAAATGGAAGAACAAGCAAAAGAAATGGCCTTCTTATCGAAAGCACTTTTAATTGCGGTATTCCTAATTCTTTTGATCATAGTTGCCCAGTTCAACTCTTATTCAATGCCAACTGTGATTATACTTACAGTGCTGTTATCTTTGATCGGAGTACTTTTGGGATTATTGATTACCAGACAAAACTTCGTAATTATGATGACAATGATTGGTATTATATCATTGGCCGGAGTTGTTGTAAACAATGCCATTGTACTGATTGACTATACGAATTTGATTCGCAAGAAAAAACGTGAGGAAAGAGGATTGGATGAATACGAACAACTTCCTTATGAAGATATCGTTGCTTCTGCAATTGAGGGAGGTCGAACGCGTTTACGTCCTGTATTGTTAACTGCAATCACAACAATATTAGGACTGGTTCCACTGGCAATTGGTTTCAACATTGATTTCATGAGTTTGTTCACAACTTATGATCCTAAAATATACATGGGAGGAGACAATAATATGTTCTTTGCACCGATGTCTTGGGCCATTATTTATGGTCTAACATTCGCGACGTTCTTAACACTTGTAATTATCCCATCACTGTATCTTTTGATGTACCGATTGAAGCTTTGGATCTACAAGGTGTTCAAATGGAAAATGAGAAGTAGTCTATAGAATTAAGGGAGTTTAAAAACTCCCTTTTTTTTGCTTAAAACTTCCACATAATACTGCAAAGCAATCACTTATAGAAAGTACCCGTTCATGAATTCTCATTGCAAATCATCGATTAAAAAGTATCACTTGTCGAATAAATGAAATTAAAAAGAAACTATTAGGATTCCAATGATACGGCAGTTCTTTTTCTATGAACTCACATATTTTACCCACGAATCGAATGATTTAATCAGTAGAGTGTTAATTCTAGATGAAGTAAATAATAGAATCAAGGTTTTACTGTTTAAAAATATTTTTTTTAAGAGAGTATTCTCCTTAAATTTGAAATGTAAAGATGATTTTAGTATTCGGTTATTAATTGGTACTAAAAGTCTTTTTCAGTGAATAGTGGTTAGGTTAGGTTATAGTAAAAGCAGCTCTCCCGAGTTGCTTTTGCTGTTTATAGCGTTTTTCTCTTAAGCGAATTGTAACCATCGAGGTGTCATAAAACAAACTTGTTGGACGAGTATCTGTTTGTGTTGTAATTAATTGCTGAAACGCAACGACGTGATTTTTAAGAAGATCTCTTTACACACTTGCAGACCTAAACTGAACTTAGAGCTAGTCATAATCTGTTCATAGAAACAGCTATCAGCTAGAAAATATTTTGACAGGAAAAGTCTCCAAAAACTTGGAACTGCGAATTATTATTCTAAATTAAGGGATATGAAACAACACACCATATTTGCTTTCTAGCCGTTCGGCTTATCTATTTGTTTCAAATGAATACATCATTCTTATTTTAAGAATTCTAAGAGGTACAAATTCTTAGAGTAGTATCCCGCGCGGTTTCTATCCGTGTTTGCAAACCTTATAAATTACAATTCAATATGTCATTAGATTTAAGTATACAAATAGACAAAGACCAATTAGACAAAGTTCTTTTCGGAGATGCACACAAAACAACTTCACCAGATTTAAATATATCATCGATTCAGATGTCACTAAAAGTTGCCATTAACAGTACAATGAATTCGAGAAAATTATCTACTATCGTTTTTCAAACAAAGAATAGAGGTATATTTCAGATCAAATCATCAATCCTAATGCAGGGTAAAGATTATATCGTTTTAAAAGGTGGAAGAAGTATTCCAGTAAAAAGTATTATCAAAGTAATCCCATAATCAATGGAATTCAATCACATCGAATACAAGAAGCCTGTTTACAAAATTAAGGCGAACCTTAAAGATCACTTGCGCCAATATTCGCGACTTGACAATCTACCGATTACTTATGAAGATCTTGTTCATTTCACAGACTTGATACCTTTAGAGGATGATCAGGGTATAAAAACGCTCTGGCATCTTGCCATCTACAAACAAGACGAATTACAGGACCTCTCAAAAGCATTGGTTGAAGTCTATCAAAAATTAGTTTCTGACGGTGATACAATTCCTTACTTGAGAATCGACAGAATTGACTTTTGCTCTTTTGGAAATTCACAACCCTTTAGGATTCGTGTGGTCAATGAAATCAATGACAATTACGACCATTTCTATGTGAAACGCGCAGACTCTTCTCGGATTTACGGCTTGGAATTAGAAGAAATATTTTCTCCAAATCGTGTAAATTATCTTGTTGACAACCAAACTTTGGTCGAAGATCATGTTGTAGGGATTCCTGTGGACGATTTTATTCAGAAAAACAAAACGGTTAAAATTGAGAATCGTTTGCGCCTCGCTAAGGAATTCGTAAAATTCAATGAACGTTGTTTTGTACGACTTTTGGGAGATATGCGGGCATACAATTTTGTTGTGGAAATCACCCAAGATTTTGACAACATTCAATACCGCCTAATCGCAATGGATTTTGACCAACAGAGTTTTGAAGGTCGAATGAACATTTACAGACCTCAGTTTTACAAAGACAACATTGAATTGGTTAAGTTGGTTCAAGAAGTAATGAGCATTGAAATGGCCGAGCAATACCAACGAATCGAGAGGGTTGCAATGAAGAAGCGGTTCTTTGCTTCTAAAGGTAGGACAAGAAGCTTACTGCGAATAATGAAAAAAGACATTATTTCAACAAAGAAAAATGTTGAAATTTTGAAAAGTGAATTGGCCGTATTTCATAAAAACAATAGCTTTCTAGAATTAAAAACTATGGGGGATGTACTAAACAAACACTTGGAAATCAGTTTGAAAATTGAGATATTATCAAAAGCTACGTAGTTCTTTTTTTTATCGCAGCACC
>JBLHVW010000222.1:0-4500 GCA_047628775.1 Salibacteraceae bacterium | reverse complement strand
ACTGTAAATGTCATACGGTAAGTGAATGTACCTGCTGTTCCAGGAGTGCCAATAATATTATTTGAAGCATTGATCCATGGAGTTATCCATTGTCCACAATTATTTTGCGCATATGTGTTTGGGTAAACTGTTCCACCTGAACTTTCGATTGAACCAGTTGAAACAAATACAGGATTAAAACCTCCTCCTCCAGGAACTTGCAATGTCCAAATTGGATCTGTTCCACCGGGTACACTTGGGCTACTACCTGTTGTAAGATCGAATACTTGCGCATTTGATGAAAAGAGTATTCCGAAGAACACTATTAATAAGCTAATTTTCTTTTTCATCATAATTCGTTTAATTTTTTTTGCCTACTCTGTTTCAAAACACTCGGTATTTTCAGCAACCTACCGAGCTATAATAGTGGCGCTGAAATTATTCTATTTTGGGCTTTACAATTACAGACTGATGTACTTTTTAAGCATGCTGTTTCTTGTCGGGATTGAATAATTAAGTCGTTCTATTGTTTCAAAACTAATAGTTCTAACTGTTGTTTGTATTGGTGTTTATACTTGAGTTATCAGGTTCAATTACGGATTATTTTTGCGCATTTTCAACAGCTAGAATGTAAACTCAATTATACTATAATGTAAAATTATGATCATTATAAACATCTAACTACTTGACTTAGATGTAAATGAATCTTATTGAAGGTAGAGTATAAATACTTATTCAGTTTGGGCAGATGTACTTAATCTTGAAATGATCTTTACTGAAGTCAAAAGGGGATTTATACGTGGTAATTCAGCCCAATTAATAAGTATATTGGCAAAAATGACGATAAATAGAAGGGGGGACTTACGGTTTTTGATGGTTTTCATTCCTCTTTGTGATTCCGAGAAGTAAGGTTTATGACTGATAAACACCCCCGTTTTTTTTCAAAGGTAATGGCAACAAAGTCAAGCGCGGAGCTTGAAGTTATTGTAGTTGATGAAGAAAATTACACAGAAGATGCTCGACTTGCGGCAATAGCTGAATTGAATGAAAGAGGAAACGAAGATTCATCAAATATTCAGATTGAAAATGAAATTCTTAAGAAGCAAGAACAACGTGAAGTAAAGCATAAGGAATTTGTTGCAACGCAACAACCGAAACTCAATAGGCCAGATATTGTTAAGTATGCGAACTATGTACTGCTAATTACGCTTTTTATTGGTGTTGCTATCACCGCGTATAACTTATTCTATTATGGCCTTGTGACAGGTATAGGAAGGCGAGTGTCGTATTCAGGATGGATTTTTTATATTCCCTTTGTGGGAGTAGTTATTGCGCTATTTAGCCTTACCCATTCGGTGTCAATAGGCAAGAAGCGAGCAAGGATAATTTTACTCATACTCCTTGTTGTAAAGTCCCCTTATGTGATTTTTGAAGTATCTGACTTATTTAGTTACAATGGAATTCTAGCGCTCTTAATTCTAATGAATTCCCTGATTTTCACAATTGCACTTTCTCTACTTTTTACTCCGAAATCGAATAAGTGGTATTACTTCAAAAAGAAAGAAACCGACCTATTAGACAACTAGCCTGTAACAAACCAGCCAATTTGATTGTTCTACTATAACACGAGTTCACATTCAAAACTGATTCCATGAAAAATCGCAGCCTTCTAACGTTAAGTTTATTATTCGTTTTATGTTTAACGGTAATGACTAGCTGCCGTACCAAAGACGATACAATAGCAATCATCACAGTACGCGATGCCAACAACGACCCTGTTGCAAATGCAGAGGTTCGGGTGTATTCATCTGGGGCGGGAGGCGTAAACTCTATTGATGATCTTGCACAAACGAACTCTTCAGGTGAAGCTTTCTTCAATTACAATGATGAATATCAATTAGGACAGGCTGGTGTTGCAATTCTTGATATTGAGGTAACAAAGGATGCGGAAACAAGTCAGGGGATTATTAAAATTGAGCAAGAAGCAACAACCTTAGAAACGGTTTACATTAATTTATAAACCAAAATTTCATAAAAGGACAATTACCTGTAGTGAACCCCTGCTTATTTTAGATAGATTCGTTAGCTTTACTTTATGGAAGAAAAAAAGGACAATCAAGTCAATATAGAGCTTACTGATGAAGTAGCGAATGGAGTTTATTCAAACCTTGCTATAATTACGCACTCACCTTCAGAATTCATTGCTGATTTCGTTCAGATGATGCCAGGTGTGCCTAAAGGAAAAGTTAGATCAAGAGTGATTATGACGCCTCAGAATGCTAAACGTTTGATGGAAGCACTTCAAGAAAATGTCGGCAAGTATGAGCAAAATCATGGTGTTATTGAATCATCAAACATGCCACCAATGCCACCAATGAACTTTGGAACCCCAACTACACAAGCGTAAATAGGTAACCTATCTCGGATTTTTTTCGTTAAGTAGATATATATACAATACTATTATGGCTACTATTCGAATTGCGACCGCGAAAACATTTCTTTTAAGTATATTCTTAGGCGTTTTTTTATTGTCAGGATTGAATTCTTGTGAAAAAGGAGTATCTCCTAACAAAGTGGGTCGCGTTATTGTGAAAGGCTCTTGGAGAATTACGTCTTTTTTATATGAAGATAATAATATTGAAGGCAGTTACAATGCAATTACCTTAGGCTTTGGAGAAAGTGGTTCCTTGACCGTTCTACCATCTACTGGAACATCTGGAAGTTGGGAAATGGGAATAAGTAAAAATCCTTCGCTGCTCTACATAACAGGTTTTTTTGAACCTCTGTTTTTTATACTAAATGAGGATTGGGAAGTTGTTTCCTGCAGTAACAAAATTATCATGTTGGAGTCACAAAATGGTGCTTTCTTGAATCAGATAACGTTGAGAAAAATCGAATAGGTTTGACTCTAGAGAAAGTTAATCTCAGTTTTCCATTCTTTAACGTTTCCGCAAGAATCTTTCACTTTTAAAACGAGTTCCCTTTTGCCTTTTAAATCAGCAGGTCGTTCAAAATTGACGGTTCGAGCTTTGTAATCGTACTTCAATAAATACCATTTTCCATCAATAAACAAATCGTAATCTTCAATGCCGCTTTGGGCATCGCTGATTTTCCATGTTAGATTTGTCTTACTCGTTGAAGTCGAGCTCTGCGATATGGAAACAGGAGTGATGACCGGCGCAACTTCATCGCGCTTTAAAGAGTAGCTTCCGAAATATTTACTTTCCGCAATCGCCCAACCATCCTCGTAAAGAACTTCAAGTGTTTTGCGCCTGTTTTTGTTTGTGACAATTTCTATATAATGCCTTCCATCTTCGGGCTCGTCATTTTTCATTTTAATTCGATAGGCTCTATTTACAGGTGTTTGTGGCTGAGCAATGAAGTTTTCGAGACGTTCTTTTTCAAGGGAGATTGGCTCATAAACTGTTGCATATCCAAATTCCAATTGTCGTGTATCGCTTTCAAATAGATACGTTTCGTTCGGGTGCAAATGATCTTCGTTTATGCCAATTGAATCTTCTGTATTGATTTCCCCAGTTAAAACATTCAATGTGAATTCTAATATGGACTGATTGCCTTTTGGATCGTAAGCAATGTATTTCACAAGCAACTTCTGACCTGGGGTAGTATTGATTATTCCCAGCTCATCATTGATATAAATGGGCAAATCGTTCTCTCTCGTTCTAAAGCACTTATGGATTTTTTTACTTTGCGTTTGATACGCTTCGTAATCCTTGTGCGAATTGACATAACGCGATGATTCAAATGGAACTCTATCCGTTTTTTGGCCGAAAACAGTGTCGCCGTTTACCATAAGAAAACTACCGTACAATCCACAATTATTTCCGGCGCCATCTAATTTATCAATGACATCAAATGCAATTCCAATTCCACCTGTCTCAGAGCAAAAGTTTGCAGGAATATCAATTTTATCTGCACCGACATAATAATTGGTTTTTCCTTTTTCTGCATTTTGTGACACAGATTTATTTGGATAACGGTACCCGTCTTTTGTCAAGCCATACACTTTGACGCCACGGATAATTGGAGCCTTTGTGTCTGGAAGGTCGAATCCAAATACCAGAGGATTCAATGCATGTTCAGTTTCAGTGTCTCTAACTTCAAAATGCAAATGAGGACCTGTAGAGCCTCCCGTATTTCCTGATAACGCAATAACTTGTCCTTTTGAAACTTTAATAACCCCTTTGCCAGGAAAGACTTCAACTGCAAAATTTTGTTCTGCAATTTGTGTAGCGCGAACGATAGAATCAATTTCACCTTTAAATTCACTGCAATGTCCATATACGCTAGTAATCCCATTTGGATGATCAATATAGATCGCATGACCATAGCCATAAGGTGAAACTTTAATTCTAGAAACGAAGCCATCATCGATTGAGTAAAGTTTATAACCAATTTTAGAATTTGTTTTAAAGTCCAATCCCATGTGAAAGTGGTTCGGTCGCAGCTCTCCAAAATTTGAGGCAAGAACCAAAGGGATGCCTAAAGGTGAATGGTAGC
>JBLHVW010000221.1:0-4561 GCA_047628775.1 Salibacteraceae bacterium | reverse complement strand
CAGTTACCAATGTTTAACGAGTTATATGTTGCAGAAAGAATTATTGAAACTGCAGCTGCTTTTGATTACCCCGCTGATAAATTACAAATCCAAGTTTTGGATGATTCTACAGATGAAACTGTTGACGTAATTGCAAAGAAGGTGGCTGAAGTAAAAGCAAGAGGTATCAATATTCAACACATTCACAGGGTTGACAGAACGGGATATAAAGCTGGAGCTCTCGACGATGCAATGGATCAGGTTGAAGGTGAATTTATCGCGATATTTGACGCCGATTTCATTCCAAATACTGACTTCCTTCAAAAAACAATGCCGCATTTCAATGACGACAACGTAGGTGTTGTTCAAACAAGATGGGGACATATCAATAAAAAATATTCGATTCTTACAGAATTGCAAGCCTTTGGTCTTAACGGTCACTTCGCAATTGAGCAAGGTGGACGTAATGCTTCAGGACACTTTATCAACTTCAACGGAACCGGTGGTATTTGGCGGAAAACGTGTATCGCTGGTGCAGGTGGATGGGAACATGATACGTTAACAGAAGATTTGGATTTAAGTTACCGTGCTCAGTTAAAAGGGTGGAAATTTAAATACCTAGAAGATGTTATCGCACCCGCTGAGTTGCCAATTACAATGTCGGCTTTGAAAAGTCAACAACACAGATGGATGAAAGGTGGAGCAGAATGTTTCATCAAAATGCGCAAACGTATCGCGACAACTAAAGGAGTAAAAATGAGCGATCGTATCCACGGTATGTCTCACTTATTCAACTCTTCGGTATTCATATTTATTTTGATGATGTCATTGTTGAGCTTGCCTGTTTTACATATAAAAGACAGCTTCTCTGACTTGAATTTTGTTCTTCAGTACGGAGCCGTATTCTTAATAAGTACTGTATTTTTAATGTACTATTACTGGCATTCTTACAGAGACAAAACAAGCAATACATTTCTATCACTTATTAAGTTTGTTATTCGTTTCTTCCAATTCTTAATGGTATCAATGGGACTTGCTCTAAATAACAGTGTCGCAGTTATGGAAGGATATATTGGAATCAAGAGTTCGTTTGTTAGAACACCTAAGTTTAACGTCAACGTGAAAAGTGAATTCAAGGGAAACAGATACGATAAAAAGAGCATCTCAATTCTGAATATTGGTGAAGGGTTATTAATGCTTCTTTTTGCTTACACAACGGTCAATCGTGCAATTTATGGTGACTTAGGAATGGTTCCTTTCCACTTGATGCTTACGATCGGTTACGGTTTAGTATTCTTTTCTTCAATCTCTGAATTAAGAACTAAAAAAGCCTAACCCTATGTTATCCAATACTTCTTGGGTAACTCGCATCGCTTCTTTAGTATTTCTCTTGTCGATCTTTACCATTAATTGGGAATCAGATCGAACGCAGCTGGTAACATTATTTACAGCCTATTCGCTTGCTTTCTTAGCGTACCTGATTCTGATTAAGCAGCGTAATCTAAAATTCAAGCATTTGGCGGTGCTCGCCATATCCGCACAAGTAATCTCGATGCTGTTTGAACCGTATTTGTCAAATGATTATTATCGATTTCTCTGGGACGGCGAAATGGCATGGAATTCAATCAACGCATTTGATTATAAACCAACGGAAGTAATTCATCAGCCTTTTTTAAGAGACAACGTCTATATCCTAGACATCTACGGAGGAATGAGTGATTTGTCGAGGAAAAATTACAGCTGTTACCCAACCATCAATCAATCGTACTTTATTGGAGCGACTGCATTCTCCTCCTCAATTGTGATCAACACATTCTTACTGAAATTACTCATCGTTTTGACGGAACTCGTGGGGGCAATTTACTTGCTAAAAACACTCCGTCTTCTTAACTTTTCGAGCAATCGAATTTGGATCTTGTTTCTAAATCCTCTTTGGATCATCGAATGCACCGGAAACGTTCACTTTGAAGGTGTAATGATTTCATTCTTATTCATAGCGTTGTATTTCATGCTTCAGAAGAAAGCTGTCCTTGGAGGGTCTTGGCTGGCCATAGCCGTCCAAATCAAACTCGTCCCATTGATCTTGCTTCCCTTCTTTTTAAGGTACCTCGGATGGACAAAAACGATACTATTGTCAATTATGACCATTGGCCTTGCCCTTAGTATTGGACTCATTCATCTGGACGCCGCTAACATTGCGAACTTTCTCCAAAGTCTAACACTTTACTTTAATGTCTTCGAATTTAACTCTCTAATCTTCTACAACTATATTGAATACGGCAAGACAATTAACGAATGGAACCCGATTAAAATTTATGGCCCTCGCTTGTCACAACTTTCTTTTTTCCTTGTTTTGGTTCAAGCCCTTTGGGGAAACACCAATACTTGGCAAAAATTGATGAGTCGAATAACGGTAGCCTTTTTTATCTATTTACTATTCGCAACAACAGTTCATCCATGGTACATCCTACCAATTCTGGCCATTTCTCTTTTCACGAATTACAGCTTTCCAATTATTTGGTCGTTCCTGATTTTCTTTTCCTATGTGATATACGCTCTGGATGCAAGTTCTACTATTGAAGCTCGAACAATCGTCACAATTGAATATGTTATCGTAATCGCAGTTTTCGTTTACGAAATAATTCGGAAGCGGCCTTTGCTTTCGTTTCTTACGCTTCAGGAAAAATAAATTTGTAGTTTATAGCTGATTAGTAACACTTTCCGATCCCTCATCAAAATCCAGTACGTTGACAGATGGGCTATGTTTTCTCTTTTTTAATTTTTCGCTCTGGAACAGGGTCATGACCATGTCCGCCCCAGGGGTTGCAAGAAGCTATTCGTTTTATCCCCAAATAAACGCCCTTAATTGGCCCCCAAACTTTAATGGCTTCAATCGTATAAGAAGAACATGTTGGGGTATATCTACATGTCTGCGGAAATATAGGACTGATGATCCATTGGTAAATTTTGACCAAAAAGATGAAAGGCCAACCCAAAACTGTTCGAATAACACTCATTATTCGTTAAAATTAGGGGATTTTAACGAGTAACTGTTCATTCTTCTTCCAAAACTGTAACATCTGCACTTTCTTTAACGTTATCTTTACATAAACCAGATAACATCAAACTTTCATGCGCTATCTCCTTTTCTTAATTCCCCTTATTTCGTTCAGTACTTTTTCTCAAGATTTTAAATGGGAAGATGAAAAAATTGAAGTCAAGACGGGAGAAGATCAAAACGTTATTTTAAGTGCTGATATCATCATTTCTGAAGGATGGAACAGTTTCGCTCAGCCTAATTTTTGGAGAAGCATTATGACACTTGCGCCGGATTCGTGCATTGTGAACATTGCGAAGACGAGAGAAGTGATTCAAACCACGAGTAACGTTCAATGGAACAAACAGACCAACGCTCAAAAAGATACGTACCGCGATAGTGTTCGAACTGCATATGGCTTGACAAGTGAGGATCGAATATTTGTGACAACGGGAAAAAAAGACTTTTACAAATTCGATGTCGTTTACCCAAGCCTCGCAGATGGTGTTGCAGCTTTTGAAAGCAACGATGTTGATCCTTGGTACGCACAGGCAATTTTGCTTATAGAAAGCCCCGGACAACTAAAAAAATCAAGAGCTGGAGCTTACGGACCATTTCAATTAATGCCCGCTGTAGCAAGAGCGCAAGGCTTAACAGTTAATCGCTACACGGATGAACGCTCCGATTTTGAAAGAAGTGCTTTTGGATCGTCGAACTTAATTAAGAAAATATGTATTCCAGAGGCCAAACGAATTTTGGATGCGCATAACTTGAACTATTCTGAAAATGATATTTGGTTTCGATTGTTCGTATTGCACGTGTATCATGCTGGAGCTGGAAATGTATCAGCAGTGGTAAATAAAATTGCTCCAAAAGAAGGAGGTCAACAATTGATTCAAACAATGTGGAATACAACTGCAGCCAGTTTTGGAAACAACTCTCAAAACTATTCGCAATTGGCTTTAGCTTCTCAACTGATCCTTCATGACATCGTTCATAAGGAAAGTGATAGCATACAATCGTGCAGTTCTGATTCTGCAATGAAGTAAAGGCTTATTTATAAGTTATAACTGTTTTTCCGACAACATAAACTTGAGGCATTCGAAACTCCACATCTGAAACATGAGATTTAATCCAATTATTATCTCCCGTGTTTATAACAACAGTTTCCTTTTCGCTAATTGATAGATCGTCTTCTGTTAATTCAGTCATATGAGGTGATTTTTTCTTCATCTGCTCAAGGAGAAATGTTTTGTCATAAATTAAACTGGTCTGAATGGTTAAATCATCTCCTTCAGTTTTTGACTCTAGTATTCTTGTCGAAGGGAATTCCGTATCTCCGAAAATTCCCATTGCATTAATATCATACACGTCAACCGCTTCGGAATACGTTTCATCAAGCGGAAATGAATACGTATACGCTTGAAAAAGGTAAGTAACACCATTCAAAATAGTCTCAATCATTGGTGCTGTCATCGATTCCAAGTTCTCCAACATAGCCGTCTTCATCTCTTTTATTTTTGCTTTAGTAGCATTCTTTTCTTC
>JBLHVW010000220.1:0-4572 GCA_047628775.1 Salibacteraceae bacterium | reverse complement strand
CAAAGAGACTCCGGCTGCTGCTTGATAATAAATTTTGATTTGATTTTATTATCAAAACTCACTCTTTTTAGTTTTTGCAAGTTCTTACTTAGTTTAAGCATTTTACGGACGCAGGGCCATGTGCCATCGAGAAGGAAGATGTGTGGATTATTCCCCATAAATGAATTTACTTCTGAACTTTTTCTTGTCGATAAATTGAAATTATCTTTTCCCGGATAAAGTAAAAAAGAACAACTTTTTTCTTTCGACAGTATTTCATTTACACGATTATTATTGGTGAAATCGACACCAACTATAATTTCTGAATTTTCAAGTTGAAGCTTAGTCATATGACCCGTTCCGTTTTTTTCTTTTTGGTACTCTTTTGGATGCATAAGAATAATAAAACGAGTCTTTGTCTGGATGGGATTAAGGTGTTTACAAATACATGCGACTGATGGCCTCATGCATTTGTAACAATTTATTCTTGGATTTTTTATTTCTACTTGCACAGTGAATAGCTCTTTATTTTTCTAATTGGCTTTAACGTTTCTAAGATTTGCGGAGTAAGGCATTTTAGCTGAGGTTGTTTTTTCGAAGATAAGAAAAAGCGATTAAGCTTTGAGTATAGATTCTTATACTTGAATGATTAAACGTAGAATTGGACTTAAGCCTAGTGTATTAACATTATGTATTCCATCAATCACAAAATTGCTGTTTATTTGAAAAATGCAGAAAATCAGTAATCTGATAGATGAGCACTTGATTTATCGAAAGTTCGATAATTTAAGCGGTAGAGGAGTGGTGAATAAAAGAAAATATTTTTGAGGGGATAAACTAATCAACCGTCTTACTCGAATCCTCAATCAATTCATTCAATTCAGTGAATTCCTTTTCGGTTAAATCGCGGTATTCGCCTTTTTGAAGGTCTCCCAATTCGATATTCATTATTCGAACGCGTCTTAGCTTTTTAACTTCGTATCCGAAATGCTCAGTCATTCTTCTAATCTGACGGTTTAAGCCTTGCGTTAAAACAATGTTGAAACAACGCGGATCAACCTTTGAAACTTTGCATTTCTTGGTGATCTGCTCCAGAATTGGAACGCCGTTGCTCATTCCATCCAGGAACTCTTGTGTAATTACTTTGTCAACCACAACAACGTATTCCTTTTCGTGGTTGTTTCTAGAACGCAGAATTTTATTGACAATGTCTCCATCGTTCGTCATTAAAATAAGCCCCTCACTCGGCTTGTCCAATCGACCAACTGGATAAATCCGTTCTGGATAATTGATGTAACTAATGATGTTCTTAGGAATGTTTTCATCCGTTGTACATTCAATTCCCATCGGCTTATTGAATGCGAGGTAAATGTTCCGAACCTCTTTTGTAATCACTTCTTCGCCAACTGTGATTATGTCTTTGTTAGAAACCTTAGTTCCCAATTCCGCCAGTTTTCCGTTGATTTTTACAATTCCATCTTCAATGAGTCGATCTGCCGCTCTTCGCGAACAATAACCAGTTTCAGCAATGGCTTTATTGAGACGTATTAATTCCATGCTACAAATATATCAATTGACAATTGACAATGAATAATTAATAATTCTCAATTCATAATTATGAATTAAATAAACTATTTTAGTTCACCTATGGAAAAAATCAATTTAAAGACAATGATAATTGTGGCGGCATTGTTCGTTTTCGCAACGATTCTGCTACTCGCTCCAGTAAACGACAAAGCTACTGAGATGAATGAGACCAAATTTTGGTACGCCATTGCCGTCGCAGGATTGATGGTCGTTTTTTGGTTGTTTGAAGTTGTTCCGATTTATGTAACCGCCTTGTTTCCGTTCATTTTCGCCATCCCACTTGGAATTCTTGATTCAGCCCAATTAACGGAAGCCTATGGTCATAAGTATATTTATTTATTCTTCGGGGGATTCGTATTGTCTTTGGCTTTAGAGAAATGGGACGTTCATAAACAAATCGCCGAAACAATTATTCGAGTAGTCGGGACTTCTAAGTCGAGGATCATCCTTGGTTTTTTATTAAGTACAGGTCTTCTCAGCATGTGGATTTCAAACACAGCTACAGCACTAATGATGTTGCCAATGGCGCTCGCGGTTCTCTCCAAAGTCGGGAAGTCGGGAAGTAATAAATTCAAAGTGTTTCTTTTGTTGGCAGTGGCTTACGGAGCGAGCATTGGTGGGATTGCAACCCTTGTTGGTTCACCTCCAAATGTATTGATGGCTGGACTTCTAGAAGAGAAACCTTATGGAATTGATATCTCATTCTTAGATTGGATGAAAGTCGGTTTGCCGCTAAGTATCATATTGATGACGGTTGTATTCTTCTTCTTTTATATCCTTCTTGGAAAAGAACGCAAAGAAAGAATTGACAATGTAAGGGAGGAAAAAATTCCATGGACAAAGAATCAAATTCGTGTTTTGGTGTTGTTCCTTGTTGTGGTATTGCTTTGGTCTTTTAGAGCCCTTTTAACTGAATTTACAGGCGTTAAGTACACAGATGAAGGAGTCGCGGTGCTCGGTGCAATTTTACTCTTCTTTCTTCCTGGTTCAGAAAAAAATCAAAAATTATTGGTTTGGTCCGATACAAAAAGACTTCCATGGGGAATTTTAATCCTATTTGGAGGTGGTCTTGCTCTTGCTAAAATGTTAGCTGTGAACGGGGTTATTCAGCAGCTTTCCGGAATCTTTGAAAATTATGCCTCAGCGCCTTTATTTATATTGCTTGGGATATTGGTTATCATTGCAATTTTTGGAACTGAAATCATGTCGAACATGGCCTTGGTGACAGTGTTTATTCCGGTTGTAGCAACTTTTGCCTTGAAATCTAATATCGATCCAATTTTACTCTGTATGCCAGTCACATTAGCAGCAAGTTGTGCATTTATGCTTCCTGTTGGAACTCCACCAAACGCGATTGTTTTCTCATCTGGTGAATTGAAAATCAGTGATATGGCAAAAACGGGATTGGTTTTGAATCTTGTCAGTGTTGTCGTGGTCGTTCTTTACTCATTAATGGTGTTGGGTTAGGGGCAATAATGTAAGCAGCTCTTACTATATTTGTTTCAAAGCAATTGAAAAATGAAAGTTCTACTATCTCCCGCTAAGGCAATCGACATGACGAAGAAAGTGAATACTGATACAATCAGTGCGCCAATTTTTATGGACGATGCGGAATATTTGATGAATAAAATGAGCAAATTCTCTGCCCGTAAAATTGGGGAAATGATGCATTTGTCTTCTGATTTATCGGAATTGAACTTTGATAGAAATCAGAATTGGAAATCTAGTTCAGATCAAAATAATGAGAATGCTCAAGCCATTGGAATGTTCAATGGTGAGGTTTATAGAGGTTTTGATGCGCTTTCATTGACGAAGGCAGAACTAAATTATACGCAAGAAACGGTTCGGATTTTATCTGGACTTTACGGAATTTTAAAACCACTTGATGTTATTTATCCCTACCGATTGGAAATGGGTACAAGTTGGGCGATTACTCCGAAGAAGAAAGGATTGTACAACTATTGGGGAAGTAAAATTTCGTCCGTACTCAACGAAGAAGAATCAGAAGTGATTGTTAACTTGGCTTCGAATGAATACTTTAAAGCGGCCAATCTTAAAGCTGTGAAAGCTAGAATTGTAACGCCAAGTTTTAAGGACTTCAAAAATGGAGGGTACAAAACCATAATGGTTTTCGCCAAGCAGTCGAGAGGAAAGATGGCAAGGTACATCGTTGATAATAAAATTACGGATCCAGAAGTCTTGAAAGGATACGATTTGGACGGCTATCGGTACGACGAAAATTTGTCTGAAGGAGACAATTGGACCTTCACGCGATAATATGAACGGTTTTTGCTCTCATCTGTACTTTACAGTATATTTGGTAGGATGAGAATTTCAATTTGTTTCTTGGTTTTATTTCTAATTAGTTACACAGGCAATACTCAAAACCACGTTCCTCAATTAAGAACACAAGAACAATTTATCGAATGGAGTTCAGCGCCTCTTTATCAGAAGTATGGACAAGTCTCTTCCGTAAAAGTCGTTTACGATAACAAGCACGATAAGCTTCACTTTATTTCTGCTAAGGAATTCGATTTCCATTACGAGTATTGCATCGATAAATTAGGCTTCCCTGGCGGTTTAAGTGATTTCAACGATGTGTCTTATTCAGGCGAAAAAACACGTCGTTTTTTATTGGCGAACATCAATTATTACAAGGCATTAGACAAATTTACTTTTGAACTCGGACCTTCAGACCGAATGAATATTAAGCACCTTGAACTGTTTTTTAAGAAGGTGAAAGAGGATGTGTTTTTCGCAGATCGGTTTTATCTGATGCTCAACACGTCTCATGTAAATTCAATCGTTAAGTCAATAACGAATGTGCCAACCATAACGCCGGAAGAAATTTACGACGGACAAGTTTACCAACCCATTTCAAAGCAGAAGTCGTACGGTAGAGTGCGCGTGATAAACGATTGGGAATCAGAATTCAAAGATATTTTACCGACAGATATTATCATATTAAACACGATTCCAGAAGTTTTTCCAATGGTGTCTGGCGTT
>JBLHVW010000219.1:0-4579 GCA_047628775.1 Salibacteraceae bacterium | reverse complement strand
TCTCTTCCATGGTCATTTCAGCGAATGATTTACCACAATTTTCAGGTTCAAAAATCGGATCATATCCAAAGCCATTTTCACCCCTGCCTACTTTTAGGATCTGGCCTTTTACAATTCCTTCAAAAACAAATTGGATCCCTCGAATGTTCAGTGCGATTACTGTTCTGAATTGAGCGGATCTATCCGATTGACCTTCCAATTTATTCAATACCAAAGCCATATTGTCTGCATCACTTCGTTGTTCTCCAGCGTAACGAGCTGACATTACTCCGGGTTCCCCATTAAGTGCAGTGATCTCCAATCCTGTGTCGTCTGCGAAGCAATCAATCTTATAGTTTTCCAGAATGAAATTTGCCTTTTGCATTGCGTTTCCCTTGATCGTTGGAGATGTTTCAGGAATGTCTTCTGTGTGATCGATATCCTTTAAAGTCAGGATTTCGAAATGTTCTGGAAGCATGCTAGAAACTTCTGCTGCTTTATTTAGGTTGGATGTTGCAAAAAGTATTTTCATGGGATCAATCTTCAATTAATTCGCTAAGGAACTTCACGTAATTCCCTTTCTGTGATTCAACGGAGTAGCTGTCTTTAACGGTTTTACGTGCTCTTTCTCCCATGCTTTTTCGAAGCTCTTCTGATTCAATTAATGCGGAAATAGATGCGACCCATTCTTCAAGTTCTGAAGCCAAATAACCATTGACACCATGCTCAATGATTTCACCGTTAACGCCTACAGGAGACATGATTGTAGGGATTTCAAGTGCCATGTATTGTAGTCCTTTTAGACCACATTTTCCGCTGGCCCATTTATCGTTAGGCAAAGGCATGATTCCAATATCGAATTTAGAAAGCTCCTTAATTTCATCCGCGAAAATCCATGGCTTTCCTTGAATGCCAAGTTCTTCATGAATGTAGTTTCCATCTCCAATGACACCAAATTCTACTTTGTCGCCATATTTCTCTTTGATCTTTAAAAGAAAAGGGATTGCAAATTCGAAGTGTTGAATTGTCGTCACTGAGCCACTCCAACCTATGCAGATCTTATCATTCTTTTCACTTGGAATGCGATTGTATTCGTTCAAATCGATTGTTGTAGGAACGATTCGAATATTTTTGTTAAATGCTGAAGCGTAGTCAGAGAGGAATTGATTTCCTGCAAATATCATATCGGAGAGAGCAATGATTTTAGAAGTCTTATCGGCGTCTTTTAAGAACTTCAGTTTCTTGTTCGCTTCAGATACGTTACTCAACCAAATCGAATCGTCAAAATCAAAAACAACTTTGGCTTTCGATTTAGAATAGGCCGTTTCAAACTTAATCGATCCGGTCATAAATGCCTCGCGCTGAATGAAAATGATGTCGTATTGGTCGATGTTTTTTAAATCCTTTTTACGTCTTTTAAAACTTCGTAATAGAACTTTAAGTTTGTGGAAGTAATTGCCAGGACTGTAAAAACGTTTGTCGTCTTCTTGCTCAATGAGATAGGATAATTCACTATCAAAGCCTTGTTCTTTAAGAAAATCAATGTACTGTTCAAAGCGAAAGCGTTGACTCGGCGATCTGTTTTTTCTATGCGCAGCAACGAATAAAATTTTAGGCATCTACAGATTTTGTTACCCAGATAGAAGGTAGTTTTTCAGTGATTTCAATGTTGTCAAATACACTGCTTTCTCTTGCTCCAACAGATTTTGCCCAATCGGCCATATCTTTTAAACCATCTACTAGAGAGGTGAAATTTCCAACTCCAAATACTCTTTTAACCTTAGAGTGATCAGCAAATGCGTGAACTACTTCGTTTCTTGCTGGTAAGTATTTTAAAGGCTCATCCATTCCCATCACTTCGATGGTTGTTTCAGCCAATTCTTTAACTGTATATTCTTTGTCTGCTCCAAGATTGAATACTTCGTTGTAAGCTCCTGGAACGTCAACGCTTCTAGCAATTATAGGGGAAACATCAGTAATGTAACTGAACGCTCTTGTTTGACCACCGTCGCCGAATACCGTAAGCGCATTTCCTTGCATCAATTGATTCATGAAAATGCCAACTACGTTTCTGTAGCGATCGCCAATATTTTGATAAACTCCATAAACGTTATGCGGTCTAAAAACGATGTAGTTCAAACCAAACATTTCATGCGCTGTTTTCAAATCCTGCTCAACAGCGAACTTGGCAACTCCATATGGATCTTCAGGCTGCGGATAAGTATCTTCAGTCATTGGTGGCTTTGCAGCACCGTAAACGGCGATCGAAGAAGTGAAAACGAAACACTTTATTTTATGTAAAATTGAAGCATTAATCAAGTTAATACTTCCCATTAAATTATTGTTGTAGTTGAATCTACGAATGAAATGACTCAATCCTTCAGCAGCATATGCAGCCAAGTGATATACGTAATCAAATTTGTGCTTTTCAAATAGAGCTAGAACCAAATCATAATCAGTAACTGAACCGTTTACGAATGTCGCTTTTATATTAATATTATCTTCAAAACCACCACTTAAATCATCCAAGACAATTACTTCATGTCCCATTTTTATAAGGTCATTCACGACGTGCGCACCTATAAATCCTGCACCTCCAGTTACTAAGGTTTTCATAAAAGAATATTTTAATTTGTAGCTATAAGTAATTCAAGCAAATGTAATGTAATAATGAAGGTTTGACAAGGTTTATTTACTTCTCAATTTCATGATATACACTCAAATACCTTTGGACACCTTCCTCAAGAGAGAAGTATTCTTTTGCGCCTTGAATAACTAATTCGGTATTCAGAGGTTCATCATTCTTAATGATTGATTCATAGGCAGCCTCCGTAAAGTAAGTTATAACTTGTCCGGATTTGTATTTGTAAACGATTTCATCTGTATCGCCAATTCCAGGGTTGCATACCAATGGTACTCCCATGGCCATGATTTCACCTTGTTTTGTTGGTGAAGAAGCTTTTTTGGAAAAAGTGGATCGAATGAAAAATATTGATTTGTCAAAAATTGAAATGCACAATGGAACTTCAAAGTGCAGAACTGATGTGACTATAATATCGTCTACTGAAACTCCTTTTGCCTGGGCCTTTTCATTGATGAATTCTTTAGATTCTCCTGTAATAAATAAAAATTTAGCGTTGGCCTTGTGTTCTTTTAATACTTTGAAATAATCGAGCATTTCAGAAAGCATGTACCACGTTCCAATTGAACCAACATAGCCCAAAACGTAATCGTCGGGAGAAATGCCCAGCTTGTTCTGAAGACCTTCTTTAGCTTTAGTTGTGGCCTTTAGTGGATCGAATAATCTCAAATCCACGCAACAAGGGATTATTTTTATTTTAGGAGTATGGGATTTAAATGCATCCCAAGAAAGAATTTCATTTTTCCCGTTTTCCGTCAATGAAATAGTATAGTCGGACTCTTTGAAGAATCGAATTTCTTTTCGCTTAAAGTATTTGTAAATCGTATTGTAAATCGGGCTTTTTAAATTCCAAAGTCCACCGTCAACGCGTTCATCAGCCCAGAAGCCACGCATGTCAAACACGAATTTTGTTCCGTACTTTTTCTTGAAACTAAGACCTATCAAGGCAGAAATATAGCTTCGGCAATGAATAATTTCAAACTGATGTTTTTGATGCAGATATCGGCTGACTATCTTCAACTTCCGAACCTGTTTCAATGTTGAGAACAATCCACCTTGATTGTCATAATATTGCGGATGCCACTCAATGTTGTCTTCGTCACAAATCCCTTGGATCAACCTTTTGTGCTTGTTAAACTTATCCGATTTTTCAAAGCTGATTAAATGGAATGAATATCCGTGCTTCGAAAGCCCTTTGATGTAAGGCAAAACCTGCGACTGCCCAAGGGGGTCTGTCATTCCGTCGTATGATATGTAGAGGACTTTTTTAATTTTGATGTATGAATTGTAGAATTATGAATTCTTTGCTTTGTGAACCATATTTTTTCTCGTTGTAATAATAATGCTTTTTAGAATTTTAAGAAGCTCAATTGCCTTATTATTTAATTTCTGATATGTTTCGGAGTTGATATATTGAGAATGAAAAAGTAGTTCAATCCAATAAATACACTCGTCGCATTCCTTTTGAGAGATACTTAATTTATGAATAAAGTCCTTCTTGGATTCTGCGTTCTTGGATTCACGAACGTTCGCTCCAATTGAGGTTCCCGATCTTAATAGTTGACGTGATAAAATGAATTCTTTTTTTTCGGTGAGCTCATTCGATGTTTTGATAATATCTAAGGCAAAATCAAAACTCTTTTCTTGAATAATATTTCTTCTGGGCATTTTCTAATTTTAGGCGTGCCCTATTTAAGCTAAGGATAATTATGAGTTGAAAAACAATTATAAATTATTGAATTATGAATTAACTGCTACTCTTCAATGAACTGATTCTTCAACTACGAATCTTCAAATAATTTCTAATTAAAAATTCATAATTAATCACTACATCCACTTCGAATACCACATCTGAAAGTTCAACAAATACCATATTTTAACATCGTATTCTTTTTTTCCTCCGTAAAAGGCGTTCATTAATTTTTCTATTTCTTTCCAATCAAAGAAGCCTTGTTCGCG
>JBLHVW010000218.1:0-4589 GCA_047628775.1 Salibacteraceae bacterium | reverse complement strand
AATGTAAAGCTAACTCCAGAATCCATCATTGCTCCAATAAAATCATCTTCTTGATCTTCATTTACTGTTACAACAACTCTTCCTTGTCCCTCACCAAAAAGGAAAGCATCTTCTCTAACTTCTGAATCTGTAACAATATCAAAGCCTAAGTTATTTGGCATTCCCATTTCTGCCAATGCAACAAACAGTCCTCCATCGGCAACATCATGTGCTGCATTAATGCGAGATTCTTGTATTAGGCTTTTTACCTTTTGTTGCATCGTAAACTCTTCTTCTAAATCGAAATAAGGAGCTGGTGATGCTGAAATTCCGTGGTACGAAACCAAGTACTCAGAAGAAGAAATATCATTGTGTGATTGTCCAATTATGAAAATCAAATCTCCTTTCGCTTTAAAGTCAAGAGACATCGTTTTGTCTTTGTCTTCAACAATTCCTATCATTCCGATAGTTGGCGTTGGGAATACAGGGATCTCAACTCCATTTTTACTCGTTTGATTGTAAAAAGAAACGTTTCCTCCAGTTACTGGAGTTTCGAACTTAAGACAAGCTGCAGACATTCCTTTAATTGCACCAACGAACTGCCAGAAAGATTCTGGGTTGTAAGGATTGCCAAAGTTAAGGCAGTTTGTAATCGCACTTGGATTACCACCTGCACATGTAATGTTTCTAGCTGCTTCTGATACCGCAATCATTGTTCCTACAAATGGATCAGCGTTTACGTATCTTGAATTACAATCAACAGTCATTGCCAATGCACGGTTCGTTCCCTTAATGTTAACGATAGCAGCATCCGCTGGACGGTTTGTTGTAATATTCTTTGTTCCAACCATTGAATCATATTGTTCATAGACCCAACGCTTAGAAGCGATATTTGGATGAGCAAGCATTTTGAAGGCAACTTCTTTCAAGTCTTCTGGTTGCTTCACATCATCGATGTTGAATTTCTTGTATTCTTGGAAGTAAGCAGGTTCTGTATACTCTCTTTCGTAAACTGGAGCTCCACCACCAAGTACTAACGACTCAGCAGGAACATCTCCAACAACTTCACCTCCCATCATGTAACGTACTCTTCCACCTTCAGTCACTACACCAATTTCCTCTGCATGTAGATCCCATTTATCAAAGATATCTTTTACGATTTGCTCTTTTCCTTTTGCAACAACAACAAGCATTCTTTCTTGCGATTCAGAAAGAAGAATCTCGTAAGGCAACATATTTTCCTGACGTGTTGGCACTTTATCCAAATCGAGATCCATTCCAACATTATCTCCTGCAGCAGACATTTCATTTGAAGAACAAGTAATTCCTGCTGCCCCCATATCTTGCATACCAACTACGGCATCAGAATCTACCAGCTCCATTGTAGCTTCCAATAGAAGTTTTTCCATAAATGGATCACCTACTTGAACTGAAGGCAAATCGTTTGCTGAATCTTCTGTAATATCTTTTGAAGCGAATGCCGCTCCTGCAATTCCGTCTTTACCTGTTGCAGCTCCTACAATGAAAACTGGATTCCCAGGTCCAGCAGAAGTTGCTGAAATAACCTTCTTAGGATCCATAATTCCTGCAGAGAATGCATTTACAAGTGGATTCGTGTTGTATGATTCATCAAAGAAAACTTCTCCGCCAACAATTGGAATTCCGAATGAGTTTCCGTAATCACCAATCCCTTTGACAACACCTTTTACCAACCATTTCGTTCTGTCTTCTTCAATGTTTCCAAAACGGAGTGAATTCAATTGTGCAATTGGTCGAGCACCCATCGTGAAAATATCACGATTGATTCCTCCAACTCCAGTTGCTGCTCCTTGGTAAGGCTCTAATGCACTTGGGTGATTGTGTGATTCAATTTTAAATACACAACCAATTCCATCTCCTAAATCAACCAACCCAGCATTTTCTTCCCCTGCCTTAACAAGCATTTGAGGACCGTCTTTAGGCAATTGTTTTAACCAATGAATTGAGTTCTTATAAGAACAGTGTTCTGACCACATTACAGCATAAACTGCAGTTTCTGTGAAGTTCGGTGTTCTACCAAGAATTCCTTTGACCATTTCAAATTCATCCTCGCGGAGACCTAACTCTACTGCTTGCTCTACTGTTGCGACTTGTTGTAATGTACTTTCCATAGTGTAAATAAACTGTGGTGCAAAATTAATGATAATAATGCACTCAGCCTTGGAATTAACTTGAGTTTATTCACGCGTTATTCACGTGTTTTTAACATCGGAAAAAATTAGTTGTTTCGAATCGAAATTTTGTCTGTCAGAATCGCTGTATTCGTTTTTACTCGAAGTAAATAGAATCCATTCAAATGTGGAAGATTAATATGTATCGTTGACTCTCCATAAGGAATAAAGCTTTCTATCAATTTACCATTCAATGAAAGAACTTGAACTTCTTCTGCACCAAACGGGAGATCAACAAAGAACTCGCCGTTGGAAGGATTCGGATAGATCGACAATTCAGTTTGATTAAGCTCTCCAAAACCAGTAGCATCAAACATAAAGCATTCAGTTGTATCAACACATGTTAAATCCGTAGAGATCATCGCATAAAATTTTGTTGTCCCATCGTAGTTAGGATCATCAATAATTGGATTGAAAGTAGAGCTCGTCGCTCCTGGAATTTGTGAATTGTCTGAGCAATCAATCCAAGCGAAAAAATCTGAAAACACTTCTTCACCTGTCAGGGTTTGACCTGTCAAGGTTACCGCGCTTGCGTCACTGTAATTTTTTGTGATCGTTGCTCCAGAACTCAACCAGTTCGATGTTGTTCCCGCTAAAGCGAAATTCGTCAGCGTTCCATTTGCCGTTATAACAGCAAATGGGCCAGCATCTAATGTTGTTAAGCCTGTATTCAAACCTCCTGCCGTTCCAGAATCGAATGAATAATATCGAAGCAGGTCTACTTCATCCCCTGCCAATTTTGACGTGAGCTCAGTCGCTATTTCACATTGCGTTTTAACAGTTCCCCAAATAGAAATTTCATCAATTTCACCATTAAAGTATTGATTGCCATCTGTTCGACTTCCAATTGTCATTGTAGCATCGGTTCCTGTTGATGAAATGTACAAACCTCCTGCGTAATTCGCTTCTGTTCCGTTGATGTAAATTTTAGATTCCATTGTAGAAGCGTCCCATGAGGCAGAAATATGAGTCCATTCAGCATTTGTAATCGCATCCGTTGATTGAATACTGTGATTTACTGAGTTTTCGAATAGGTAAAAAATGATTTCATTCGCACTATTCAAACTAAGACAGGCAAAATTATCGGCATCGCTTTGGGCATAAATTAAACGACAAAATTGTGAATTCTCCTGATTCACCCACATTTCAATTGTAAAATCATTCGAAGTTACATCATCAAAAACAGCAGGCAAATCGCAGACAACATAATCGTCCACACCATCCATGTGCAAGGAATTTCCCGCGAGCTGCGCGCTAAGGTTAGTTACTTATAATAAAAATGTTGTTGTGAATAGTAATAGTGTTTTCATCTATATTGAATTTAAAAAATTATTTGAACCAAAACACAAAGAAAATCATTTCATACTGATAATAAGTATATATGGTCATTAATAAAACCTAACGCGTGTCTTAACAAACTCAATATCCGTCTTGACATTGCGAAGATTATCGGACAAGTCAAATGAAAAGCGCTTCTGTACCTTTAGAATTAAAAAATTTGGACGGGTCAACTTTGGTCTTAATTTTGTAATACGGGTCGCGGCGACTTATTTGGAGCTTACAGAATCAATAAAAAACATCAATTATGAAGACAATAATTACTCTGCTTACAATTTGCGTACTAAGCGCTACAAGCTTTGCGACTGAATTAAATTATTCATGGCAGGCTGGAAAGTACTATCACTTCGACTGTTCAATTACCGACAATGTTGCCACATCAGCGATGGGAATGACGATGAAAGATAAATTCATCACTTCAACAGATTTCTGGTTGTATATCGAAAGTGTTGATGCGAACGGAACTGGAAACGGAACGATTTACTTAACAAGCTTCTCTGTGAAAAACGCGGCTGGAAACGTCTTAGCTTCACTGAACGATCTACCAAAGAATACCGTTAGTAGTAATTTTACGGTTGATAAAAAAGGAATTTTTACTTTTCCAAAGCGCATTTATTTAATTACTGGAGTTAACGCTTCTGGGAGTTCAACAAATATTCTTGCCTATGCCGAAGCGGGTCCAAATGGAGCAATAACAAGTGCTGAAACGGGCGGAATGAAGGTCGAGGCTTACTGTGAATTTGATCCAGCGACTGGAAAAGTGAAAGCGGGAGCTTCTTTTAACGCAGCGCAAAGCACGACAACAGTAGAATACAAAGTAACGGAAGAAGTCCAAGAGGTAGAGGTTTTGCCTTATTCGTTCTTAGAAATGCTGGCAGTACCGGAAGGTCACATTACTAAAGACGACCGCATCGAAATTAAAATGGGAGGTCTTGACAATAACATTCACGTTGTCGATATCAGCGAAGGAACAGCGACTATTAACTACACAATGGTTACGGATAAAAATGCTGACATTTCAAAAGTGGATGTAAATGGAACTTCTGGAGACGGCTCAAGCTC
>JBLHVW010000217.1:0-4635 GCA_047628775.1 Salibacteraceae bacterium | reverse complement strand
TTCTCAATTCAAATGTTTTATTAAAAACACTTAATGCAAGAATTGAAGAAATTAACCTCCTTTTAGTTGAACGTTCAGATTACGAGTCTGATTCTTATATGGCGATGCTTGATGAATTGAACGATTTGAACCATGAATTCTCATTGAATGAAGGGTTTTTATGGGAGGAAAAGATTACAAGTACTTTAGTTGGGTTGGGGTTTGCTGAAAATGAATTAAACAATAGTTTATCTACTTTTTCTGGAGGATGGAAAATGAGAGCTGAACTTGCCAAAATTTTGGTGAATAGCCCAGATGTTGTTTTACTCGATGAGCCAACAAACCACCTGGATATAATATCGATTAACTGGTTGGAAAATTATTTAAAAGTCTATCCTGGAAGCGTTATCGTTATTTCTCACGATAGATTATTCCTTGATAATGTGACCAAACGAACTTTAGAGATTGCCAAGGGTAAAATTCTTGATTTTGCTTGCGCATATTCCAAATACAAGCTGCTTAGAGCTGAAGAAATCGAACGATTGGTAGGTGCGAAAAAGCAACAAGAGAAAGACATCAAACATACTGAAGAGCTTATAAATAAGTTCAGAGCAAAAAAGAACAAAGCTGCTTTTGCGCAGTCATTGATAAAGAAATTAGAGAAAACCGAGATCATAGAAGTTGAGAATGACACTATAGCAAACATGAAAATTGCTTTTCCTTTAAGTGTTCAGCCTGGAAAGTGGGTTTTGGAAATGGAAAACATGGGGAAGTCATTCGGAGACAAGAACCTTTTTAAAGGAGTAAACTTAACGGTCGGTAGAGGAGAGAAAATTGCACTTTTAGGAGCAAATGGTACGGGTAAATCCACACTGTTGAAACGTGTGATGAATGATCTCGATGGCGAAGGAACTGTCGAATATGGTCACAATGTAAATATTACTTATTTCGCTCAAAATCAGGCTGAATCATTGGATACTTCGTTAACAGTATTGGAAACTGTTGATCAAACGGCAAAAGGAGAAATTCGCAAAAGCCTACGAAGTGTGCTTGGTGCCTTTTTGTTCAAAGGAGAAGACGCAGACAAGAAGGTATCCATTTTATCAGGTGGAGAGAGAACGCGGTTGGCACTTTGTCAATTGCTATTGAGCCCTTCGAATTTCTTGATCTTGGATGAGCCTACGAATCACCTTGACATTCAAAGTAAAGAGGTTTTAAAACAGGCACTTAAAACATACGAAGGAACATTTATCGTTGTTTCGCACGATAGAGAATTCTTGGATGGATTGACGAATAGAATTTGGGAAATCGAAGACCAACAATTGAAAGTGCATCACTATGGTGTTAAAGATTTTTTAAGTCGAAAAACGGAAAGTTCTGAGAAAAAGATGAATGTGTCCTCAGTCAAAAAAGAAGTTGTCGTTGAAGCGAATGAAACTGAGCAAAAGTTGACGTATCAAGAAGAAAAGGACAGAAAACGACTTAAGAACAAATTACAGAACCAGGTAAATAAATCAGAGCAAAAAATAGATGAATTGGAATCTAAGATTGCCGAACAAGATTTGATAATTACTGATTTGAATTATGACGACAAGGCGAAAGCTGAATTGATTCTGAGCGCGTATAATACTTTAAAAGCGAACCTCGATGAGCAGATGTCGCTTTGGGAACAGGGAACTGAAGGGTTAATGGAAATGGAAGGATAATAATTAACGTATTTTTCGAGCTTTCTTTTTTTGACGTCTCTTGTTCTTTTTTATAGACTTCTTTGCGGATTTTGATTGCATGCTCCAATAGTTTTTATAAGCCCGCTTATTACCCTTCTTGGCTTCTCGATCTGACTTCCTTTTTACTTTAGCCAGCTGTTTTTCTATATCTTCGGATGAACCAGTAATTGGCTTAGTATTGCCACAACCTGAATTGATTGTCACAATCAACAATAAAAGTATGCCGATAATCGTTCTAATCTTCATAACTTTGATATTATCATCTTTAAAACTGAATGAAAGTACGATTTATTTTAATCTTTGCAGTTGTGTTGTTATTGACCGCTTGTTCTCAAAATGCTGCGCATCCAGTCCCTAACGTACCGTTTGATATTTCAATTAATATAACGCTTCCGTCTTATTCAAGTTTGCAAGGAGTCAGCGGATTTGCTTATGTCAACGGAGGATCAAGAGGGATCATCGTTTACCGCAGAGGGATTAGCGATTTCATTGCTTTCGATAGACATTCACCAGTTGACATTGCTGGAGATTGTCCACAACCATTAATTCAAGACGCTGGAAACTTCTTAATGCTGAATGATACGTGCAATAATGCTCAATTTTCATTGTATGATGGTTCCCCGATTTCAGGTTCCGATATTGGACTGAGACAATATGTGGTTACTTGGGACGGAAACCAGACGCTTCGAATTTACAATTAAGAAGATAAATTTTCTAGAAGTCTCCCCCCTGTTCTGAATCAAAAAAAACTATGATTTCGAGGTCACTTGTTGGTTCTCTATCAAAAGCGATCACTTTTTCTTATTTTTGCCTAAAATTTTCTGATGAACGATATTAAGGTTACAATTATCGACCGTGAAGGCGCAAACCATGAACTCGTGGCTCCAACGGATATGAATATGAATATCATGGAGGTTTGTAAGGCATACGAATTACCTGTTTTAGGTGAGTGCGGTGGAATGGCCATGTGTGCTACGTGTCAATGTTATCTGGAATCAGATACTGTATTGCCAGAACAAAGTGATGACGAGCTGGATATGCTTGATCAAGCTTTTCACGTCGAGGACAACAGCCGATTGGGATGTCAAATCCATATCACGGAGGAAATCGACGGAATAGTTCTTCGCTTAGCCCCAGAAGAGTAATCTACAGCGCAAAAGACATCCCTAAGTTTAAAGAAATTACCGATAGAAGCCTTCTACTCCTAGATTGAATGTAAGCATCGACTCTAGATAAATAGAAGCCGTCGTCGCTAGATAAAAATGCTAGTTCCGTACCGTAATTGAAATTGTATCGAATACCATAAGTTATCATCATAAATTTATTGATTGGCGTTCTCACATTTAAAGTATACATCAAAACAATTCCTTTGAATGCCTTATTCGTATAATTGTAGAAGTCTTCGTCAAAATTGTCTAAAATGGGTCCGTCACCATTACTATCCGTAGAAATAAACAATGTTCGGTCATAGTCTTTTTGAAGCACTTTAGTCCTTGTGAATCCAAACCCAATTTGATGACTGAGACCAATTGGTAGGAGTCCGTTATTAGATGTGAATTCTAACCTAGGCATAAAAATTAATGTTCTTGTATTCAAGGCTTGATGTTTTATCGTAATAAATTCAGAATTTCCAGAAGGGTAAGGAACATAAGCACTAGTTGGAGCATTAATATTCATGAATTCCATATCAAATTCAATTCCAATTGCGAAATTATTTGACAAAGCATACGAAGCTCCAGTTCGAAGTCCATAATCAAGCAAGTCCATTTTCTCAGTTAAAACACCTGATTTAGATTTAAACATCGGCCCATTCAACATATTGATTATAGGTATATTGCCTGTAAAGCTTAAATCCAAAGAAACTTTTTTTCCGTAAAGCCCCGTATTTTGACCATGAACAGTTGAACCAATAAATACGATTGAAATAAATACTAAGATTCTCATTTTGTTGAATTTAACTGTTTAAAAATGCTGTATACATGTGCTCCAATAGTGTGCTTTCTTGCGTTATCCTTGATGTAATGACTCGATCCCGTGATAATTTTAGCCTCTTTCGTATCCAGGATAACCATGTTGATTTCTGTACTATTCCCCATCAATAATTTCATTGGAAAGTAAATAGGTGCAGCTGGATAGAAAATAATCGCATAAAGAGCTTCCAGCCCAATGTCAGCATCGTATCTATTTTCTACAACTGAGAACATAACCTTAGATGTTCCATAATTTGCCTCAAGTTGATTTAGTAATTCGAAATCAACGGGAAAGGGTTCCATTTTATCACTGTTTCCAATTTGCATCAACATGTTTAGTAATGTACTGCGCTCGTTATACGATTGAGTTCCTTCGGTTGCTAATTGCGAACTGTTAATTGGATAGACTTTTATTCCAGTTGATTCTGACGTTTCTTGGATTACTTCTGAGAAGCTTGCCTCCAATTTTTCGGACTTTACACGGTCGAGGCCGCTTTTCCGATAACTATAAACAGTGGGTTCAACAACAATCAATTCGTCGATACCGAGTTTTAAACGATTCTCCTTTTCCTCTTTATTGTATTTTCTTTGTTCCGTGTAGCTCATTGCATCATAAGCGTCCTCCTCTTCTTTTTCTGCATTAAATTCATCTTTGTATTTTTGAAAAAGAGAATTGAAACCGTCGGAAACTATAACATCTGGTAGCAAGTAAATTCTAAATTCAGTCGAATCAAAATTCAATGGTGTATCGACACCTGTCTTCGTTTTTATTCTGTCGTATTTACTTTTTGGAGCCGTCTCCTTAACGGATATGGAATCATTTTCGTCAATGGAATTGTTGATTTCAAAGATTCGTTTGGCACCGTCATAGTTGACTTTTGAGTACTCCGACATTACGAAATTCTCCTCGAATGCGAGTGTCTTAACAAATTTTTCCCAGATCAATTTTATTTCGTTGT
>JBLHVW010000216.1:0-4638 GCA_047628775.1 Salibacteraceae bacterium | reverse complement strand
AATATAAAGAAGGTGCATTACCTGGGGATAATATCAATGACAATACAGACAACTTATTGGTATTTGGAACTGGATGGAGTTATGGAGCCGAGTTCTTTCTTAAAAAACGAAAAGGGAATTTAACAGGTTGGATTGGATACACTTGGAGCAAAACAGAACGTAAATTTGAAGACCTAAATGAAGGGAATCCATTCCCGGCAAAATACGATAGACGTCATGATTTATCTGTTGTGTTAAGTTATAAACTGGGAGAAAGATGGGTTTTTAGTTCCGCATTTATTTATGCTACGGGAAATACGCTGACGCTTCCATCGAGCTGGTATGTTCAAGATCAAGACTTACTTTTCAACTATGGCGATCGAAATTCTACCCGAATGGCTCCCTACCATCGGTTGGACATTTCGGCAACTTGGTATTCGAAAGCATACAAGGACAGAAAAGACGACAAAACGGGAGAAATCATCAAGGTGAAAAAGAAGGTGAAATACAATTGGTCGTTCTCAATTTACAATGTTTACAACAGGTCAAACCCCTACTTTATGTATGTGGATAACGATGGTGATTTTTTCGCAGGAAATTTTGACATCAGCGTAAAACAAGTTACGTTATTTCCAATTATCCCAAGTGTAACATGGAATTTTGAACTTTAATGAAATACAATTTGGACAGAAATACTGTTAAAAAAGGAAATATAATGAGCAAACATTTACTCGTCATAATAGTGATTGGGATTTTGATCTCAAGCTGTACCAAGGAGGTAGAAATTGACATTCCCGGGTACGAAGAAACCATTGTCATTGACGGTCGTATCGAAACAGGTCAACCTCCTGTTGTATTTCTTTCCACATCTAAAGAAGTCTACGCTCCGACGAATGTTGAAGCGTTTTTGAACGGGTACATTTCAGGAGCTACAATAAGTGTTTCAAATGGCACATCAACTGTTGTATTGGATGAAATTTGTTCGGGCAACTTGACTCCAGCAATGGCCCAAATTGTTTCGGAAATGTTGGGAATTGACGTTTCATTATTGTCCGTTTATAATATCTGTGCCTATACAACATTAGACCCTACAGTCTGGGGCGAAGTTGGAAAAACATATACTTTGTCAGTCACAAATGAAGGCAAAACATACACGGGTGCAACTTCAATCTTAGCTCCTACCCCGCTAGTAACTAGCTATTGGTTACCAGAACCCGGGACGCCAAATCACGGTTACTCTTGGTGCACTCTAGCGGATCCGCCAAATCAATTTGATGGCTATTTCTGGGAAGCGAATATTATTGGCTACGGTAACGGAAACACAAACGGGGCAGATACTGGATTTGAGCCAACTTTTTCGCCCGTTTTTGACGACACCTTTTTTGACGGTCTAACTTTCGATTTCTGGTACGAAAATCCATTTGCTTATGGTCCCACTCCTTATGAGTTCAGAGGATTTTACGAGATGGGAGATACTGTTGTCATTAAGCTTTCCAAAATAGATAATACGGCGTATGAATTCTATGAAAAAAAATACATTCAGCTTCAAACGGCTGGGAATCCTTTTGCAACGCCTACCAACATCCCAAACAACTTAAGTAATGGAGCTTTGGGAATTTGGGCAGGATTTTCACCATCTTTGGATACTTTGATTTGCCAATAGAAAATATTGGAACGAAATGTGCGTAAGAAAACTAAACAAAAATCGTCTTAGGAAAATGAAATATCTAATCCTCTCTTTTCTCTTTATGAGCTTCCAGTCCATAGGACAATCACCAGAGTATGTTAAGTTACTTGAGTCTTATTATGATGACACAGAAACGATTTCAATTTCTGCTGCAGCAAAAAAGATGAATACTGACAAAACTTTTTTCTTAGACACGCGTGAGATGGATGAGTTTAACGTGAGTCATATCGACGGCGCACAATGTGTTGGTTATGATGATTTCAAAATCACTTCCGTTTCTAACATTTCAAAGTCTGCTGAAATAATTGTGTACTGCAGTATTGGAGCACGAAGTCAAACCATTGCAAAAAAGCTTTCCGACGCTGGATATACCAATGTAAAGAACATGTATGGTGGCTTCTTTCACTGGGCCAATAGTGGATATCCAATGGTCAACGATCAAGGAAAAGACACAGCTTTCATTCATGGCTATTCGAAAGAATGGGGCAAGTGGGTTACAAACGGAGTAACTATTTATTAATGCGATCAGAAAATTTATTAATCGTATTTGCGAAGAACATTGTTCTTGGAAAAGTTAAAACGCGTTTGGCCAAAACAATTGGTGACGCTGAAGCTTTCAACGTTTATGCTCATTTGGTTGAAATCACAGAACGTGAATCTCTAAAAATGGAGAATTGCGATGTGCATATTCACTTCTCCGATGTTACTCTCAAAGCACTCTGGCCTGACAATCAAAAATACGTTCAAGTTGGAAACGGTTTGGGCGAAAGAATGATGAATGCCTTCGACTCGAGTTTTAAGTTGGGCTACAAAAGAGTGATTGGAATTGGCTCTGACTTACCTGATTTAACAGCTGAGGTAATGACCAGAGGATTAAAAGCGTTAGAGTCAAACGATACTGTTTTCGGGCCTTCAGAAGACGGAGGATACTATTTGATCGGTATGAATCAAATGATTCCACAGATTTTCATTGATAAAGCTTGGAGTACAGAAGCACTTTTGGATGCAACTAAATCGGAATTGAATGAGCTCGGTTATTCTTGTGAATTATTAGAAGAGCTAAATGATGTCGATACGATTGAGGACTTAAAGGCATCATCTATTGCTGAGAAGTTTTCTTACTTATTGGAAGATTAATCCCCGTTTAGTACTTCGGATTCAATGAATCTTAGCAGACATGTGTTTAATTCCCCCTCTTCTATTTATAAGGAATAATATTTTATAACCAAAAACACCTCTCCGAATTTCAGTTTTGAAAACAGTATTAAACTCTAGCCCAATTCGATATTTCAATATTATTTGAGAACGATTCTTTTTCGAACTGCTTTACCTTCAATCGATATCTCAGCGATATAAATTCCTTTTGACAATCCTTCTAAATTCAGTACTTTTTCGCTGGTGTTAATGTTCGAGACATTGTTCATGATTTTACCAGCCAAATCAAAAATCTGAATGTTTTGAATTGTTCCTCCTTCATTCAAGAAAGTCACCATTCCAGAAGATGGATTTGGATATACAATTAAGTTTACAACATGGGATAAATATTCCATACCTAAATAGTACGCATTGCATTCAGACGAATCGACACATGTTCCACTCGTAACTTGAACAGCATAATTTCCATCCATGGAAGGAACGAAACTTTGACCTGTTTCTCCTGGTATTAGTAAATTTGTAGCACAATCAAACCACTGATACGTGACTCCAGTAATATTTGCAGTAATAACATTATTCAATACAGATGTTGTTACTGAAGCCCCTCCGAGCACTACATTTTGCGGTTGTGAAAAAGTATTTCCATTCATATCAGTATAAGTCCAAGTCACAGTAGTACTTTGAGTAATAGGAAATGGCGTTACTGTAATCCCGGAAACTGTACCGTCACAATTGTCCCAAGCGGCAGGCGGCGCTAAGTAATCAACAGCTGAACAAACAAAAACATCTTCCAATACCACCTCAATTGCACTTGGCGCAACAGTATCAACTCCCTGAATATTTAACACGACAGTATCGGTAGTTGCACATCCTATTAATGGATCCATTGCAGTTACGGTAAATTCAAGCGTTCCTCCAGCACATGTTTCCATAGTATCCAAACACAACGATTGAGTTGGAAGGCTCGGATCTGCAAACATATAAGCAGGTTCCCAATATACTTGTGAAGCAGAAGTTGAAGAACTCAATGTAAGACAATCATTTGGCAATGGATTATAATTGGAAGAACTTCCAACAATATCAATCACAGGTTTTAGCGAGATATTATCTAAACAGAGTCCCATTGTACTTGTTATCCCAGGCAATCCTGGAAAATCACTTACGGGATGGATAACTAATTTTTTCATCGTAGGAGAAGCTCCTAAAGGAATTGTAAATGTTAATGAAGCATGATTGAAATATTGAGCAGGAATAACTGCATTACTTAACCAAGGAACCCAATCCGGATGAATATAATCAAGAGGTGGATCTAAAATTGAGGCGACTAACAATGATGAATCCTCTATTGTATAAGTGGCGAAGGGTTGTGTCCAATTATTTCGAACCAATTTAACTGCAATTGAATCAAAATGATCGGGAATTGAATACATCGAATCTTTAACCACAGAATAATCAAATTCCAGTAAGTATGTTTTTCCTGGAACTAAATCGAGAACATCTTTGGTAACGAGTCCTTCATAAACATGTATGGAATCGTTTTGAATATTCGCCTGTAAATGAGCGAAATGATTTGATGCCGAAAGTTGAACTGGAAAACAATCTACAGAATTTGGATAATCTTCCCATGAGCATAAATCATCGTCGCCAATGGCTCCTCCCCACTGAGAATATTGCGTAATTGTTGACAAACTAGGAATTTCAAAACTTCCATTCTTTATCATCTCACAGTTTGTTATGTCACATGAATTTATGAATGGCACAACACACTGAAGGGCTTGATGTGCATTCACTCTGGGAATAGAAAAACCTGGAAGAGC
>JBLHVW010000215.1:0-4650 GCA_047628775.1 Salibacteraceae bacterium | reverse complement strand
GCAACGTGCTTTGCGACTACTCGATTAATCGCAGCTAAACTAGGGTTGAAAGAAGAAGATTACACTGTTTGTTTCCAGTCGCGTCTCAGTAAGAATTGGTTAATGCCGTTTTCTGATTTCGTTGTTAAAGAACAGGCGAAGAAAGGCGCTAAGAATATATTAGCGTTCAGTCCAGCGTTTGTTGCTGACTGTTTGGAGACGGTAATAGAAATTGGAGATGAATACCAGGAAATATTTGAAGAACACGGCGGGGAAAAGATTCAGCTCGTTCCAAGTTCAAATGATCACGAAAGGTTTATTGATGGACTTGAGGAATTAATTAGAGATCGTTTATAAATAGCGGTTAAATATTGAGGCGGAGTAAATTATAATTCATGATTATCCATTAATAATTCGTAATTACAAAGGAACTTCGTAATTTTGTAGCGCTTAATTAGAATTATACAATTTAAAATATGAGTACAACAGAAAAATTAGCTTACAAAGTAGCTGACATTAGTTTGGCAGAGTGGGGAAGAAAAGAGATTAACATTGCTGAAGCAGAAATGCCAGGTTTAATGTCTCTTCGTGAGGAGTATGCTGGAAAGAAGCCATTGGCTGGAGCGCGCATTGCAGGATGTCTGCACATGACAATTCAAACAGCGGTTCTAATTGAGACATTGGTTGATTTAGGAGCTGATGTTACTTGGTCATCATGTAATATTTTCTCAACACAAGATCACGCAGCAGCAGCAATTGCAGCGGCAGGTGTACCAGTTTACGCTTGGAAAGGGTTGACTGAAGAGGAATTTGAGTGGTGTATCGAACAAACATTATTCGCATTTAAAGACGGTCAGCCGTTGAATATGATTTTGGATGACGGTGGAGATCTTACAAATATGGTTTTCGATCAGTTCCCAGAATTGACAAAAGACATCAAAGGTCTTTCTGAAGAAACAACTACTGGAGTTCACAGATTGGTTGAAAGATACAACAACGGAACTTTAGTAATGCCTGCAATCAACGTAAACGATTCAGTTACAAAATCTAAATTCGATAACAAATACGGATGTAAAGAATCATTGGTTGATGCTATCCGTCGTGCTACTGATACAATGATGGCTGGTAAAGTTGCTGTTGTTTGTGGATATGGTGATGTTGGTAAAGGTTCTGCAGCTTCTTTGTCTGGTGCAGGAGCAAGAGTTATCGTTACTGAAATTGATCCAATTTGTGCGCTTCAAGCTGCAATGGACGGATTCGAAGTTCGTAAACTTGAAAGTGTGGTTGGAGCGGTTGATATCGTTGTTACAACAACAGGTAATAAAGACATTATTCAAAGCCAACACTTTGAAGCAATGAGAGACAAAACAATTGTCTGTAACATTGGTCACTTCGATAACGAAATCGATATGGGATGGTTGAACAGAACGCACGGTTCAACAAAAGATGAGATCAAGCCACAAGTTGATATGTATACTATCGATGGTAAGGACATTATTGTTCTTGCAGAAGGTCGTTTAGTAAACCTTGGTTGTGCAACAGGTCACCCATCATTTGTAATGTCTAACTCTTTCACGAACCAAACTTTGGCTCAATTGGAATTGTGGAACAACACAGATGCATACAAGAACGAAGTATATACATTGCCTAAGCATTTGGATGAAAAAGTGGCGAAGTTACACCTTGCGAAAGTTGGAGCTGAGTTAACTGAACTAAGACCAGATCAAGCTGCATATATTGGAGTTTCTGTTGAAGGTCCATTCAAGCCACACGCATACAGATACTAGACTTTAATTAGTTTCTATATATCAAAAGGGGATACGAAAGTGTCCCCTTTTTTGGTTTCTTACATTGCCTCGTCCTGAAATAGCATTACACAAAAAGGAATGTTAGGAAAAAAGCATTAAAATAGAAAACATGTAAAAGCAAAAACAGCGCAGAGAACGTTCTCTGCACTGTTTATTAAATTTGTTGTTAGTCGTCTAAACGGTATGTCTTATCTAAGACGCGTCACTATTTTTTTTGATTTAGTTCGTCGAAATGGATTTGATTATTCCGTTGAATGTTGAACTAGGTCGCATTGCTTTGGCTACCTTGTCTGGATTCGGGAAATAATACCCGCCTAAATCAACAGCATCCCCTTGTGCCTCGTTTAGCTCATTAACGATTGCTGATTCATGGCTTTTCAATTCATTTGAAATACTCTCGAAAGCAGATTTCAATTCTGAATCTTCAGATTGATCTGCAAGAGCCTCGGCCCAATACATTGAAAGATAGAAATGACTTCCACGGTTGTCCAATTCACCCACTTTTCTAGAAGGTGATTTTCTGTTTTCTAAGAACTTAACGGTTGCATCATCCAAAGTTGCCCCAAAAACATTCGCTTTTGTGTTTCCTGTTGTTGTTCCGAAATGATCCAAAGAAACGGCTAATGCTAAGAATTCACCAAGTGAATCCCATCTAAGGTGACCTTCAGCATTGAACTGTTGAACGTGCTTTGGTGCAGATCCACCAGCGCCTGTTTCGAACAGTCCGCCTCCATTCATTAGCGGTACAATTGATAACATTTTTGCACTCGTTCCCAATTCTAAAATAGGGAAGAGGTCTGTTAAATAATCTCTTAATACGTTACCTGTAACTGAAGTAGTGTCTTTTCCATCTTTCATTCTTGCTAGAGTGAAAAGTGTTGCATCTTCAGGTGATAATATTTGAATGTCCAATCCAGATGTATCGTGGTTTGGCAAATAATTAGTGACTTTTTTAATCAATTCAGCATCGTGTGCTCTGTTTTTATCCAACCAAAATAGTGTTGGCGTTCCAGTAGCTCTTGCTCTTGCTACGGCTAGTTTCACCCAGTCTTGAATTGGTGCATCCTTAACCTGACACATTCTCCAAATGTCACCTTCTTCAACAGCGTGTTGAATTAATGTAGTACCATTTTGATCAACCACTTGAATTGTTCCATTCCCGGGAACCTCAAATGTTTTATCGTGTGATCCATATTCTTCTGCTTTCTGCGCCATCAAACCAACGTTAGGGCTTGTTCCCATAGTTCTCGGGTCGAAAGCTCCATTTTCTCTACAGAAGTCAATTGTTGCTTTATAAACTCCCGCATAACTGCTGTCTGGAATTACAGCTTTCGTGTCTTGGGCTTTTCCATCTTTATTCCACATCATTCCCGATGTACGAATCATCGCTGGCATTGAAGCATCGATAATAACATCACTTGGAACATGAAGGTTCGTGATTCCTTTATCAGAATCAACCATCGCTATTGATGGGTTGTTTGCATAGCATGCTTCAATATCACTTTCAATTTCTTGACGAGTTGCATCCGGAAGGTTGGCAATTTTAGAAACCAAATCTCCAAATCCATTTTTCAAGTCAACACCAATTTCATTTAAAATAGCACTGTGTTTGTCCAAAACATCTTTAAAGAAAACTGAAACGGCATGTCCAAAGATAATTGGGTCAGAAACCTTCATCATCGTTGCCTTCATGTGCAATGAAAACAGAACGCCTTTGTCATTCGCATCTTTAATTTCTGCTTCCAGGAAGCTTAAAAGTGCTTTTTTACTCATCAATGTTCCGTCAATAATTTCTCCTGCTAAAACGGGAGTTGACTCTTTAAGAACAGTTGTTGAACCATTGTTGTCAACGAATTCAATTCTAACATTTCCTGTTTCCTGAATTGTTAATGACTTCTCATTCGATTTAAAGTCACCACTTGACATTGTTGCCACGTGTGATTTTGATTCAGGTGACCAAGCTCCCATTGAATGCGGGTTGTTTTGAGCATATTGCTTTACAGCTCTTGGCGCTCTTCTGTCAGAGTTTCCTTCGCGAAGAACAGGATTTACCGCACTTCCTTTAATTTTATCATATCTAGAACGGATGTCTTTTTCAAGATCGTTTGACGGATCATTTGGAAAATCAGGAATGTTATATCCGCTTGATTGTAATTCTTTTATCGCCTCTTTCAATTGAGGAACTGAAGCGCTAATGTTTGGCAATTTGATGATGTTCGCATCCGGTTGTTTAACCATTGTTCCCAATTCAGCAAGATCGTCGCTGATTTTTTGGTCATCATTCAAGTTCTCAGGAAATGTCGCAATTATTCTACCAGCTAAAGAGATGTCTCTCGTTTCTATTTCGATTCCTGAAGAAGCTGTAAAAGCCTGAACAATAGGAAGAAATGAATACGTCGCTAATGCTGGAGCTTCGTCCGTTTTCGTATAAATTATTTTTGCCATAGTAGATTTTGTTTTCCTGATGAGTTGATTCGAATTCAATCCTGAATTCGATCTGGCTACAAATGTACCGTTTGACTAAAAAAAAGACAAGTTTATAGGAGCTAAACTTCTATGAGAACGGCGATCTTTTGATTTTTTTGTTTAAAATTTCACGAAACTGGAGCTTGAATTACTTTTTGACCACAAAAGGAACAAAAAAGACCAAGATTAAATCGTTTTGATCTTATTGTTCGAGATTGAGGTATTCGATCATTTTTACGAAAGCGCGCGCTCTATGACTGTATGAATTTTTCTCTTCCATGGTCATTTCAGCGAATGATTTACCACAATTTTCAGGTTCAAAAATCGGATCATATCCAAAGCCATTTTCACCCCTGCCTACTTTTAGGATCTGGCCTTTTACAATTCCTTCAAAAAC
>JBLHVW010000214.1:0-4727 GCA_047628775.1 Salibacteraceae bacterium | reverse complement strand
ACTATCCCATTCTTTGAATGCAAGACGAATACCCGTGGCAACGTTTGTACGTTTTCCATGATGAGTTATTCTAAGCATTAATGGCGCTTTACCAATTGTGTTTGCTCTACGTTTGTTGAGCCAGAATAATACTTTCATAGTCTGTTGGTTTAAATGAATAAATCATAGCCAACAGTGAAGAAGATTTAACTGTGTCCCTAAAATGAACTGTGACACCTATTTGGATACCCTTTTACTATCAATAAGTTGTTTTTGGAAAAAGTTTATTGCAAACAAAACCCCTAAAGAATTTGATACTCTTTAGGGGTTTCTAGGTCTACAGCCATATAGACTTTAACTTTACTCTTACGAGTTGGCGGTCCGGACGGGACTCGAACCCGCGACCCTCGCCGTGACAGGGCGATATTCTAACCAACTGAACTACCGGACCATTGAAAGCATGCTTTCATTTTGTCTTAAAGACATACGCTTTGCGCTCAAAGCGTGGGCAAATGTAATACAAATTTCCTTTATACCACAACTCTAAATGGAAAAAAAATAAAAAAAATTAAGTACACAAAAAAGCCGCCTTGTTGTATTCAAGACGGCTTTGATATAACTCGTTGATTACTATTATTTAATGAATTTGATAACCTCAGAAGTACCGTCATAATTTACCGTTACGAAGTACATTCCACTTTGCAAATAATCGATGTCCATGTCAAGAGCAGGTCCAGTTACATTTCCATACGACTCAAAAACCTTTCCTTCCATATCTGTTACTCTAATAGATTCAACAGTGATCCCGTTTAAACCATTCAGTGTTATTTTAGACTTGGCCGGGTTTGGATAAACCAAGAACTTAGAATTTGTTAACGTTGGAACGCTTAATCCACAATCCAATACTTGGATGTAGTAATAATCTACAAGCACTGTAGACGGATTCCCAGGTGATCCAGGTAAATAAGCAACTGTAGTAATTTCTTGCTGATAACTTCCAATGTCAGCCGCTGTTGGATTTCCTTCAACTAAAATACAACCTGTTTGGTCACCTTCGAAAGAACAATTATCAACTGGGCTTTCTACGTTTCCTGGAGAAGAACATTGGTAAGTGAATCCATTTAATCCACCCCAATCCCATGATTGAACTACAACACTATCGAAGAAAAAAGTAATTGGAATACCAAATACAATTGTCGTTGTGTCATAAGGTACGATTATCGTGATTGTTTCAGAATAAGGTACATCAATACATGCAGAAGCCATTCCTGTAGCACTATCTGGATAAACTCCAGGGTCAACATATTGAGGGTCAGCAGTACATTGTGCACTTGCACTTAATGAAGTTAAAAGCGCAAAGGCTGAGAAGAGTAGACGTTTTTTCATAGGTTTTGATTTAATATGTAAGCTAAGATAAGTGATTTATTTTTAGATGCATAAAGATAAAAGAGAAGATATGAACTTTCGAAATGTGGAAGGAAAAGTTTAAAACAAAAAAAATGGGACTTGATTCAATCAAATCCCATTTCAATAAAGAAAATATTTCTTAACCGATAATTTTTACACCTACCGCGTTTAATCCTTTTTTTCCATCTTCAACTTCGTAAGAAACTTTGTCATCTTCGTTGATCTCGTCATCAAGACCTGATTGATGTACAAAAACATCTTCACCTCCATCATTTGGTTTAATAAATCCAAATCCTTTTGTTCCGTTAAAGAACTTAACTGTACCTTCTGCCATTTTATAATTTTTTACTGTGTAATATGCAATTAATCGCTTAACATTCAGTGTGAAACGTTATAATCGCGGCACTAAGTTAGCCTTTTAATTTTAATAGTATCACTTTTTTTTTGAAATGCGGTTTGAATTAGATGTTTGTTATCAAAGACTGATGTTCTTACTATATTCGTCATTGCGATGGCGAAGGATAATATCAAACTTTCTGGAAATGAACGAATCTACGGACTCGATGTGTACCGCGCCATCGCAATAGTTCTTGTTGTTTTAAGTCATGGTGCGGCTTTGGCGGGTGATATTTTTTGGTTTTTGCCTACGGTCCCACTCTTAAGTGGAATTGATGGTGTAGAGCTGTTTTTTGTTCTAAGTGGGTTTCTTATTGGATCAATTTTAATTAAAGAGATTGAGAAGAAAGCGAAATTCAATATAAAATCAATTGCAAATTTTTGGAAACGGAGGTGGTTCAGAACCTTACCGAATTATTATTTAATCCTGCTGTTGAATTTTATATTTATTCAATACGAATTCAAAAACGGGGATTTGAATCAATTTGGTTGGTCGTTCATATTCTTTACACACAATCTAACTCATGGTTTTTACAGCTTCTTTTGGGAAAGTTGGAGTTTATCCGTTGAAGAGTGGTTCTATATTATCCTGCCTCTTTCTATTTTTGGCTTTCGACTGTTCCTCTCGAAAAAACACTCCTTCCTCGCAACCATTTTACTTTTAATTGTAACTCCTTTACTGTATCGAATTTATAGTGCAGAGGCCGTTTACGATAGTTTCAATGCCTATGACATGGAAGTTCGAAAAGTCGTGGTTATGCGATTGGATACCATTATCTATGGTGTGCTAGCCGCATATATTAAATACTATTTCAAGGACTTTTGGAGGTTGTGCAGATGGCCAGCATTTATAGTAGGAATGGCAATTTTATATCTTGGCACAACAACCGATCATTCGTTTGAACTCTTCTATTCAAGAACATTCTACTTTGTCATAATCTCAATTGGAGCAATGTTTCTATTGCCGCTTGCAGATAGTATAAAAACCTATCGTTTTAAATGGTGGGGAAAAACAGTTACGCACATCAGCATGATCTCTTATTCGATGTATTTAATCAATCTTGGATTGGTGTATGGTGTAATTATAAAACACAACCCACCTGACGCAGAAGCCGAGCGTTGGCAAATGTATACCTTGTTTTGGGTCGTGACGGTAGGAGTTTCAACCCTACTTTATTACTTCTTTGAGCGACCGATGATGAAATTACGCGATCGGTTTTAATTAAATCCACTATTGTCTTAAAACAAACCTTTTTTCTTGAATCAATAGATAAATTGACTTGAAGATCTGCGTAAAATTACGTAGTATTTGAAAAAATGAACAGATAATCACACAATTGGTACTCTTCACTACGTAATCTTGTCAGTTGCGGTATTTACGCTAAGAATCGGGGTTTTTACGTGCTTTTATTTAGAAGTGATATTGTATTCTTGTAAAAGGTTAAGCTACTCTGCATAATTTTATTGAAAGAACCGATCCATAAATAGTTTACGATCTGGACATGTACTTTTAGTATTGAAGAATTAAAAACTGAATGAGAGAAAACAATTATAACCACTGGTTGATCGTGCAATTGATCGATGTTCAAGAAAATGAACGCGCACGGATTTCCCGGGATTTACACGATTCTTTATCTCAAGAGTTGAGTATGGTTAAATTGTATTTGGATGCATTGAAGAATTTGAAATTTGATTCTCCCGCCTATTCAAAAGCTATTTCAGAAATAGGAAGTTTAATTACCAGTGCTGTTGGCTCGGTTCGTGAAATTTCACACGATCTTTCACCGCATATTATCCAATCAAATGATTTGTGTAATGCTATGGAAATCTTAATCGGAAAATGCAAGATAGTAACCGATATCAAGGTTGTTTTTACATGCCATGAGCAAATTGGACTGAAGGATAAAAAGAAAGAACTGTATCTATATAGAGTGGTTCAGGAGTTTGTTCATAATTCATTGAAATATTCTGAGGCGACGGAGATCACGATAGAATTAAAACGAGAAAATGAAAAATTGCAAATCCTTTTGTCGGTCAATGGAAAAGGGTTTGACATAACTGGTAAATACAATTCAATTGGACTTGCGAACATTGATATGCGGATGAAATTGATCGGAGCCACTTATGAATACTTTAGTATTCCAACGAAGGTTACAGACCTTAAAATTTCTATTGATGAAAAAAGTCGTTAATATTTTAATTGCAGATGATCAAGTAATCGTTCGTAATGGATTGCGGTTCATGCTTGAGATTCAAGAAAATTTCACTCCAGTAATAGAGGAAGCTTGCAATGGAGCTGAAGTTCTTGATCTGGTAGATAAGTCTGATTTCGATATTCTATTGCTCGATATTCAGATGCCAAAAATGGATGGGATAACGACCATAACTAAGTTGAGAGAGAACGGGAACAAAATTCCAATCCTCGTGTTAAGTGCTATGAATGAAGAGACTATCATTCGATAAGTAATTGAAGGTGGCTGTGACGGATTCATTTTAAAGGATGCAGGATCAGAAGAACTCATTCGATCAATAGAAACGATTCTTGATGGCGCTCCCTATTTTGGGAATTCCATTTCTCAAATACTTCTTGGCAAGAATAAAAAAGGCACGCACCTCGGAATTGAGTCTGCATTAACAAAAAGAGAATTTCAAATCTTACAGTTAATTGCCATGGAGAGATCGCACGATGAAATTGCGGATGAACTCAAAATTAGTAGAAGGGCATAAGAAAAATTTAACGGCGAAATTAAATGTTCGTGGCTTTGTTGGATTGGTGAAATATGCCATCAACAACGGCGTTATTTAATCTTCTTAATTGTAGTGCTATTAAAATCCCGTTTCATCCCAGCGAACCAAGATCAAAACGGGATTTAATTTTTTCCTACGGAACTAAATAAGCTTTCAAATCATTAGAGTTCGTTATCGTTTCGGTGACATTTTTCATT
>JBLHVW010000213.1:0-4875 GCA_047628775.1 Salibacteraceae bacterium | reverse complement strand
TGCGTTTGCAAAACCAGCAAATTGCGCACCTCTCACTTCTCCATTTACATAATTGAACAATCCACTGAATTGCGCACCTTCAAATGATGAGCCGTTAATATTGGTCAAACCAGCAGCTTGAAAACCTCTTTGCGGCCCACCAACGCTATTGAAAAGTCCAGCAGCTTGGAAATAGCTCACTGAATCCCAAACAATATTAAAAAGCACGCCTATCTCTACCAAACGAACTCCACCATTAAATCCACCCAGCAAGTTAAAAGAGTAATCCACAGACATTGTCGAACTCAATTTCCCGTTGGTTCCTACGCCAGGAATGACTGAAAACTGAGCTTTACGTTGAAATTGCTCTCTAAAGTTCATCATGTTCGCTTTCTGCTCTTCAGAGGGTGTGAACAACTTCAAGTTTCGCAGTTTCGTGAAGAAATTAAGTGAATCCTGAAATTCTGTCGTGTCTCCTTCTCCAGCAAGAATCGGATGAATTTGAATGTTTAAAACCTTTGCTCCAGTTCCTTTCCAGACAAATGAAGTATCGTAATACCCGAACTTTTTCGTCGACAATTGAATCGTCTGTTTCTTAGAGATTTTCAATTGGTAGTGGCCATATTCGTCCGTTACCGCAGACGCTAAAGTAATTGAATCATAAATTGAAGTATAAGGTACTTTAAGTCCTGTTTTTGAATCAATTACATACCCTTCTATACTGATTTCTTCCTCCTTGAGTTTGGGGCTACTTTTAAGTATTATGTAATTCCCCTTCACCTTGTAGTACACGCTTCCTTGGAAGAGATCATCCAATATTTCTCGAACCGTTTTCTCTATATAATCGCGGCGCACAGAATTCGATTGCTCTACAAGGTCCGTTCGGTAACCAAAGGTAAATTCACCTTTCTTTTCCATTAATTTCAACGCTTCTTTCGAAGATTGACCTGAAAGCTTCAACGTTATTGGTCGCTCCAAAGGAGGCAAAACAACTTGGCTATTAACAACCGACACTAGCCCAAAAACTAGCACTATCGTGCATATCACTCTATTTACAACCGTCTCCATAAAGCTCTATTATTTCGTTATTGTAAACTATTTCGAACTCGACAATCGTCTGTAGAATATCAAATATCATAGGTAAAGTCTCATCTTTAAATTCGATGTTCACTTTGCACCCTTTAATCACGTCATCCTTGATTACGATGTCTCTTTCAAAGAATTCACCGATCTGCTGCATCACCTGCGACAAGCTCGTTCCGTCAAAAACGAAAATTTTATCCAATCGGTCTTTCGGTGTTTTGTAGCGCTCAATTAGCTTCTCACTAATTACGTAATACGCGCTATCTCCTTTAGCAAGAGCAATCGTTTTTCCATTTAGTCTTAATTCAACCTCGCCTTCAGAAACAACAACGGAAACAGTATCTCCTTTCGTCTCAATGTCAAACACAGTTCCGAGATCAAAGACCTCAAGATCTTCTACCGTTATTACAAATGGATTGGTCGCGTCATGGACAACAGTAAATGATCCACTGCCCTCTAATTCAGCATACCTTCCGTTTTTATTGAAATCTTTGGACAATATCAATCTACTTCCCTTCTTCAATTCAACAATGGATTGATCACTCAGCGTCAATGATTCAACATTGTTTGCGGCGTAAATTATTTGCTCCGTTTCGACAGTGTCTATATTTACACGAGGAGCCGTTGCGTTAGGTAAGAGTTCGTATTCAGGGTTGAAATTCCAAATTGAACCTACGACAAATGCAACGACAGCAAGGGCTGCAACACTCATATAGAAATTTCTATTTTTATATAAGGGAACAACCTTTGGCTCTTCTTTTACAGAAGCTTTTACCTTTCGCCAAGCCGCATCGATATCTGGAGACACGAAGCCAATTCGACCGTGTGTTGCATTAAATGTCTTCTCATACGAATCAAACAATGCTTGATTCTCTTCGCTCTCGGACCGCCAAATCTCCAAATCCATTGCCTGATCAGGTGACGACTCGCCACTCAAGAACAGAGCAATGAGCCCTTCTATTTCCTCTCTTTTCCTTACCATCCTTTTGATACTAAAATTGTAATCAATATTAGTGGTAGATAATCTTCAAGACCTTCTCGCATAAGGCGTAACGCTTTACCCATGTGATTTTCTACCGTTTTTACTGAAATTGAAAGATGCGCAGCTATCTCTTTGTATGAAAGTTGTTCAAACCGACTCAAACGAAAAACTTCTTGGCATTTCTCTGGGAGCATTTCTAAGGCATTGTCAATTTGAAGTTGAAGTTCGCCTCCAATCATGATGGCACTTGCGTCGTTCGTCTCCGAAAGCTGCAATTCCTTATCTCCAGACCCCATTGCTCGGCGATTTATTCGTTTCATTGCATTCAAACTTTCATTATGAGCAGAGCGGTACAAATAAGCCTTTGTGTTATTTAAAACATCAAGGTCTTTTCGCTTTTCCCAAAGTTTGATAAACAATCCTTGAATTACATCTTCAGCTTCTGCCTGTTCTTTTACAATTGTAAATGAATAGCGGCATAACCCATCGTAATACTTATGGAATAGGCTTTCTAAGGTTTGTGAATCGATTTCTGTCGTACTAATCATACAGGTTACTTTGCGCTTTTAATTCCTGTTTTTATTTAGAAGACAATCTACTTTGAGTTTACCCCTACTCATTTTTCATTTATTTTGAGAGTTGTACAAAACTAAATAAGAAATTGGGAAACAATAGACATAACAGTAAAAACGGCGATGTATCAGCTCAAGGGATCGGAATCGATAGAATTACTTAGATTCTCTGACGAAATAGTTTATTAAAATTATCCTCCATAAATTCTTTGTAGAGGTAATACGCATAACCATTATAGACAATCGCTTTTCTCGGATAGGCGTGTTTTGTAATTTTCGTTTTACGAATAACCTCAAAATTATCAGAAGAAAGCAATCCATACACTTGAACTCCTTTTTCTTGGCTCACAGAGTACAATCGATCTTGTTTTTTATCGAGTTCAATCTCTATGCTATTGTTCGATTTAAGAGGAAGCCTACGGTAGATATAGCCTGTATCATTCATCACCACAATTAAATCATTTAGATTGTCAAAAATGTAGGTGGTATCCTTTTTAACAATAATCGGGTGGTGTTCTGGAGCTACTGAAAAATCATCGAAAAAATATTTAGCCTGTCTATACTCATGAATCAAATCGTAGTAAGTTGTTTGATCCAAATCATAGCCTTTGACTTCTTCCATTATAGCAGTTTCACCTGGATCTTTAATGATTAGGGAATCATATGTGTCATGTATATTGCGAATCCGCAAAGGATCTTCAATGAGATAAAGATCTGTACGTTCATTGTTCGTTTTATCAATACCATAATAAACGGTGGTCTTATTGAAATTGTCTAAGCGTTTGAATATAAGATGAGTGGAATTGTTCGCTATGCATCCTTTCAAAAACAAATCGTATAAATCGATGGGGTTGGTCTCGTAGATGAATAGTTCCTTACTCCTATTTTCAAGTTGATAAATGCTATCCCGTCCTAGAATATGCAGAATACCGAAACAGTCGGAGAAAAGCTCTTTTGGTTTGAAATCAAGCTGAAGCCTATCCTCTACTTTAAAGTCATTGTCGAGCAAATAGGCAAAATAATTGTTACGCTGTTTTAACAGAAGAAAGATACCCCGTTTACCAATATGGAAATCCAAAATGAAATGTTTACTGTCCGAGAAAGCAATTTCTTTTTCTAGTTTCAATCGGACCTGAACATCGTCCAACTGTTGCTCCATTAAAGTGTCTTGAGTACATCCCAGGAAGGGAATAAAGAGCGTAGCAACCAATAAAATGTTTCTCATAAGTGACTAAGTTTCTTATGAGATGTAAAATGGAGTGAGATTCCATACTTCGACTGCGCTCAGTATTCCGTTCAGTATTCGGACTCCGTATTCAAATCCAAGAACGAAATACTAACGCATGAAAAAGCCCCCAACCTGGATATCCAAGATGGGGGCTTTAGTGTTTTTAAGCGGTGCTTACTTCAATACGTTCAAGTTAACTTGAGTTCTAGCAACATTATCTCCTAATGAAACATTAAGGATGTATTGTCCATTCTCTAAAGCACTTGTGTTAACAGTGAAATTGTTTTCACCAGAAACACCAGAGTAAACTTCAGTTGAAACTAAAGCACCAACTAAGTTGAATACTTCAACAGTAACGTCAGTAGTTGCTTCAAGACTTACAGAAACTGTAGCACTTGCAGCTGCAGGATTAGGGAATACAGCGATAGCGTTCAACAAAGCATTCTCTTCAATACTACTAACTGAACCACAACTCATTACTTGTGGAGTATGTCCTGCCGCTGTTATTGCATTTTCAAAATCATTAACAGATGCAATTGGCCAAATATCTGTGTTTTTCATTTTCATATCAGCTCCAACTAAACAATATGTTGGATATTGAGATGGGTTAAAGTCTGTATCAACAGCAGCAGAGCCTCCATCACCACTTACGGCTGGGCTATGTGAAAATGAACCTCCATACGTTGACTCAAAAGAAGCTACATATGCATCATCATCTTGGCCTGTATTTATAGAGATGCAAACTAAATCTCCTTCATTACATCCGTACTTCTCGTGAAGCTCATTGAAAAAACCAACTGTTTGCTGACACGGTGGACAATCAACAAAGAAAAAATCTAATACTACCCACTTCCCAGCGCTAGTATAATCGCTTAATGTGTGAGAGTTTCCTTCAATATCGACTACGGTAAAGTCAGCTACATCATCTCCAACAGCATAATTTTGAATTTGAGCATTCAACCCAAAAGTTGCAGTTAAAATAACCGCTAATGTTAGTAATCTTCTTTTCATAATAAATGATTTATGTGGTT
>JBLHVW010000212.1:0-4892 GCA_047628775.1 Salibacteraceae bacterium | reverse complement strand
TAGCGTATACTGCTCCGGGAGGAACTGTTTTATGGGCAGCAAACTCTGGATATCATAATAATGTGATTGGAATTGGACGCGAAAACAATCAGGAACTGTTTCAGAAACAATCACATTCAGAGGACGATACGATTCGAATATATAGAGGAGCATTGGCCAACTCCAATATTGCAAATACTTCTACTATCGGAAACTTCTCTTATATCCTTATTGGCGACAATCAAGGTCAATTGCATTCAACCGTTGCATCTAATGCTGAAGTTCCCGGAACATGTGGACTCTCCTCAAGATTAGAGCGCGAATGGAAAGTCAGAAGAACTAGTATGGGCGGTACATTTGGTGTAGACATCACTTTAAATCCTAATGCTAGCCCTGGCTCAGTAAATGTTTCCGAATTGCGTTTCTTAGTTGACAACGATGGAGATTTTTCTAACGGAGGTACAACATGCTATTTCAACGGAGATGGATCTGGAATTGTTATTTCTTATGCTAATCCTGTCATCTCAGTTACCGGCATATCTACGGGACAAATTACAAATAATTCAACAAGATACTTTACCATAGGTTCAATTAACCAGACAACTCCACTACCAGTTGAACTAACTGAATTCAAGGTTAGTTGCTTAAAAGATAATGTAGAACTGAGCTGGACCACTGCTTCTGAAAACAACAACGACTACTTCACGATAGAGCGAAGTAGAGATGGAATCAATTTTGAAGCTATTGCAACAATTGATGGAATCGGAGCCAGTCAGGCAGCTACTAACTATTCGTGGACTGACGATAGTCCGCTCTCAGGGATAGCATACTACAAACTATCTCAAACTGACTTTAATGGGCTTACCGAAGAATTTTCAATACGATCTGTGAATTGCAATGAAGATGCCAACATCACTATTTACCCCAATCCATTTGATCAAGAGTTCATATTGAATTCCAACTATGGAGGTATGCTGACTTTAACAGATAATACTGGTAAAGTAATCCTCAATCAACTAGTTTTTGCAGGACAAAATTCAATTAATACTGATCATATATCCTCAGGTTGCTATATCGCGTTTATATCATTAGATAATGGAAATCACGTTATCCGAAAACTGGTTAATCTCTAAATTGGATTTGGACTTCCCATTTTTCTCAAACCACACTTAATCCGCTACTGCTTTTATACAAGCCGTTGGCAGCTTAGAATAAATAAGAAACACTTAAAAACTGTCTAAACTATTGGGGACAGATCAGACCACTCCGATCAAGGGCTAATAAAAATCAAATCCTCGAAGATTTAAAGTAACTATAACCACTAGAAAACCTATTGGAGAAAGGAGTATTATTTTAAAGGCATTTTTTTGAATTTTCACTTATTTTGGAAATTTAGCATTTCATACCGTAAGTTGACAAAAGTATAATTTCAAGCTGCTTTTCACTCTTAACCCATCAGATAATCCAACCAAAATCATCCGCTGAACAGCTTGCAATATCCTATTCTAAGTGCTGGAGATTCGACAACATAATTCTTGAGTCGAGATATCAATAGATAATCATTTTCAATTTATCTAATCAGAACCATAAAACCAATTAAATAGGTTTTCTTCTAGGTTTTTACAGAACGTTTTACTTCGTGAGTTTATTAATCATCCCGTTAAATATAAACCCGTGAAATGGATAAACAGAAAACCAGTAAAGTCTGCCCATCAAACCTAAAGGTCTAAAAGTAGCCGTTTGCGTTAATTTATCCCCATCTATTTGAAACTCAAGCCATGCTTCCCCTGGCAGTTTCATTTCTGCAAACAACAGCAACCGACCCTCGTCTTTATTCGAGTATATGACGCGCCAAAAGTCCAATGAATCTCCAATGGAAATAGAGTTTTGATTTGTTCTTCCTCTTCTTAGCCCTACTCCACCTGCTAGCTTGTCCATTATTCCTCTCAGTTTCCACAACCAGTTCGCATAATACCATCCATTGTTGCCACCAATTCCCCAAATTTTATCAATGCATTCTTCCCGGCTAAAAATTAATTTGGAGCGCTGATCTTTAAAGCACCCATGCACAGGAACAGTTATATATTCGGAAATGTTTATTTTTATCCCGCTACTTTCATGTGCATCCTTCCAGCTTGAGGCAATTTCGTTAGATTGTATTTTTTCAAATGCTAATTTTATAGATTCTCGATACGAGATCGGATGAATGTCTAATATATCGTTGAGCTCATTGTTTCTACAAACAACTTCAACTTTCATACTATGTACAAGAGATGTTGCCAGATTATAGGAGGTGGAAGTAACAAAGTACAGCCAATAGGAAGATAATTTTGGCGTCATTACAGGTACAATCCAAATTTTTCGTTTTAATTTTCTAACATCGGCAAACTCGAGAAGCATCTCCTTATATGTGAGAACGTCATCACATCCAATATCAAAATTTTTATCGAACGTTTTTTCGTTTAACATTGACTTGGTTAAAAATGAAATCACATCCGAAACTCCTATAGGCTGACATTTAGTAAGCAGCCATTTGGGCGTAATCATCACTGGAAGTTTTTCAACGATATCTCTAATAATCTCAAAAGATGCACTGCCCGAACCAATAATTATACCCGCCCTAAGGCACGTAAAATGACACTTGCCTTTCTCAAGTTCTAACTCAACTGCCTTCCTAGACGAAAGGTGATCTGAAAGTGATGATTCGTTTACAATTCCACTCAAGTAAATCACCTGTTTAACCGACGTTTCTTCTAATGACTCTCTAAAGTTAATTGCAGATTTTTTCTCAAGTGATTTGTAGTTTTTCGCCGATGACATAGAGTGCACCAGATAATACGCCACATCAATATCCTGTGGGATTTTAGATAGTGAATCTCGATCAAGAAGATCAACTTCAATTACGCTAATATTTTTTAGCAATGATTTATTCGGATTGAACCGGCTTCGATCTCGTACGCAGCAAACAACGTGATGGCCTTGTTCTATTAAAACGGGAAGAAGGCGTTTTCCGATATAGCCTGTAGCACCTGTTAGAAGGACTTTCATTTCGTTTTGGTAATAATATAAAGTTCTTTTGTCTTCAATTCAATTCTATCTTGGCAATTCGAACGATTCGTTTTACTATTCTCGATTAGAACAGAGGTACATTTCTGAAATATTTATTTCTGTTGTTCCCCATGTATAGTTTTGTTTGATAAAAGTTACAGTAAAGTATCTTTTGTAAATCTAACTCATTTTGATTGATTGAATAGTAAAAGATTAAACGAAACGATAATACGACCTAGTTTATGCTTGAAGAAAATTTATTACATCAAATTTGATTTGTATTTTTTTTAGGCTTGAAGAGCTTTTACAGCAATTGGAATAAATGAGAACCACTTTGTATTCCATTCTTTATTCGAATTGAGAGTTATGAGAATCCTTTAAAGAGCATGAACAGGTTTTTATCTAACCCAATAATCGTTCGAGAAATACGATTTGAAACACTCAATTTTTAACTAAAAGGAGCAGCACTGAAAATGAGCATGTCTTAGAAAGGTTTAAATAGAATCGTTTTTTGTTTTAATAGATTGATGTGCAACGACTACTTGTGTTAGCAACTTTAATCTTCAGTTGATATTGAAACACTCAATTTTTAACTAAAAGGAGTAGCACTGAAAATGAGCATGTTTTAGAAAGGTTTAAATAGAATCGTTTTTTGTTTTAATAGATGGATGTGCAACGACTACTTGTGTTAGCAACTTTAATCTTCAGTTGATATTGATACACCCATTTTTTTAACTCTTCTAAGGTTTTATGCAGTAGTCTTTGAGCAAGTGGGTGTTTCTCTTTTTCCGCGATAATAAACTTATAATATGTTGTGCTATCCATGGATAACATATTATCCCCGATCAATGAATTAATTGGAGTAATTAACATGTCATAATCATTAATCGTTGCAGAATCGGTTAATTCTTCAGTTGTTTGTATAACAATTTCATCATGTAATGCTTCAATTGAAGTGATTTTTATTCTATTCTGAAGTGCCTGTAGAGTGAAACAATTACTAGCATTTTTCGCTAGTTTCTTTGAGTAAAATAATCAAGTCAGGTGAGTTAGAATTAGTCAATACTCCGGGACCTTCATCAAAGGCTAGAATATGTGAACAAGATTTTAACAAATCCACTATGAGTATGAATTATGCCTCAGCATTAAACGTTTTAAAGAAGCTTTCTGCCACAGTATTATCACAACAGTCACCTTTTCTGCTCATAGTTCGTGTCACTAATTCATTTCTATCAAGATAATTAGCAAACTCTTTGCAAGCATATTGTATTTCTCTGTCTGAATGAAAAGTCAGCGGAGTATTAATCTCTCGATTATCGTTTGCCATTTTCCAAGCTGGAATAACAGTGTCTTTGGTATAAATTGTCCTGCTGAGTGACCAGCCAATGATTTTTCTATACCTCAAATCCAAAACGACGGTCAAATAGAGCCATTAGTTGCGATATATGTAATGCTTGAGTTTACTCGGTTAAACAATGATGGCGATAGCGCCAATATATGCTACAGTTGTTGGGACAGACACCTAATTATACAACAGAATGATCTTCTCACTCTGTTGCTCTTTGATGTGGTAAGGTCGGTTGACGATTACTCTTATTGGAATAGTTGAAAACCCTTTCTAAGGAGGTGGTATCAGTTTCGAACCCTATCGGGCTCACTTTTATCAATTCCAATTAACTGTATTACAGTTAATTGTGATTTATTATTTCCCACATCTTCCCGACATTTGATCTTTTTCCCGATTTGAATAATTTATTCATCAACACATGGAAACATGAGCGGCAAAAAGGAACTACAACAAAAATTAAGGTTAACCGATGAAATGATTCTAATACAGGGGATTGTTTTAACCGAACAAGGCGCAC
>JBLHVW010000211.1:0-4929 GCA_047628775.1 Salibacteraceae bacterium | reverse complement strand
TAATTTGTTTCTGTAAAACGAATAATTCGTCACGTAATCGAGCAGCTTCTATGAAATCGAGGTCTTTCGCTGCAATTTCCATTTGCTTTTTAACGTATTTCGCAGAGCGTTCCAATTGCTCCGTTGAGATGTATTGCATAACTGGATCGGCTGCCATTTGAGCTTCAACATATTGTGTGTAATCAACAATTTCATCGCCGTCAGCAACCTTAGTTGATCCCAGAATTTTTTCTTTTGATTTATTCAAAGCTGTTGGTGTTATGCCGTGCTTTGTATTGTATTCCTTCTGAATCTTACGACGTCGAGAAGTTTCGTCCATTGTCCGCTGCATCGAATTTGTAACGCGGTCGGCGTACATAATCACGCGGCCATTTATGTTTCTTGAGGCACGACCTGCGGTTTGAACAAGCGAGCGTTCGTTTCTCAAAAAGCCTTCTTTGTCCGCATCTAGAATTGCAACCAACGAAACTTCTGGCAAATCCAATCCTTCTCTTAAAAGATTGACGCCAATTAAAACGTCAAATTGTCCAAGTCGAAGTTGACGAAGGATTTCAACCCGCTCAATTGTATCGACATCAGAGTGAATATATCGGCACATAATACCAACTTTGTCCAAGTATTTTTGAAGCTCTTCCGCCATTCTTTTTGTTAAAGTAGTGACCAACGTTCGCTCGTCCAGATCAATTCGAATTTGTATTTCTTGAATCAAATCATCTATTTGATTGACGCTTGGTCGAACATCAATAATCGGGTCAAGTAAGCCAGTAGGTCGAATTACTTGTTGAACAATAACACCTTGCGATTTTTCCATTTCGTAATCGGCAGGTGTTGCTGAAACGTAAATTGATTGCCCCAACATTCCTTCAAATTCCTCGAAACGAAGCGGTCGGTTGTCCACTGCAGAAGGAAGTCTAAATCCATAATCGACAAGATTGATTTTTCGTGCTCTATCTCCTCCATACATGGCTCTAACTTGAGGGATGGTTACGTGGCTTTCGTCGATTACCATGAGAAAGTCATCTGGGAAATAGTCAATCAAGCAGAAAGGACGTTCCCCTGGATTTCGTTTGTCAAAATAGCGGGAATAATTCTCAATTCCAGAACAATAGCCTAATTCTCGAATCATTTCTAAATCGTAAGAAACTCGTTCCTCAAGACGTTTTGCTTCCTCCATTTTACCATCTCTTTTAAATCGATCGACAGCTAAAACCATATCTTCGCCAATTTGTTCAATGGCCGTTTTTGTCGTTTCAGGATTGGTCACAAACATGTTTGCTGGGTAAATACTTATTTCTTCGTGTGCTTCAATATGATTGTTGCTGTTAGGGTTGATGGAACTAATGGATTCAATTTCATCTCCCCAAAACTCAAAACGAATGGCGTAATCTGTATAGGCCAAATATACGTCTATTGTGTCTCCTTTTACTCGGAATGTCCCACGATCAAAAGATTCCGTTGATCTTGAATAAAGCGTTTCGACAAGTCTAAACAAGAACTTGTTTCGAGAAATAAGTTGGCCTCTCTTAATATGAATAATGCTGCTTTGAAATTCCTTCGGATTTCCAATTCCATAAATACAGGAAACGGATGCAACAACAATCACATCGCGTCTTCCAGATAAAAGAGCAGAAGAGGCTGAAAGTCTTAGTTTCTCAATTTCATCATTGATTTGAAGGTCTTTTTCAATATAAGTTCCCGTCACAGGCATGAAAGCCTCAGGCTGGTAATAATCATAATACGACACAAAGTACTCCACTGAATTGTTTGGAAAAAACTGCTTGAATTCTCCATACAATTGTGCCGCTAATGTCTTGTTGTGCGAAAGAATTAGCGTTGGTCGATTTGTCTGTTGGATCACATTAGCCACCGTAAATGTTTTACCACTTCCCGTAACACCCAGTAAAGTTTGATCTTCTATATTTTCACTCAATCCTTCTAAAAGTTCCTTAATTGCTTGAGGTTGATCTCCTGTAGGTTTGAAATCCGATACGAGTTGAAAATCCATGTGAAATTGTTTGAAGTAAAATTAAGAAAAAGCGGGAGTTTTAAATAGGAACGGGAGTGTCTATTCTAATAAAATTAGCGGGCACATTGAAATGTAAAATGAGCTGCAAATCAATTTGATCTTTTATCTTTGGCAGCATCATTTGAATATCAATTACAATCAATGGATTACGTATTTCTTTTACTGGGTTTAGTCGTCTTGATTTTTGGAGGTGAATTTCTAGTAAAAGGTGCAGTTGGTTTTTCAACAGCCATGAATATTTCGCCCCTAATTGTAGGAATGACGATCGTTGCGTTTGGAACATCAGCTCCAGAGTTACTGGTCAGTTTAACCAGTGCACTTGATGGAAACCCTGGTATTGCCATTGGAAATGTTGTAGGCTCTAATATTGCCAATATAGCGTTAGTTCTTGGGGTTACCGTTTTGATATTTCCAATAATTGCTGACAAACATACCAAGCGCATTGATCTGCCTGTCATGATTTTTTCAACCTTATTGTTTGTTTATTTTATCCAGGATGGATGGATTGTAATGTACGAAGGGATAATTATGTTGGTCGTAATTGTTGCCTTTACAATCTTCTTAATCAATAAAGGAAGAAAGCAGCCGGTCATTGAAGAAGTTTGCGAAATAGTCGATAAGGCACCGAAGAATTGGAAGTCTATACTTTTTCTTTTATTGGGATTTGTCGGCTTGTATTTTGGCGCAGATTGGTTCATTCAAGGAGCGGTTGGTATCGCCGAAGAGTTCTTGTTCGATAACCCAAATAAAGACGTGATTATCGGTGTGACAATTGTGGCTTTTGGAACATCAGCACCAGAGTTAGTTGCATCTACAGTTGCTGCTTACCGCAAGCAAACTGATATTTCTATCGGGAATTTAATCGGATCTAACATTTTCAATATTCTTGTTGTCCTTGGAGTGACTTCAATTGTGACGCCTTTAAAAGTGTCAAATGAAGCAAGAGAATTTGATCTTTTTTGGATGGTTGGAATTGCTCTGTTGTTGGTTGTTTTAATCGCTTTAGGAAGTAAGATTGGACGGTTGAAGGGAGCTATCCTTTTGAGCACGTATGTGGCTTATATCACAATTATCTTGCTTCGCGTTCAAGGAGTGCTTTAATTAGAAGTTGTGAATTATTAATTATGAGGGCTAACCTCTAACTCCAAGCCTCGAAGTCCAAATGAAATATATTTTCAAATCAAAACGTCTCGGTTTTAGAAACTGGACTGAAGAGGACAAACCCAAAATGATTTTAATCAACGTCGATCCTGTTGTTATGGAATACTTTCCCTACGTTGCTCGACCAGATCAAACTCTAGATTTTATTGAGAGAATGCAATCGATGCAGCACGAAAAAGGATATTGTTATTTCGCGGTAGATGAATTAGAAACAGGAGAGTTCATCGGTTTTATTGGTTTGTGTGATCAGAATTTTGATGTTGAATTTTGCCCTTGTACAGATATTGGTTGGAGATTGGATTCAAAATACTGGAATAGAGGGTATGCAACAGAAGGCGCAACCGCTTGCGTAGATTATGCCTTTGAAACAATAGGGTTGAAGGAAGTCTTTTCTGCGGCTCCAGTAATTAATACCGCGTCAATTAACATCATGTTGAAAATGGGGATGGAAAAATATTTGAATTACGTTCATCCAAAGTTAATAGATAATAAACGCTTGAAAAATTGTGTTTGTTATAAAATTACCAATTCATAATCTGCAATTACTAATTCATAATTTAAATGTATTCCTAACTTTGTAGCTCTAATCAAATTGAATTGATGAAATATTACAACGACATACTCGAAACAATTGGAAATACGCCACTTGTTAAATTGAACCGCGTTACCAAGGATATTAAAGCATTGGTTTTAGCGAAAGTTGAAACAACCAATCCAGGAAACTCTGTAAAGGATAGAATGGCGATACAAATGATTGATGATGCTGAAGCTGACGGAAGATTGCAGCCTGGTGGAGTAATTATCGAAGGGACTTCAGGAAATACTGGAATGGGATTGGCTCTTGTTGCTGTAATTCGCGGATACAAATTGGTCTGTGTTTTGAGCGATAAACAGAGTAAAGAGAAAATGGATATTCTTAGAGCAGTTGGTGCTGAAGTTTACGTTTGTCCAACGAATGTTGCGCCAGATGATCCAAGGTCTTATTATTCAGTGTCGAAAAGATTGGCTTCTGAAACTCCAAATTCATGGTATGTTAATCAATACGATAATCCATCGAATGCGAAAGCACATTACTTAAGCACTGGACCTGAAATTTGGGAGCAAACGGAAGGAAAGATTACGCATTTCGTTGTTGGAGTTGGAACCGGAGGAACAATTTCAGGAGCCGGAAAATATTTGAAGGAGAAAAACCCTAACATCAAATTGTGGGGGATCGACACTTACGGTTCAGTATTCAAAAAATACCACGAGACTGGAATTTTTGATGAGAATGAAATTTATCCTTACATCACTGAAGGAATTGGTGAAGATATTTTACCGAAGAATGTTGATTTTGATATTATTGACAAATTCGTGAAGGTAACGGATAAAGACGCTGCTGTTTGGCAACGTAAACTGGCTAAAGAAGAAGGGATCTTTGTCGGCAATTCAGCAGGTTCAGCGATTAAGGGGTTGTTGCAATTAAAAGATGAGTTGACTGAAGACGACGTTGTCGTTGTATTGTTCCACGATCACGGTTCTAGATATGTTGGAAAAATGTTCAACGATGATTGGATGCGTGATAGAGGATTCTTGGACGATGAAATTACAACTGCTGGAGCTCTTGTTGCAAAACACAACGGTTTGCCTTTAGTGACTTCGTTTGGAGAAGAGCTTGTTTCTCATGCAATTGAAAGAATGCGTGAATTCTCAATTTCTCAAATTCCAGTAATGATGGATGGAAAAATCGTTGGTTCTTTGGA
>JBLHVW010000210.1:0-4933 GCA_047628775.1 Salibacteraceae bacterium | reverse complement strand
ATTCATACTTGTGCTATTACATTGAAGGAAACAAGGTTATCATTTTTGATTATTCCGTTAAAAATCAGCAAACGGGCAAAAAATTATTCAAGTACCTTAAATCGATTTTGAAAAATTCGAACCATCAGGGAATAATCGCTTTCTGTCAAGAATCATCATCGTTTTCCAAAGGATTAAAAAACTACGGTTTCATCTCAAATCCATTCAAAAAAGGGCCACTTTCACCAAAAATTCCTTTCATACTCTACTCTACAGAAGAGAAAATGGATAAGTACAAAGACGCATCGCTTTGGAATATTTCTTCATTCGATCATGATTCAATGTAATTCTATTAGTCAATGATTGTTAATTTCGCGTTCTAATGACAAATCCAACTTCACATTTTACTTGCCTGGTTTGCAAATCAGATAAACTGACTAAAATGACTGGTTATGAATCAGCTCATTTATGTAAATGTGGAAATTGCGGTTTCGTTTTCTGTCAGGAAATCCCATCAATAAAAGAACTCGAAGATCATTATGACGGCTATGGTCGAAACGACTATTTGTCTCCGATCACAATCAAACGGTACAATGAATTATTGGATGAATTTGAAAAGTACAGATCGACTAATAAGATCTTAGATGTCGGCTGCGGAATTGGTTACTTTTTGGATGAAGCAAAGAAAAGAGGATGGGAAGTTTATGGCACTGAATACACCGATGAGGCTGTTAAAATATGCTCGGACAAGGGATTCAACATTAACAAAGGGAAACTCGATCCAGGCAATTACGATCCAGAAGCATTTGATATAGTGACTTCATTTGAAGTATTGGAACACATCAATAATCCGATTGAGGAAGTAGGAAACTTCAACTCAATATTGAGAAAAGGAGGCTTGGTTTATTTAACCACTCCAAATTTCAATTCGCTCCTTCGTTATCGTTTAAAAGCGGAATACAACGTTATTGGATATCCTGAACATTTGAGCTACTACACACCAAAAACGATCAAACTTCTCTTTAATTCTAGCGGTTTCAAAAAGAAAAAAATTAAAACTACTGGTTATAGTAAAACGCGATTGAAAACAAGTCAGGGGCAATCTGATCAAGCGTATATCTCAGAATCATCGGATGATGAACAAATGAGACACCGAATAGAAAAAAACAAACTTCTTCAATTCGCAAAAGGATCCATCAACTTTGGGCTATCATTATTCGGAGTTGGTGACAGTTTAAAAATCTGGTTTGAAAAGAATTAGTATTTTTGGCACCACTTGACCACGAATCAACATACGAACTGCCTGATCTGTAATGGATCTGAGTTAACCACTCTTGAGAACTACAAAAAGCACAATCTTTGTAAATGTTCTGCGTGTGGATTTATTTTTATGAAGGATATTCCGAGCGCTGAGACATTGAATGAATATTACTCAAACAGCTATGAGCGAACAAGTTACCTATCACCTATCACCGTCAATAGATACAATGAAATCTTAGATCGATTTGAAGAATTCCGAAAGACTGGAAACCTTCTAGATGTTGGTGCTGGCTATGGCTTTTTTCTAGAAATTGCACGTCAACGAGGATGGAATGTACATGGAACCGAATTAACGGACGAAGCCGTCAATCACTGCACCGATAAGGGACTAACAATGTTCAAAGGTGAATTGCAAAACATTGATTTTGGAGATTTAGAATTCGATGTAATTATAACAATTGAAGTAATTGAACACGTCTATAATCCTGTTGAGTACCTGAATAAAATGCATAAAGTTCTTCGCAAAGGAGGAAAGTTGTACCTAACAACGCCCAATTTCAATTCCTATCTCAGGCATCGTTTGAAGGAAAACTACAACGTTATTGAATATCCAAATCACTTAGGTTATTTCACCCGAAAAACGTTGAAGAAACTGTTTACTGAAAACGGTTTTAAGGCTATCAAAATTCAAACAACAGGAATCAGTCTTACACGATTACGAACCAGCAAAGGAAAAAGTGATCAAGAATTCGTTTCCGAAACATCTGACGATGAAATGGTTCGATATAGAATTGAACGAAACAAAACGCTTCGCTTTGGAAAACGAATAGCAAATGGGGTTTTGAATTTATTCAAAATAGGAGATACTCTTAAAGGATCATTCATAAAAAAATGACAGGTAATCACTTGTTAACTCAAATTAATTGATCCCTTCGCTTACAACTTGTTTTATCGTTCTCTTATCAATATTTTTACCTTTGCATTAAAGACAGAATCGGCATAAATAAATCAATTAATGATAAAAAAGCTAGTACCAAATCAACTCAAGTCCAAACTCAGAAGTTTTTTTTTAAGAGGTGACAATGTCGAGTGTGTAACGTGTAATAAAAAATTCATCACATTTCTACCTAACGGAATTCCACCACGGGCAAATGCATTATGTCCTAATTGTGGTTCGCTAGAAAGAACACGAATTTATTGGAAATATCTTTTATCTCTTCCTGATTTTTTTTCTTCACCAAAGAAAATACTTCACACGGCACCGGAAAACATTCTTTATCAGAAATTTTCCAGCGTTCCTAATTTTGAATATTTCCCAACCGACCTGTTTGAACCAGGTTATAGTTATCCAAAGGGAACGATAAACATGGACATCACCAATATTGATTTTCCTGATAATCACTTTGATTTTATCCTAAGCTCGCATGTTCTTGAACACGTGCCAGATGACATGAAGGCCATGAAAGAATTTTATAGAGTTCTATCTCCTTCAGGTTTCGGTCTGATCCAGGTTCCTCTGGACGTAAAGAGAGAGACAACTTATGAGGATTTTTCTATTACTGATCCCGAAGAACGCGCAAAAGCATTTGGACAGTTTGATCATGTTAGAGTTTACGGTATGGATTACAAAAATCGATTAGAAGATGCTGGGTTTAAAGTCGAAATTATAGATTTTATACCCGAACTTTCTGAAAACGATAAGTTCAAATATGGATTTGGAACCGGAGAAGCACTTTATATTGTTACAAAGTAATCTTAATAGCAATTAGTTATTAATTCATAATTATCTTTACATCCATGTGTGGTATTGCTGGTTACATTGACTTCAAGAAACGTACTCCCTCAGAATCGATAGTTGAGATGACTAATTCTATGGTTCATCGCGGTCCGGATGGCGCTGGTTTTGAACATATAGACACGTCTGAATATCAAATTGGTCTAGGACACCGTCGGCTTTCAATTTTAGAATTAAGTGAACTTGGTAAACAACCAATGGCGCACGATCAATTCTGGATGACCTTCAATGGTGAAATCTACAATTACAAAGAAATAAAGTCCGAACTAAGCACTCTAGGACACGCGTTCAATGGTGACTCAGATTCGGAAATGATTCTGCATGCCTACCAAGAATGGGGAAGTAAATGTGTGGATCGTTTCATCGGAATGTTCGCCATTGTGATTGTTGACACCACTAAAGATGAAGTTTTTTGCGTCAGAGATCGAACTGGAATTAAGCCCTTGTTTTATTATTGGAAAAATGACTTGTTCTTATTCGCATCTGAATTAAAGGCATTTCACAAGCACCCCAATTTCGAAAAAGAAATCAATCGAGATGCTATTGGTGCATTTATGCAATACGGTAACATTCCCACTCCACATTGTATTTTCAATGATTGCGCCAAAATTAAACCTGGCCATTCATTAACGATTAATCTTACAAACAAATCAATCGTTCACCATCAATATTGGAACGTTTACGATTACTACAACAAGCCGAAATCGAGCATTTCTTATGACAATGCTAAAGTTGAAACCAAAGAACTTTTAAAATCAGCTTTCAATTACAGAATGGTATCGGATGTTCCAGTTGGAGTATTCTTAAGTGGCGGATACGACAGCGCTTGTGTCACGGCTATTTTACAAGAAGATCGAACTGAAAAGATTAAAACCTATACCATCGGTGTTCCTGATATTGGATTGAATGAAGCTCCTTACGCAAAGGATGTTGCCAAACATTTGGGAACAGACCATACCGAGTTTGAGTGCACCGAAAAAGAAGCCATTGAATTGATCGAAGACCTTCCGTTTTACTTCGATGAACCCTTTGCGGATTCGAGTGCGATCCCAACAACAATTGTCAGTAAACTAGCACGTCAAGAAGTGACTGTGGCTCTTAGTGCGGATGGAGGAGATGAAATTTTCGCAGGATACAACAGGTACGATTACTTGGCTCGTTACGGTAAAAAACTAAATCGAATCCCAGATTTTGTGCGCCAGTCGATGGTTGGTGTTATGAATGTTGTTCCTTCTGAACGAATCCCAGTTTTGAAGAACAAATACAATTTTCACAACAGATATGAAAAGCTGAAAAATGTACTAAAGAATCCATCCAACAAGGATATCATGTTGAGTTTAAGCCAACAATTTACGGACCAACAAATGGAAAAATTGATGGTTCAAAAAAATGGTTTATTGGAAACGTCTTATCTCAGCACTGAATTGAATATGGACGTTAACTCTCCACTCGCATACATGATGGCGATCGATTATCAAACGTATTTGGTCGACGACATTATGCAAAAAGTGGATCGCGCTGCCATGACACATAGTCTGGAAGGAAGAGAGCCATTTCTGGACCATCGAATTATAGAATATGCCGCTCAATTGCCGGATGAATACAAGTACCACGGAGGAGTTAAAAAGCGAATTCTAAGAGACATCGTTCACGATTATATTCCATTGAAATTAATGGACCGACCTAAAATGGGCTTTGCTATTCCAATTGCAGATTGGATGCAGTCGAACCTAAAAGACATGGTTTACAGCTACATCAATGAAAAAAGTATTCGCGAACAAGGCTTCTTTGATTGGAAAGAAATAGAAAAATTAATGAACGCCTTTTACGGAGGAAAAAAAGAATACGATGTTAAAATATGGTATTTGTTGAACTTTCAGATGTGGTATTCGAAGTGGA
>JBLHVW010000209.1:0-5028 GCA_047628775.1 Salibacteraceae bacterium | reverse complement strand
ATTACTGGAGGAACAGGTTCACTCGGTAAAGCATTGACAAGAAGAATATTTAGTGAATATCCTGATGTAGCTAGATTGGTTATTTTTTCTCGCGATGAGCAGAAACAATTTCAAATGGCTCAGGAGTACCCGCATGAGAAGTATGCTGCTATTCGTTTTTTTATAGGTGATGTTAGGGATGAAAGTAGACTTTTAAGAGCGTTTGAAGGCGTAGATTACGTTATTCATGCTGCTGCAATGAAACATGTACACTTGGCAGAGTACAATCCTTCAGAATGTATTAAAACGAATGTAGGTGGTGCAGAGAATGTAATCCATGCTTGTTTGCAAACCAACGTACTGCGAGTTGTAGCTCTTAGTACGGATAAGGCTTGTGCTCCAATAAATTTGTACGGCGCAACCAAATTAACTTCAGATAAACTTTTTGTGGCTGCCAATAATATTACAGGGAAGAACGGTATTCGATTTTCTGTGGTGCGGTATGGAAATGTAATGGGGTCAAATGGTTCTGTTATTCCATTTTTCATGAAGAAGAAGAGCGAAGGTTTTTTACCTATTACGGACCCGAATATGACCCGATTCAATATCTCTCTTGACGAAGGAGTTGATATGGTATTGCATGCGCTTGGGAATGCATTGGGTGGAGAAATCTTTATTCCAAAAATACGATCCTATAAAATTACAGATGTTGCAACGGCAATTGCTCCAGATACCGAACAACGAGTAGTTGGAATTAGACCCGGAGAAAAAGTACATGAAGAAATGATAACTCCATCTGATTCATACCTCACATATGATGTAGGACGCTATTATGTTATTCTACCCACTGCTCCTAATCGATGGACAATTGAAGAGTTTAAAAAGACCTTTAATGCAACCAAGGTTCCTGTCGGGTTCCACTATAACTCTGGAGATAATGATGAATGGGAAGATGTACAGAGCTTAAGGAATCTGATTAAGGAACATGTGGACCCTACTTTTGTAGCATGATGAAAATACCTTACGGAAGGCAAAATATAACCCAAGAAGATCTTGATGCGGTTCAAGAAGCACTACAATCTGATTTTCTTACTCAAGGTCCAAAAATTTCTGAATTTGAAACAAAGTTTACAAAATATATAGGGAGTAAATACGCTGTGGCGGTTAATAATGCTACATCAGGATTGCATTTAAGTGTTTTAGCTTTAGGCTTGCAAAAAGGAGATCGGGTGATTACGACCCCAATTACTTTTGCTGCTTCAGCAAACTGTGTTCGATATGGACAAGGAGAAGTGTGGTTCGCCGATATTGATCCAAATTCGTACACGCTTTGTATTGACAGTGTAAAGGCTTTATTGGAACAAAAACCAAAAGGATTTTTTAAAGGTATTATTCCCGTTGATTTTGCTGGGTTCCCAGTCGACCTAGAGAAATATAGAGAACTAGCTGATGAATACGGATTGTGGATTGTGGAGGATGCATGTCATGCTCCAGGTGGTTCATTTTTAGATTCAAAACACGAGATTCAAAAGTGTGGAAATGGAACGTACGCTGATGTTAGCGTTTTTTCATTTCACCCAGTAAAACACATTGCATGTGGAGAAGGAGGGATGATCACAACGAATTCTGAAACAGTTTATAAGCAACTACTCCTTTTAAGGTCGCATGGAATTACTAAAGAAAACATGGCTGAAAACCATGGAGGGTGGTTTTATGAAATGCAAGAGTTAGGTTTCAATTATAGACTTACAGATATTCAAGCAGCATTGGGGATAAGCCAATTATCGCGCAATGACCAAAGCGTTGTGAAAAGAAATGAAATAGCCCTGAAATATAGAGATGCCTTTCAAGGAAAAGTCAAATTCCAAACGTCAGTGGATGGTGCCCAGAATGCCTATCATTTATTCGTTATAGAGGTTGACAATAGAAAAAAATTCTATGATATTCTCCGTGAAAATGGAATTTTTTCGCAAATACATTACATACCGGTTCATACATTGCCTTATTATCAAAAGATTGGCTATCAAGAGGCAAGTCTTTCGAATGCCGAGGCGTATTATGAAAAATGTATTAGCCTACCGATGTTTCCTACATTAACAAGTGAAGAACAGGATTTTGTTATAGAGAAGGTGCTCCAAAATATCTAAGGCGTGTTATCCGCACCTAGAGAGTATACAAAGGCTCTGAATCCACCAAGTATACTTCATAACGTCTGAATATATGTCCGATCTTAAGGGATTATTCGTTTCAATAAGCGATTTGCCATTTGATTGATATCGGTTGAAATCTGTAGCTTATATGCAATTAGAAAATAGATGATTGTCAATGTTGTTCCAGTAATTAGAATACCTAAAATTGGGTTTTCAAACTTAGGGAAAACAAATTCAAAACCAAAAAACAGTCCAACTATTAGAATTACATTGAGCAGCATTTTCATGTTAAATGGAGTTAATTGCATACGCTTATACAAGAATAAGAAACGTAATAAATTTATTATGAGCATTGAAAGGAATGAGGCAAAAGCAGCTCCAGAGATTCCCCAAATTGGAATAAGTATAAAATTGAGACCAATAGCAAGTACAATTAGTATCGCCGTAAAATAGCTGTTGTACCTGTAATGTTTTGATACACCAATGATTTCCGCATTGACTCCTGTAGCCATATCAATTAATTGTGCCAATGCCACAAAAAGCACAACGTATAATCCTGTTGCGTATTCAGGGCGCATAAAATCAAATACGTATTCGACACAAAGCCATATACCAAGAAATAGATATCCTCCAATTAGAAGTTGATTTACACAACTCTTTGTATAAATCTCGCCTACGGTTTTCATATCCTTTTTTTCCATTGCATCGGATAATATGGAAAGAGCGATTCTCTTTAATCCGCGAGAAGGTATACTGATAAATAATCCAAAGAAGAACGCAACTGAATAGATACCGTTAGCACTAAGGTCAATCATGTTACTGATCATTAAACGATCAACCTCTAATACGATCATAGTACCCATTCCACCTAAGATTCCAAAAAAACCAAAGGACACAATCGATTTTCGATTCGGCCCTAAATGCTTGATAAATTTTTTTCCATTGATGCTTACCTTATTGGTTAAGAGGTAAAGGGTAGTAACAGTTCCAGGCATTGATAGTGCAATTATGTACACTACAAGTATTACAGAAAAGTCAAGATTAGGATAGTACCAAACTGTAACTAAGCCTAATAAAATGACAACCTTTACGACAAAGCTTTCTATAGTAATTCCAAGAACTGTCTTGTACAACATTCTAAGGTAGCTGTCGGAAACTCTAAACAAAACTCGAAAGGCAAATATAATGCAGAAGGCAAAGGGAAATAGATAATAATCATTGGCCGCATTATTATCTGAGATTAATAAATCTTTCAAAAGAAAGAATGTTAGTAATCCAATAGTAATTCCAGCAATACTTCCCCAGAACGAAAGCGAAAAAAAGCCGTGATCCCTTTGATTCCGATCCCGAAATGCAGGAAACATTTTAACCGTTATAAGAGGAATTCCTAGCGCTCCAATAGTCGAGAAAATTAAAGTTAAAGAGTTTAAAAAACCAATAAGACCAACTTGTTCAGAGGAAAATAATGCAGGAAGAAGCAAGGCAGAATTCAAAAAGCCTACAATCACACCTAAATAGATGAAAGTAGTTGATTGAATGGCCTGTCTTTTAATTATTCCCATGGATTACATTTCTATGATGGTGAGCCCTTTAATTTTCTTTAACGAAGTGAAAGTAAAAAATACCATCGAACACCTTTGAAGTTACAAATAGAGACTTGCCCAATTTATGAAAAATTAATAGACCTAAATTAATAATATGTTAAGTCAATATTATTGATTCTCTTGAATTCATCGTAATCTGTATTAAGATGTGTCGCGAGAATTGCGTTCTCTTTTAATAAAAGAGGAATCCCTTGAATAACTGGATATACTAAAGAAGCGCCTTCCGCATAGAGGAGACCATCGTCCGAATGTTTCAATTCGGCCTTTGTGAAAGGGCAAATCAACTCTAGTGAATTCGAGTTTTCCGAATTAGCTTCTTTTTTAATAATGAATAAACCGGTAGGATTCAAAGGGTTTGATGCGTGCTCAAACAATCGATGCTCAATTACATTCAATCCCAAGTCATTTATGACCTTTCCGAGTTCTGTTACATATCCTTGGCTTTTCATTCTAGCGCGTGCCTCTTCATTTGCAAATTCAAAAGAAGGCTCTAAGAGAACGAGATAGTGTTTTGATATTCGATACAATTCTTTGATAGCCGCCAATTCATTCCCTCCATTTGGTTCAACGGAATGAGATGTATAAACAACATCTATTGAGCTGTCATTTAAAGGGATATCAAATAAATTTGCTGTAAAAAGGGAGACATTATTTATCTTCACATCGGATAGAAAATTTTTAGCGAATTTTAATCTCGACCAAGAAATGTCAAATCCAAAAATGTGTTCCGGACGATTATCCATGTTTTTGATCACGCTCGCCAAAGTTGTAGCTTCACCAACGCCGACTTCCAAAATAGAATTTACTGATGGTAGGTCATTGAAAATGGCAGCAATAGCACCACCATAAACCCTGTTGTATTCTAAATTTTTAGCTATGCCTTTGATGTAACTACCTGACTGGAAATCATAACTGATAGTAATATTATCTATAGAGTTCTGGTCACTCTCGTCAAGTTTATTCAAGAAGTGTATGATATTCTCATTTTTAGAGTATACCTCTTTTACTTTCTGTAAATGTTTGAAATTTTTCATTTGCTTTTGACCGTTAAATGTCACTTAATTTTTTTCTTTCAAAGGCATCGATCATTGAATTTTCACTGCTGTTGTAGATTTTGACATTCTTTTTGATTGCATAATCTTTTATTTCCCAATAGCCCTTGAAAGACAAATAGAACTTATGAATTATTTCATGAAGCATTCTCGGTCTCTTGATATAATCCATCATTTTCCGTGATTTGGATGTGTCCTCATCATAAAAATGTTTTTGATGAACAAGAGCATTATTATCCTCGT
>JBLHVW010000208.1:0-5050 GCA_047628775.1 Salibacteraceae bacterium | reverse complement strand
GTCGCCGACTTTCCAACTTCAAGGCTTCCATACATTTTATCGATGCCTAAAATCTCACAACTAGAAAGACTTACAGATCGAATGGCTTGTTCTTCAGTTAAACCGTAAGCCATTGCCGTTCCCGCAAGGAAGGGAATATTACGCGCGTTCATTGCTTCCATTCCACCTGCATTTTGAATACAGAATTGAACATTTCCAGCCTGTAACAACGCCGGAAGTTTGTAAGGAAGATCAACATCGTCGGACTCATTACTCGGCAAGGTATGTGGCCTTTTTAGCATTACTGGAATCTTTGCATCGGATAGTTTCCGAGTAATCAAGTGCGAATCGTAGCCGCCAACAATAACGGGGAATTTAATACCATAAGTTGCGCTGAATTCAATTATGTCTTGCAATTGTTGCAGTTCATTTGCATGGAAGAAAACGCGTTTACTGCCCTTGAAACATGCGCGCATTGCCTCAAGTCGGCCGTCTACTTCTTCAACGTTTCCATCGCTAGAATAGGCTTTAGACATGTCGAAGAACGTTTTGATTTCTTGAACCTGTACCGTGTATTTTTCGTTTGCTTTTTCGGGAGCAGGTTCAGCCCACCAGCCACCTCCTTCAACGGTTGATGGCCAATTTAAGTGGATGCCATCGTCTTTTAAGATCGTTGCGTCTTCCCAATTCCATCCGTCCATTTTCATAATGGATGACGTTCCAGAAATTTTTCCGCCTCTTGGTGTTGCCTGTGTGATTAAAACACCGTTTGTTCTAACAGTGCTGATCACCTTAGATTCTACATTGTACGCAATTTGACTTCGGATATGAGGATTGTACGATCCCAATTCTCGGTAGTCCCGTGTTGCCTTAACAGCATCTATTTCTGTTATTCCAAGAGTTGAATTTGGGGCTACAAACCCAGGGTAAATGTGTTTTCCATTCAATTGAATGATCGTGTCCCATTGCGTTTGTTCATATGAAAAAGCAAGCGAATTTTTGATCAATATGATTTTACCATCCTCAATACCAATTAAGGCACTTTCAATCGTTTCACCGTTTCCAATATGAAGAAACCCGTTGATCAGTAAGACCTTCGATGATTCCTGTCCAAAAGCGTTAGAACACAGAAGAACAAGTGCGTATGCGATTAAATATCTTTTCATATTAATGGTGGTTTTCTTCTGTTGATTCCTCTTCTCCAATTGTGTCACAGTGGAAGTGTCCCGTTTTCTTTTTAAAGAAGGCTCGTTTCTTTCGGCCGCTGTTATTATCGTCTAACATCATTGAAATAATTCGAGCTTTCTCCGCTTGATTCGTTTTTCGCATTTCAGCATCGCGCTCAATATCGTACATCACAATTCCATCAACAATAGTCTGTTCAACTTTCGCTAGAATTGACAACGGATGATCCGACCAAACAACAATATCTCCATCTTTTCCAATTTTTAAACTTCCCATTCGATCATCGAGGTGAAGCAGTTTAGCAGGATTTAAAGTGACCATTTTTAAAGCGTCCTCTTCCGACATACCACCGTATTTAACCGCCTTAGCCGCTTCTTGGTTCAATCTTCGTCCCATTTCAGCATCATCGGAGTTAATAGCCACCACAACGCCTTGTTCGTTCATTAAAGCGGCATTGTATGGGATTGCATCGTTGACCTCGTATTTGTAAGCCCACCAATCTGAGAACGTTGATCCACCCGCGCCATGATCAACCATTTTGTCGGCAAGTTTATAACCTTCCAAGATATGCGTAAATGTGTTGATTTTAAATCCCATTGAATCGGCAACGTGCATCAGCATGTTTATTTCTGATTGCACATAAGAGTGGCAGGTAACAAATCGTTTGCTCGTCACTATTTCATACAATGCTTCGAGTTCCAAATCTTTTCTTGGCTCAACCTTCGTTGAACCATTCTTGAAATCTTCCCATTCTTTAGCGTATTCTTTAGCTCGAGAAAAGGCATCGTAATACATTTGTTCAACACCCATTCTTGTTTGTGGGAACCGACCTCCGTTGCCCCAATTTGAGCGTTTTACATTTTCTCCTAGGGCAAATTTTATAAAGGGATCCGCATTTTCAATGAGCATCTCTTCAGCGGTAAATCCCCATTTCAATTTGATCAATGCAGACTGTCCGCCTACTGGATTTGCTGAACCATGCAGCAATTGAGAAGCAGTTACTCCACCTGACAATTGGCGGTAAATATTAATATCTTTCGGATTGACCACGTGTCCAATACTCACTTCTGCCGAAATAGCCTGGCCTCCTTCATTAACTCCTTTTGAAATTGCAATGTGGGAGTGCTCATCAATAATTCCCGCAGTTACGTGCTTGCCTTTTGCATCAATTACACGCGCACCAAGCGGTGTTGGATAATTTCCTCGTCCAATAAAAATGATCTTTCCTTCTTTAATTACAAGGTGTGCATCTTCAATTATTCCCGACTCCTCGTTGGTCCAAAGAGCTGCATTTTTAATAATTACTGATTCTTGTTCAGGAAGCGTTTTGAAACCATAAGCTAAATTTGGATACCACGTTTGAGATACTGTGTCACCAACAGATAAGTGGTTTACTTTTTTCTTCGTTGCTTTTCCTTTTTCACTTCGTATCCCTGTCCACTGAACCCACTCACCATTTGGTAAAAAACCTTCTCCTTCAAAAACTCCCAGTCGAGACGTAACTTTTCCTCTCAATGAAACGCTTCCATTGAGATCATCGTTTTTAATGTTGAACTGAAGGGTGATATCATTGTTTTTGTAATCGACAAAAAGGTTGACCGTTGTATCAACTGAAGCACCTTTTTTTGTTTGTCTGTACTTAATTTCCCCGCTGTATTTCGTTCCTTTTCCCTTTATTTCGATAGGGTACTTTGTTCCAGAAAAAGAAAGATTGTATTTACCAATTAGTGCCTCATTATCTGGAGTTGTATTATGAATTTTCCGTTTTCCAAGAAGCCAAGATTCTAAAATTTGTGCTTCGGTATCCAAAGGATTGGCATCATAAATGATGAAACTCGCTAGTTTCCCTTTTGCCAAAGAGCCGAGCCTGTCATCAACACCGAGCAGTTGTGCAGGAGACATTGTGAGTGCATTCAAAGCTTGCTCTGGAGACAATCCATTTTCAATAGCCCTTCTAAGGTTTTCCCAAAAGTCCTTTGATTTTAAATCATTTCCAGACAAACAAATTGGAACACCATGGTTCGCCAATATCGAAGGATTCATCGGAGCCATTTCCCAATGTTTTAGTTCGCTAAGTGGAATTTGTCTTGCCACGTAGGGGTTTTGAACGTCGTAAGCCTCAGGAAAATTAAGGGGTAAAACAACCATCGGTTTTGTTTCTGCAAGTTGATCAATGATTTCATATTCGTTTCCAGATCCTAAAAAGTTGAATTTTATTTGGAATTCATCACCTATTTTTTGTGCTCTTAAAACTTCTAATTTGTCCCTCGTTTCTAAAAACATCGGGGCCTTTAACTGTTTATTGATTGCCGCAAGCGAAAGATTTAAATTATCATTGTTTGATTTGTACCAGTGCGCATCGTACAAAGTTTGACGAAGCAAAGCAATCGATCCCATTTGCGAGGAAGGATAGCTCTGTATCGAAACACCTTTTTGAAAGGAGAAGAAGCTAGGAGTGGTTGCCGATAAATACGACTCACTTCCCGAACCCAGCGAAACAAATGCCCCCTCACCTCTGGCGATTCCGTCATTTTGATGCGTTAATGCAAAACCAAATCCTTTTTCAATTAATGCCGCCGAAGCCTTTTCGTCGTATAAATAAGTTTCAGAAGCTTCGTATTCAGGATGTATCGCCTGATTCCAGTAAAATGCACCGTCTCTAGTCTTTGTTTTTGGCGGCACTGCTTTTGAAATTCCCACATTTGAATTCAATTCTATAAATGCCGGTAAAATCACTTTCCCTTTGCAGTCAATTTCAACAGCTTCTTTGGGAATAACAATCAATCCTGATATTCCGATGCTTTGAATCTTGTCGTTTTTTATAAGGATAATACCATTTGATATTTTCTCAGTTGGGGAAACATAGATTGTAGCATTTTTCAACGCATAATAGGTCGGGTTCGACTCCTTAAGTCCATTCGAAGGTTCAGATTGAGCGATTACTGATAAAGTAATCAAAAGAATGCTAACCGTTAAAATCAATTTCATGCGTGCTCTTGTTTGTTCTGACGTGAAATTAATCAATGTAAGGACAACTGATAGCATTGTGAATGGTGCATTTTAGTATTTTTGTAAAAAAAAAGATATGTACAACGGATTGGTTCACGCACACTCAGGTTTAAGATGGATAGTCTTAATTTTACTTCTTGCAGCTATTTTCAATGCGGCAAAATCATTGTCTTCTGGTAAGTACGAGAAGAAAGATAAAATGCTTAATCTTTTCGCAATGATTTCCTTGCATACTCAACTTTTAATTGGACTCGTTTTGTATTTCATAAGTGATCGTGTTCATTTTGACAAAGGATGGATGAGTGATCGTGGGCTTCGATTCTACGGATTGGAGCACATTTTAGTGATGGTCATAGCAATTGCGATTATTACGATTGGTAGATCTAAAGCAGAAAAGAAATTAATCGGATCGCGAGATAAGCACAGACGGATCTTAATCAATTACACAATTGGATTGACTCTAATTTTAGCTTCTATTCCGTGGCCATTTTCATACTGGGCTATATTAGGAGGCGGATGGTCATAAAATCAATAACTATACTATTGTTTTTCGGTCTAACCCTTGTTGGGTGTGAAGAACCACAGAATCCAGCCGAAAACCCTGATTATAAATCGAGATCTGGAGAAAAGATATATAAAGAAAGATGTACCACTTGTCACGGAGCGGATGGTAAATTAGGCGATGCAGGAGCAAAAGATTTATCTGTATCAAAGATAGATTCAGGAGCTATTGCTAATATCATTAAGAACGGGAAAAACGGAATGCCGAGACAGGGGAAATACATTTACAATGACGAAGAAATGAGCAATACTGTTCAATACGTCAAATCCTTGAGAAAATAATATGGGAGAAGGTCATATAATGGTAGATGCGGTT
>JBLHVW010000207.1:0-5075 GCA_047628775.1 Salibacteraceae bacterium | reverse complement strand
TGCATTGCCTAAAATTTCATTTTCATTGTAATATTCAAGGGATGCATAATCGGTAATTCCCGGGCTGACTTTCAAAACGTCTCTTTGTTCGGGCGTGTACAAATCAACGAATTTCTTTACTTCGGGCCGTGGACCTACAATACTCATTTCACCTGAAAGTACGTTGAGAAATTGTGGAAACTCATCGAGCTTTAATTTTCGCAAAAAGCCACCAATAGGGGTAATTCGAGCATCATTCATTCCAACAGTCAACAAACCTGCTTTGTCGGAATCAACTCGCATCGTTCTAAACTTGAACAGTCGAAATGGAACGCCATCTTTACCGATTCGTTCTTGGCGGTAAAACACATCTCCTTTCGACGTTATTGAAATAATCAATGCGATAATTAGACCCAGTGGAAAGAAGAACGTTAGAATGATTAATGAGGTTAATATGTCGAATTGGCGTTTCAATGAAAATTATGAGTTAGGAATTCATGATTTTAGCAACGGACTTTATAACAGCATTGATTACTGTTTGAACTTGTTCGTTTGTCAAATCGAAATAAACGGGAAGGCTAATCTCATTCGCATATTTCTTGTATGCTTCTGGATAATCTTCCATTTTGAATCCGCGTTTTTTATAGGCCGTCAAAAGCGGTAAGGGTTGAAAATGAACGTTGACTGAGACATCACAATCGAAAATCTCTTGAATAATCGCATCTCTTTGATCTTCTGAAATCTCTTTAATTCTTAAAAGATAGAGGTGATAACTCGTCGTTTTATTTTCTGTTTTAAATGTTGGTAACAAGGCCCAGTCTACATTTGAAAACCCTTCTTCATACAATCGAAAAATCTCTTGTCTTCGATCCAAACTTTCTTGGTACCTGTTCAATTCAACCAAGCCGATGGCCGCTTGAAGGTCCGTCATGTTGCATTTGAAACCAGGTTCTTCAACATCGTATTTCCAATTGCCTTTTATTGTTTTTGCTAATGCATCTTTATTTTGACCGTGTAATATCATCGTACACATTTTCTTGTAAATCGCATCGTGATCAAAGCTTTCTGGCAAATTGAAGCAAAGTGCTCCACCTTCTGCTGTCGTCAAGTTCTTGACCGCGTGAAATGAGTATGTTGCAATATCCGATTGAAGCGTCGCTTGTCCTCCATTCATCAATGCTCCAAAACTGTGAGCGGCATCTGCTAGAAGCAAAATTCGACCTAGATTTTCTTGAAGTTCATTTGAAGGATTGAATTGATTTTTAATTTCAGGTTCGTTAATCAAAGCCCGAAGTAAGTCGTAATCTGCAGGAAAACCTGAAATATCGACAGCCATAATAGCTTTGGTTCTTGGTGTTATTGCTGCGCGAACCTTTTCTGCATTTAAATTGAAATCTCCTTCATTTAAATCCACCATAACTGGTGTTGCACCAGCGTGAATAATAACGTTCGCACTTGCGCAATAAGTATAAGCAGGGATGATTACCTCATCTCCTTCTTTAATTCCCCACCATGCCAATAGAACCTGCATTCCAGTTGTCCAAGAGTTTACCGCAACTGTGGTTTTATGGCCGCAATACGCCGTAATTTCTTTTTCGAATTGTTTCGTTCTGGGTCCAGTGGTAATCCATCCAGATTTCAAAGCTGCAACGACTGCCTCAGTAGTGACATCATCTATTCTTGGTGGTGAAAATGGAATCATTTTTTTTGAATTATAAATTAGAAATGATGAATTATGAATTGAGCAATATTTCAACTATTTGTTCTCCTGCATGGCCATCACCATAAAGTTGCGAAGAAAAATCGGATGCTGTCCTAAGCATTGTCTTCGTGTGTTCAATAATAAGATCGCCATTCGCTCCAGAAAGTAGGTTGAATCCATTCTCAACAAGTTCTACCCATTCTGTTTCATCGCGCATCGTTACGCAGTTCTTCTCAAAGAAATACGCTTCTTTTTGAAGTCCACCGCTGTCTGTCATTACTAGGCTGCAATTCTTCAACAATTCAATCATGTCGAAGTAACCAACGGGATCGATTAAATCAACTTTAAGTTCCAATCCGTATTTCTCGATCAAACCACTTGTTCTTGGATGCAAAGGCATTACAACTCTCGTTGATTCGTGAATGGTATTCAATGCATTTACGATTGAAGTAAGCCGTTCTTTATCATCTGTGTTTTCAGCTCTATGCAAGGTGCAAAGAATAAAATCTCCTTCGAAAAATTCAGGAGGTAATGTTGCTCGCTCTTCTGATCTTTGTGCGTAAAACATTCCAGCGTCTAACATTACATCGCCACTTCGAAAAACCTTATTTTCAAGATTATCGAAGCCTTCTAACTTTAAATTATCAATTGCCGTTTGCGTTGGAGCAAATAAAATATCTGATATTCTATCCGTCAAAATTCTGTTCACCTCTTCAGGCATTCTCATGTTGAAACTTCTCAATCCTGCTTCAATATGTGCCACTTTAACATGTTGTTTTTTAGCAGCCAAAGCCCCTGCTATCGTCGAGTTCGTGTCGCCATAAACCAAAACCCATTCTGGCTTTTCAATTTTGATCACCTCTTCAATTTTCTCTAGCATTTGTCCTGTCATCGCTCCATGGTCCAAACCGTTAATACTTAAATTGTACTTCGGCTTGGGAATTTCCATTTCCTCAAAAAATATTTCGGACATGTTGTGATCGTAATGCTGACCCGTATGTACCAAAATCTCCTCGACATCATCGTGCGCAAGCAGTATTCGACTAATTACAGCGGCTTTTACAAACTGTGGCCGTGCTCCTATAATTGTAATAATTTTTCGTTTCATCTACTCTATTAATATCTGTTACAGAACCTTTTTAAAGGATTCTGCAATGGTATTTCTATTAAAATTCTCTGTTACGTAAACTCTTGCATTCAACCCCATTTTTTTCAAATCATCAGGATTGGATGCCATTTCGATCATACGTTTTGCCATTTCTTCACTGTTCTCAGGCTCATAAAACAAACCCGCTTCAGCACGGTCTATAAAATGCAATTTCGCTTCGCCTTCAACTCCAAGTAACAATGGAATCTCCATGGCTTGCGCTTCAAATATTTTTGATGGAATTGCTCCAGTAAACAAGTCAAGCTTACGAAGCGGAACCAAAGCAACGTCAACCTCTTTCAAAATTCCAGGCATCTCATTTTTTGTAACGGGCTCTCGGAAGATAATATTCTTCAAGCCCAACTCTTCTTTCAATGCAAGTAATTCAGTCAATACAGGTCCAGCACCTTGTAAAACAATCTTTATGTTTGGTCTGTCTGCAATTAACTTAGCGGCTTGAAGTACAGTCTGCAATCCTTGAGCATGACCGATTATTCCTCCGTAGAAGAAGATAACATCGGAATCTTTTGCTCCAATTGCTTCTCTAAAACCAGAAGGGGAAATTTTTGATGGATCATAAAACGACACATCGACTCCATTTGGCAGCCAATGTAGGTTCGTTTCAGGAAATCGAGATCGAATATTGTCTACAATACCCATGGTTTGGCCAGTCACCAAATGCGCACTATTGTAACACTTCTTCTCTAACTTGTAAGCCATCTTAAGCATCGTAGCGTTTGTTACGATCCCCATTTTTTCGGCACTCTCCGGCCATAAGTCAGAAACATTGAAAATCATTTTGGCTTTCAGCTTCTTTGACAAAGCCATTGCGGAATATCCTAGAAACAAAGGAGGTGATTCAACCATCAGATAATCAACATCTTTATAGCTTCTCCCTTTCCAGTAGGACGTCCAAACGAAGCTGAAATAATTCAACAACCGAGGAATGATTTTTTTCGAATTGGAAACGTAAATCTTAGAGCGTCGAACATTAATACCGTCAATTGTTTCTTCTCGGATCGTTCCTTTTCGGTACGCTTCCATGATTTCCATTTTAGGATAATTGGGCATGGCCGTTAATACTTCAACGTCTATCCCACTCGCTTTAAGTCGCACAGCCAATTCATGAAGACGGTTTTGAGGCGCTCCAATTTCCGGTGGATAATATTGAGTGAGTATTAATAATTTCATTGCCTGCGTTCCTTTTGACCGTCAAAAATAATATAAATCAATCTGCCATAGAAATTCTTCACGACGAAATAGTAGCGGTTTGTTCCTTAGAGGACTTTCCAGCGATAAATATCAAAAAGCAAATTGTAAATGCGTAGAATACAATTCCAGGTTGACTATCGAATATATCTCCTGTCATTCCCATTACAATTTCGAGCATTCCAAATACAAAGAGCAGGAAGGATTTCATTTTTATAGCTAGGATTAAAGGCAAGAGAAATGTTATGGTCACCAGTATGAATCCCAGAATACCGTTCTTTGCAAAAGACCTTAAAAATTGATTGTGCGTATCCGTTTTGTGAATAGCAGCACCCTCGTATCCGTGTTCTTTATAATATTCCGTAAGCCTTCCTTTTACCGCTCCCGTGCCCACTCCAATTATGGGATTATTTATTGCTAGAGAAAAAGACCCTTCCATTGCTGCGAAACGGAGTGCGGATGAAGATTCAGATTTCTTGTCAAAATTTTCAAAATTATAATTCATTGCTTCAAAACGTTCGCCTAGAATACTTGTGTGCAATCCTGAGAAAAAGAACAATGTTCCAAAAACAACAACACCTGCCAGCGTAATTTTCCATGAAAAGAGCAGGGTGATTTTATAAGCAATCACCAATCCAATGATCATTATCGCAGCGAGCAATGACGCTTTCGATTGCAACAAATAAGTAATTAGAAGGAAGAATACCAATAGCACAAACGCCAGCAGCCAATAGACGAGCTTCGGCTTATTCGCAAACTTGTATTCACCAATTAAATAAAGTAAAACAAGAAGCATTGAAAAATTCAAATAATTCCCAAATGAGCCTGGCGAAAGTGCGACATTCATTAATTCGATGTACTCGAAAACTTCAAATCCTACTCCACCTTGGGAATATTCGACGTAAGACACTAGCAAGCAATAGATTGATGATGTTAGGATACCGGCCACAAATGAGATAAATACGAAGTGAATTTGCTTTCGATTAAACGTTCTTTTTTCAAGAGTGGAAAAAATGATAGGGTTTACAAACAGTGAGG
>JBLHVW010000206.1:0-5098 GCA_047628775.1 Salibacteraceae bacterium | reverse complement strand
TCAATTACATGGTAAATTTCTTCAGTAACGGCGTCGCGGATGTAAATCAGCACATGCGCATTATCCGCTGCGTACTCAGCAGGAAGCTCATAAGCATAATTGAAGTAATATTTCCCGTTAGCATCCATGTGTTCCAGGTCCAATTCTTGACCAAACGTTTTGTTGTCAAGAGTAGCTCTAAGAATATCATGGTGCACGTAATTAGGGTTTTGTGAATTGTCAACCAATTTTTGAGGTGCAATCAGCGAATCTTGGTGCAATTGAACAACAATTCTCAATTCGTTTGATACAGCTCCAATATTATCCGCTTCTACGTGTAAAAACACACCTCTTGTCGATGGAAAATAATTTAATTGAGCTTGAAGATTTACTTTCAAATCATTCGCTGTTAAAAGTGCAACTGCACTAGGATCCCAGGTTCCTGGCCCTTGCATTGGAGTACCATTCTCATCTCCATTTCTACTTATAGTTCCAAAAGGATTCCCTGAAAACAAAGATCCTGCCCAAAGATTTCCGAAGTAATTTCCCAATTCATCCGTTGTTTCGTTGTAGAAAACAGTATTGTATCCTGCGCCCGGATTCAATACTTGTAGCGTTCCTGTTCCATTCGGTCCAGCATGAACGCCTGAAACAAATACACGTCCGGGGTTCTCATTTTTAATATCGTCCGCTTCTTCGGCTGCTGCTGGACAGAAATTACACGTATGCCCTGTAAAATCTTCAATCAAGATATTACGATCAACATTTGCGTTTGCGCCAAAAGCAGTGTAAACGTTTGTGTAATAATGCAACGAATCGCCGTTCGGGTATAGGTCCCACATTATCCCTGTTTCAGCAGGCGGATAAGGATTCTCCACTTTATCACATGATGTCAATGCTCCAAGTGCTATGGCTGTTATAAATAATATCCTCTTCATAGTTTTGTTTTTAGAAACTTTGAGTAAATCCTACTGTTAATCCATTTGACGCTGGTACAAATCGGCAAACACCGCCAACACAGAACAATCCTGCACGTTGTCTACCGTAACCAAATGTAATTCGTGTTGCATCTTTAATGTATCCAAATGATCCATAGAAATAATGCAATCGAAGTGCCTCATCAGGATTTCCATAATTGTATTGATCCATAATACTAAAGAACCAATTCGGAGAAACAGTATATTCAACTAATACTGTTGCCCAATTACCATTGTCATTCGTAACCATTTCGCCCGAATACTTGTCTTCTACTTTATTTAAGAATAGCCCCTGAAGCTCTGCTCTCAACGAGTGTTTCTTGTTGATTTTGTATCCAGCCTCAATAACTCCAATGTTCGTTTTAATCAAACCTGTAGCATTCCCCGTTACTTTAGCAACGTCATTATTCAATACAAGGTTGAAATAACTCAACTTTAAATTGAATTTCTTATTGAATTTTCTTGTAATGTTGAAGTTGATGTCTTGCCAGTAGATACTATCACTTATATCAAACAAACCTGTTGAATACGCAACTCCTGTTGAATCCAAAGGGTTGACTCCAGAAACATCTCTATTTGGACCGTAAGCGGTTGAGTAATTCAAATTCAATGAAGTCCCATATTTCCCACCTAACTTTGACCCTCTTTTTATAGTGTAAAGAATCTCCCCTTGGAAGGCAATCTCTCCAACAGGTTGTGTAGCATAAGGATATAATGAAGCTACTAGATTGTATGTGTGTACTTTATTCATCGATGGAAGGTAGTTGATGAACAAATCCTGCAATGATGACGTTCTATCTGAACGGTAACTCATATTATCAACTGATTTCGCAGAAAGAAGAATTCCAAGTCCTTTTCTTGAATAACCGAAATTAAATAAAGCAGCATGACCGTAATTGTAATTGTAATTGTTATCCGATGATGGATCTTGTTCCTTGATTATATATTCACCATCTAAAGTGAATTTACCATATCTCAATTTCAATCTCCCGCCGTAAGAGCCAACATTTTCAGGAAGAATCAAATCTTCCCTGTCATCCACTTGGTATTTACTCATAAACGATCCTCCAAGGGTTACTTTCAATTTTTTCGTTTTCAACTTTTCAAAAGCCGAATTAAAATTAATTTCTCCATCGAAACCCCTTGTAATCCCCTCAGAATGAACAATTCTTCCTTCTTGAAACGACAAACGTTGTTTCCCATAAACGCCCTTGATCTTAACGCCGTCCATTGGACGAACGATAACGCGGCCACCATCCATTAAGTTGTCATAACCTAATTGTCTATCCTCGTAGGCTCTAAAAATCATTCCGGATCCAAATTGCTCATAAAACGAACCTACAGTAATGTCAACGAAATCATTTTCATACCCTAGATAGCGCATTCCAACTCCCGTTCCATCGAAACGGTTCGGATATCCCTGAATTCTTGGCAAATACGACTCAAGACGCATTCCTGCCTTGAAGTTACCATTGGTATAAAATACATTGATGTATGTATTCAGCAACCCCTTAGAAGGCGGTTGATCCGCATCAATTAAAGTGTCTTCATTCAAGTACTGAAACGTACTCTCCATGTTTCCAGTGATCGATCCTCCTTCGATAGTTTGTTGGGCATTTCCCATAAAAGAGAAGGCCATAGCAAAAGCGCAAATAGCAATTTTTTTCATCAAGTATAGCAATTTATGTTTTTAGAGATTGGTTACTCCGCAGAAGCCTTTTTGGTATCAGCCTTCTCAGCATTCATTTCTGTCAATTTTAGGATCTCTTTGTATAGTTTCTCTTCATCTCCAGGTGAAAAACCTGCGTGAGAATATACGATTGTACCATCACTGTCTAATAAGAACGTGTGAGGAGGATTGTTTACACCCATTGCTCTTTTGAAGTTTCCATTTGGGTCCATCAGAACTAAATATTCCCATCCTTTTCCATTAACATACATTGGAACAGAGTTTTTCGTTCTTTCATCGTCCAGTGAAACAGCAACCAAATTTACACCCGTTTCATCTTGCCAGTCAATATATAAATCATGGATCGTATTCAGTTCTTTCTTACAAGGTGAACACCAAGTTGCCCAAAAGCTAATAACTACAGGCCCGTCGAATCCAAGTTCAGAAGTATTCACTTCATTTCCTTCCATGTCCATCATTTTAACAGAGGCCACTTTCTTTCCAGAAGTAAGTCCATGGTCGTCACCTTCTTGTGCATTTGACACTAGAGCGATAGATACACCAACGAACAATAATAGTAATTTTTTCATTTTTAATTGATTTTGATTTTCACTTGCAGGTTTTCAAAAATCTTGCCGTAAATCAAATGTAAGGTAATTTTAGAGTATGACGCCCAGAACATAAAGAAAACTCTTGGATTCCTAACATTATAAATCCACCTTTCAAAATTCTAACATTCAACAAAATCGAATAGTTTAGGATTACAATACTTCTATTCCTTTTTCGAGCAATTGTGGCCCAATACTTGTTTCATGCTTGAATCTTATAGTCATAATCGCTATATTTGTTTAGAACGAAAAAGAAACCGAATGAAAAAAACATTACTCTCTATATTTGCCATTGCCGGATTTTCAGTCTTAGCTTCTGCTCAAGTTGAAATGTATGTTGATGGAGGGACAACGGATTATGCTGGTGGCGGAGTCTATACTCACTACGCATCAGGAGACAACGAACAGATTCTTGAAATTCATATTGAAAATCACTCTGGTAGTGATAAGGAATGGTTCGTTTCAAGAACTAGAATTAACAGACCAACTTCATGGACTGACTTTTTATGTTGGGGTCATGAGTCTAATACGTTCGGTGGATTGTGTATTGATGGATTAACTATGGATTCGGATCCATGGAGTATGCAAACCAATCAAGCTGTAACAGTTTCGGATGGTGAGTATGGGTTTATTTCATCGCACATTTTCCCAAGCTTTAATGATCCAGGGACCGTTATTTATAGATATTATATCGGAGATAGTATGAATCCATTTACAGATTCAATGGATATAGAAGTTATTTTAACTCCTCTTGCAATTGAAGACATTGCTCCATCATTATCAGTTAATGTTGCTCCAAACCCTGCAACTGATTACGTTAAAGTAACTGCAGATGGTGTGAACGATGCAACTGTAAGAATCATGGATGTTCTCGGTAACTTAATCTTAACTAAGGAAATTAAAGGTTCTAAAACATTCGATGTTTCTGAATACAGAAACGGAATCTACTTCATAATTGTAGAATCAAATGGTGTAAAAACTGTAAATCGAAAAGTGATCATTCGTCACTAGTCGATCTCAAAATATTGAACCCGTCTTGGCTTAACTAAGACGGGTTTTTTGTGCGCCCTACTTTCTGGACAAAGCAAAAACATTGTTTGATTGCTAAAAACAAACACGGACACATTCCTCTTTTAACCAGTACCTTACACGTATTTAACATTGTATTTCCAACCATTTTTACAAAATGAAACCACGTATTAATCGGTGCACCAATGACTTCGCTTATTCGTATCTTGAAAAAAAATTAATTAAAGAACTCTAGCTCATGAAAACTTTAATTCTCTCTAGCCTCATCGTCTTATCTGCGTTTCACTCTAATGCTCAGTCTCCCGTTATAACATTTGGAGATACTTTAGAATCAACAATTTATATAGGCACAGTTCCAACAGCAACTTTACATACGCATGATTTCACAGGTGAGGTCATCGAAACAACTCCACTAGGAGGTACTGAAATGGTCAATGAACTTTTTATTGAAAATCAAACTGGTGATTCATTGTTCTTGATTGTTTCAAGAAGAAGAATTGGCGTTGATACTTCTTGGGTTGACTTTCTTTGTTGGGGACATGAAACAGCACAGTTTGGTGGACAATGTATCGATGCAGTTACAATGGACTCCGCTTTATGGACTGGAGCTTGTAATTCTCAATACATTGTAAAACTTGCCGATGGAGAACACGGCGAAGTAAGTTCACATATCTTCCCAAATCTAAATCAATCAGGCTGCGGTACATATCGTTATTATGTAGGCGATTGTAACAACCCCTATTTAGACTCAGTAGACATCAGCGTATGCTATACCCTTGGAACGAATGAACTCGACGATTCAGAATTGTCTGTCTCAGTTTCACCTAACCCAGCGA
>JBLHVW010000205.1:0-5105 GCA_047628775.1 Salibacteraceae bacterium | reverse complement strand
ACCCAACACGCATTTTTTCCATGCATGCGAGCACGGCGAACCAACACATCTTGAATTGTATTGTTCAGCATGTGTCCCATGTGTAAAACTCCCGTGACGTTTGGCGGAGGAATGACGATTGTATATGGCTCTCTTTCATCGGGTTCTGAATGAAAATATCCTTTTTCCATCCAGTAAGAATACCATTTCTCTTCTGCCTTTTGTGGCTCGTACGTTTTCGGGGTCTCCATGTAAAAATTATTTACCGCAAAATTAGTAATTCCGCGCTATTGAGACACTATTGGAAATAGAAAATGGATATTAGATATTGGACATTAGAATTTACGCTCCATTATCCAATATCTAATATCCATTTTCTGACGTATCTTCGCTAAAAATTACACAATGAAAAAGGCAGCTCTATTTTTAATTCTCGTGTTTCCGATCCTAATTACTTCTTGTATGAAAGGAGAATCTGTAGACGTGATTATTCACAATGCGAATGTACACACTATGAATGCTAACGGTGACGTATTCGAGGCTGTGGCCATTCGCGATGGAAAGATTGTTGAAGTTGGACCGGAGCGCCAAATATTGAATAAATACAGTGCGGGGGAATACATTGATGCACAGAAGAAAGATGTTTACCCTGGCTGGGTGGATGCGCATGGGCACATTTTGAGTTACGCGAAGCAAACGTTGAGTGTAAATCTTATTGGATGTAAATCCTACGAGGAGATGATTATACGGATCGAGAAATACCAAAGTAAATACAACCGTAAATTTATAATTGGCCGCGGATGGGATCAATCAATGTGGAAGGATGACAAGATGCCGACGAATGAAATCCTCAATGAAAAGTTCCCAGATATTGCAGTTTGTTTGTTTAGAATTGATGGTCATGCCTTGTTAGCGAACGAATTTCTGATGAAGAAGTCAGATGTTTGGAATAAAGTACAAAATGATACAGAGCTTTCTGAAGGAGGTTACTTTGTGATGAGTGAGCCAGAACCAATAATGGAAATGAGCCGCGTGGAACCATTCATGTCAATCCCAGAGCCAACTGGAGTAATGGTTGATAACGCGATGAATCCAATTATCGAAATCCTGCCAGAATTTGAAAAAAAGGAATTGAAAGACGCGATTCTTGAAGTACAACACGAACTTTTAATGTATGGTATCACCGGAGTTCATGAAGCCGGAATGAATCGTGCTGAATTCAAAATGATGGATCGATTGGTGAGCCAGCGCGATCTTAAAATCAACATTTACGGAATGCTTTTGCCATCGGACGAGAACATTGCATTTGCAAGGAAAAATGGATTTTACAGAAACAAGAACTTGTACGTCCGCAGCTTTAAAGTTTTTGGAGACGGCGCTTTGGGTTCTAGAGGTGCGTTTTTAAAACATTCTTATGCCGACAAGCACGATCATTCAGGGTATTTAACGACATCACTTCCTCACATGCGGTTGATTGCGGAAATTTGTCACGAGACGGGTTATCAAATGAATACACACGCTATCGGCGACTCGACAAACAAATTAATGCTCGGAATTTATCAAGAAGCGATAGAAGTCAACCCAAATCACAGGTGGCGTATTGAGCACGCGCAAATTGTCGATCCAAAGGACTTCGTTTTGTTTGCTCAATCAGGAGCTTATGCCAGTGTACAGCCAACACACGCTACAAGTGATCAGCGTTGGGCGGAAGATAGAATTGGTTCGGAAAGAATGGAAGGTGCTTATGCATTCAAATCGATCTTGGCAAACACAGGCAGGCTCGCTATCGGAACAGATTTTCCCGTTGAATACATCGATCCATTTAGAACGATTCATTCGGCAGTAAACAGAAAGAATGTGGACAACGAGCCAAGCAATGGATTTCTAGCCAATGAGAGCATAACTTTAGAAGAATGTATAAAAGGAATGACAATTTGGGCAGCAGAGGCTTCGTTTCAAGAAAATTCACTGGGAACAATTGAAGAAGGCAAGGACGCCACACTTTCTATATTTGAAGATCCAGTTGTAGCAAATGGAAATTACACGCAGAATTTCGCTTACATGGTTTATATAAAAGGAAAAAAGGTCTATTCCGTAGAATAAACCTTTTTACTGCAAGCTCGATTTTACAAACCAGAAAAGAAAACCGAGTTAAAAAACCTTTAGAAAGATGGGCAGGAAATCGTTTTGAACGTTACCCCTCTTGTTTTACAAGCCAAAGTAAGTCCAAGTGAAATTTCATGAGATCCACCAGAAACACCATTGTTTAATTTAGAAACAGTCACATCGTAACTGTATCCTATTTTGAATTTCCCGGTATCAACTCCCAATGAAAGAATAAATGCATCTTTATTTCTATACCATGCTCCTGCTGTAAATGCTCCGTATTTAACATACGTACCCAACATAAGCTCTTGGAAACCATTTTGATATTGGTAAATGATATTCGGCATTATAGTAGTAATATTATTGTACTGCGATTTTGAACCAAGAGGGATACTGGCTCCCATGTGGCCTGTAAGACGCATAGGCAATCTTGACGATCCAATAATCATTGATTCATCCGGGCGGTTCAAGTGATGCGCCGCTGCTCCAAAGAAAAAGTGCTCGTTGTACCCAACAAACCCAGCGGATGCATCGAAGAAATATCGACTTCCTCCACGTTGAACATCTCCTGTTTGGTAGATAAATCCTCTTCGTGGATCAATCATATCTCCAAAAGTCAATTTGTCCCAATCAAGAAACTTGTTTGTCATCGCTGCTTTTGCTCCAAACATCATTGAAAATTTACGATTGACTTTCAGATGGTACGAATAAATCAATCCAAGCGAGGAAGTAAAAATCGTTCCTTGACCTTGTTGATCGTGCGTCGCAATCACCCCAATTCCTCCAGAGATGTTCTTGAAGTATTGATCGTAAGACATACTGTAGGTAACATAATTCCCTGTAAGACTTGGCCATTCGTTTCGGTAGTTCATTGCAAAGCGCGGACAAATCTTAGACCCAGCAAAGGCAGGATTAAGATATATCGGGTTCGCATAAAATTGGGTAAACTGAGGATCTTGAGCAGATGACCCAAAGCTAACTCCAATAAAAAGTAAAATTAAAATGTTTCTCATGTTCTTAAAGATTTAATAATCGTTTTCCAAAGCGGTTTGGCTTGCCCAGAAATCTTAGCGTCACTTGATGCGAAAAGGCTTTTTTACTCGTCATTAAACTGTTTGTATAATCAGAGTTCACGTGCATAGAAAAATGCTTAAACTTCACTCCAATTGAGGCTGCAGGTTCAAGGTTAGAAGAAATTGCTCCTCCAACTGTGAACCATTCAAAGCGGTAGTTAAATCCTAACCACGCTTCAGAAAGTTGTTCGTTCTTTTGGTAGACCATATAAGGAGAAAAAGTCATGCTTTTGTCTCTCGAATCCAGATCTGTTCCTATTGTTGCTACAAATTGCGTTCCAGCTCTTCTTGGATCGGCTAAATTGGTTGAGTAAAGATTATCACGGTGGTTAAAAATATTATCTACTTGCGCACTTATGAAGAACCACTTGGTGTTCACATTCAATCCAATCCCCAAATCTTTGTACAACAAGCTCTTTCCAATTGGCGCTGTCGTATCGTTATAATAATTCTGAACGTTTCCTCTATCGAATTCAACTTGAGAAGCATTCCCCATGTTTTGATCATTTAGGAATTTACCTCCCATTTTGAACCTGAATGATGGTTCGACGGAAATTTTTCTACTTACAGATATTTTCGGCGAATATGTGAATGTTGCGTCACTGACTTGAAGCCCTCCACGGTTATAAATCGAATGATTCAACTGAACTCCAAGGCCTCCTCGCAAAGCATAAGAATATCCATCAACAGATAGCTGATTCGAGAATTGTTCGTTTCCTTGACCGTACCATTGCAAACGACTCAATGTTTGAAATCGTGTTCCAATTAAAGCTCCAACTGAGCCGAAGTTTAAATCTTGAGATGACTTACCAGGAACATGATAGTGCGGATCTCTTGAATTCTTCAGGGCAATTGGATAGTCCATCATACGCTGAAAGCTTCTTCCGAATCGAGCCATTCTATTTTTAAACGAATTATTGTATTCAGAAACGCCTATAGTCTCCCAATCACTTTTAGATCTAATATTCAAGGAGTTGACTACCGCATCTGAAGGAAATTCTACACGTTCCAATTCACCCGTTTCCAATTGCTTTTCCGTTTTCTTTGCCAACAAACCTCTTGCCTCAGGAAGCGCATTAGGCTCGCTCAACCCTAACAATGGTTCATTGACAACTACTACTGGTTCCTTTGGAATCAAAATTGGTGCAACCGAATTATTCGCGTTTGTATTTGCAATCACAACCGTATTAGCAACAGAAGGTAAATTCGAAGCGGGTCCGTTCGTCGCAAAAGTCAAATTGGGAGTAGTTGGTACCGAAGTCCCTTGCCCCCTTTGATTACTCTCTATTCCTTGATTCGCATTCGTTCCTTCACGCTCTGAAGTCAAACCTACATTGGTAGCGTTCGGTTCTACTATTCTATTAATATCTAGCTCTTCAATTCGATTGGAAGTTGAAGAACCGTTTAAGAAGTCATTGTTTAGCACCTCTGAAATTCTTGATGTTTGAGAACTTGTTATTGTATTTTCTAAAGAAACAATAGTCGATTTCAAATCATCTATTTCATTCAATAGTAATTGATTCTCTGCCGTTTGATTTAAATTGTTATTTGCCGATAGAAGCGTACCATTCGCTAAGGTGCCATAAGAATTTGTGCTAAAATATCCGATAACACCAACTGAAGAAGTAATGAACAACAAAGCTAAAACACCAATTAACGCAAAGCGTACATTGGATTTACCTCTGCCAAGACTTTCTTGATTTGGATATACAACGGGCGTAGCGCTTACACTTGACATCTCCCATAAATCACGATCTACATCGAGCTCAGGGTTCTGAAGCAAAAACGATTCTAGTTGTGCAATTTGCGCTGGAGAAAGGTTTCCTTCCGCGAGCTCAAACAACCATAAATCAATATTTGAAAATGATGGGTTACTCATACTAGTTCTATCAATCCTTTTAACTGCTTTTTAATTTTCTTTCTTGCTCTAAACAGGTACACCTTTAC
>JBLHVW010000204.1:0-5105 GCA_047628775.1 Salibacteraceae bacterium | reverse complement strand
AAAAATGTGTTTCTGCGATGAAGCAATCGCATCGATTGTTCTTGCCTAAAATAAACGAACTCACGACTTTTAAGGAATTCATTAAAAGACATCCAAGTGGCTTAATAGCGCATTGTTATGATGAGGACCGTTCTAAAATTTCAGATGTTTTCGAACTGAAAAATTGCCCAATAATGATTGGCCCGGAAGGAGATTTCACGAAAGAGGAAATCGAATTGGCCTTGCAAAGTGGCTATAAAACAATTACATTAGGTGAAAACAGGTTACGAACCGAAACAGCAGGGTTATATGCTTGTATGAATGCCAAATTAATCACAGAATGAGATTCGCAAAATCAATAATAACATTAATCGTCTTACTTGCCGTTTTCAACGTTCAAAGTCAAAGCAGTTATCAACTTGCCGTTTTAAAATACGGAGGTGGAGGTGATTATTACGCCAACCCAACAGCACTTCCGAACCTCATCAAGTTTTGCAATCAGAATTTAGAAACAAACATTTCGACGGAGACACCTTATGTTGAGGTTGGAAGTCCTGACTTATTCATGTACCCATACCTGCACATGACAGGCCACGGGAATGTTGTTTTTTCTGCGGCAGAAGCAGAGAATTTGAGAACCTATTTGATGTCAGGTGGATTTCTTCACATTGATGACAATTATGGAATGGATGAGTTTATCCGGGTGGAAATCCAAAAAGTATTTCCAGAAAACCAATTGGTTGAGCTTCCATTTACGCACGACATCTTTCATCAAAATTATGACTTTAACGGATTGCCTAAAATTCACGAGCACGATGGAAAAAGACCGCAAGCATTTGGGATCATCGTAGACGGAAGATTGGTTTGCCTTTACACGTACGAAACAGATTTGAGTGACGGCTGGGAAAATTCGGAAGTCCACAACGACGAAGAAAGCAAACGTATTCAGGCCTTAAAAATGGGCGCCAATATATTGATGTATGCGTTTATGCAGTGATCATTCTGCCTGAAAGAAAAAATGATTGTTCTAAAACCTTTTAATGAAAATGACTTTGACACATTTAAGAGTTGGATTCATAGTGATGAAGAGTTATTTCAATTCGCTGGCCCAATCTTATCCTACCCATTGACAGATGATCAATTAAGGAGTTACATCAAAATGATTGATAAAAAACCTTTAAAAGTTGTTCTTATTTCTACTAATGAAACTATTGGGCATTGTGAACTAAACTTTGAAAACGGAAATAATAGATTATGCAGAATCCTAATTGGAAAGAAAGAACTGAGAGGGAAACAAATTGGAGAGCAAATAGTTCGAAAAATGGTTCATTTGCTATTTCAAGATCAAAAAATTAACGAGGTTGATCTAAACGTTTTTGACTGGAATAAAGGAGCTATTAATTGCTACAAAAAAGTAGGTTTTAAAATTAATCATAACAATACAAGCAAGGTGACAGTAAACGGTAATGTTTGGACGAAGTTGAACTTGACTTTAAAAAGGTAAGGACGAAACATTCAACAACCACAAAATTTAACGCATAAAAAAGGGCAACCTTTCGATCACCCGCTGTTCAAACCTCCTGTTTAAACTAAGATCCACATCCTACACAGTCAAAGTGACTATCTGTTGGTTTAACACCCTTCGCCTGCATTTCCAGATTGTGAATCTTATCTTTTAGATCCATATCTTGAAACATATCGCCGGTCAATTGGCTTTTTAAATCTTGAATTTGGTCTTCTAAAGTAAGTTCTGCTTGCATGATTGTAATTTTATAGTTGGTCTACAAATTTGCAAGGAATTTCCGTTCTTTTTTTATCATGTTCTCAAAAGTTATTAACGACTTATTATTTATTTCTTCTAGGAAGCCAACATTATCTGTCAAAAGGAAGTCTCTCACACGTGTAAATAAATTATTATTCATATATTAACAAATTGTTAACTCCTACCTAAATGCGCATGATTAAAATACTACTAACTGCACTTATCGTTTCAACAAGTTTAATGGCCAAAAGCCAATACTGCATGACAGGTGGCCCGTCTAGTGTAAACGACTCTCAATTGCAAGGCTTACAATTTACGGGCACTTCAGGCGGAATTAATTATGTTGGTTGCCCAGGCGTTTTAGGCGTTGAAGAATACTTGGTTGAAACAACTACAGTAAATGCTGGTTCGGCATACGTTATGACTATACAATTCGGAACGTGTGGAGGGAATTATGGAAGCGTTGCAACGGTCTGGATTGACTTTAATGCAAATAATTTATTTGAACCTTCTGAAGAAGTAATTACTTGGCAAGGATCGCCACCTATGGCACCTGCTAACTATGTAGTTAGTATTCCTGCTAGCGCATTGTCCGGCCAAACGAAAATGAGAGTATTGCAAGCGGAAAGCCAATCTCTACCGTTGGATCCATGTATAGGGTTTACGTGGGGATCAGTTACCGATTTCATAATTGAAATTGAAAATGGTATTGATTGCTCAAGTTATGTTGGCGACGATTCTTCTGATCCACGCATCGTGGCTTCAATTCCATATTCCGAATCTTATGACAATTCATTTTGCTACAGCAATCAAAACCCAGCATACAATTCACCTGATGTTTATTACCTAATCACACCTGGAACGTTAACATCGATAAACGCTTCATTGTGCGGTTCGTCTTTTGATACGTACCTATCTGTTCAAGATAAATGGGGAATCACATTGGCACTTAATGATGATTACGCAAGTTGTGGAACCTCATCCGAAATTAATTTTGCAACAGCTGGGCACGATTCACTTTACATTGTTGTTGAAGGTTGGGGAACTGAAATGGGTGCATACACACTGACAATTAACGAAGGAGTTCTTGGAACAACTGAATTGGCAAATGATCCATTTGCGATCTTCCCGAATCCGGCGCATACTTCTTTTCAACTCGGAGGAAATTATTCGGGCAATGTTTCAATCTTAAATACTGAAGGCAAAGTGGTCCTTGATCATACTATAGAGATCAACCAAAATATTGAAGTTTCGACACTTTCTCCAGGATTCTATATTGTTCGTCTGCAAAGCGAAACGCAGGTTCACGATAAAAAATTAATCATTGAATAATGAAATTATTTTACGCACTACTAATCGTTTTCATAGCTTCTTCCTCATCGGCCGCAGGCTGGATTCAACAAACTGATTTCGGTGGAACTGCAAGGCACAGAACGACCATGCTTACCCTTGGAAATAAAATTTATGCCGGGCTTGGTCATTACAATGGAGCGGGGATCAATGTTCTTTTTGAAGATTGGTGGGAATTCGATCCTGCAACTTCTTCTTGGTCGCAAAAGGCAAATTACGGCGGCGGTCTTTGTTACCATGCGGCAGGATTTGCTATCGACAACATTGGCTATGTAGGAACGGGAAGGGTTCCATCAACGCAATTGGTTCAAGACTTTTTTAAATACAATCCAGCGACAAACACATGGACACAAATTGCTGATTTCCCAGGTGTGGGAAGACGTGGAGCAAGTGCTTTTACTGTGAACGGTTATGGATACGTTGGAACAGGAACAGGCTCTGCTGACTTTTACAGATATACTCCAGTAACAGACTCGTGGATTCAAATTGCGCCTTTACCCGGTGGAGCTCGGATGTCGGGTGTTGCCTTCTCAATTGGAGGCTACGGCTACGCAGGAACAGGAGAAACCGGAAGTTGGTCTTCTGCTGACTTCTACAAATACAATCCAGCACTGAACTCATGGACACAAATTCAAGATGTTGGAGATGATCCTTTAGAAGGTTTAATTACTCGAATGGAAGCTTCAGCATTTTCATTGGGAGGAAAAGGATACGTTTTAACAGGAGTTGATATTTCAAGTGGAACGAACTACAAAGATATGTGGGAACTTGATCCTACAACTGACACTTGGACTCGAATTGACGATTTCGACGGAACAGCAAGAAGGTACCTTTCCGCTACGGTGTTGAACGGAGTGGCATATGTTGGAATGGGAACGAACGGAACCAATTTTAAAGACTTCTGGAAATTCGATTATTCATTGGCACTGTTAGAGAAAAACTTAGACAATATATCCGTAAATGCTTTTCCAAATCCTAGTACGGATGTTCTAAACATTGACGTCGATTGGGCAGAAGAAGTTCCAATGGAAAAAATGACACTTTCATTGACTTCCCTCACTGGACAAATTGTTTATACTGAAGCTTTGAAAGCCAACCTTAATAGCATTAACGTTACTGCTCTTAAGTCTGGAAGTTATATCTACTCAATTCAATACGAAGATCGTATTGTTAAAAATGGTCATGTAATTATACACTAATGGTTAAAGGAATATACATACTTGTTTTTGCCGCTGCCCTAATGTCTTTTGACGCTTCGGCGTGGTGGCAAACCAGAGCGGATTTTGCTTCTCACGGTAGGCACAGAGGAACTGGATTGGCAATTGGCACTAAAGGCTACATGGGTTTAGGACACTATAATGGTGCAGGCCCCAATATCGTATTATCAGACTGGTGGGAATATGATCCCGCATCGAATTCATGGGCTCAAAAAGCGGATTACATTGCAAACAGTGGAAACGGAAACTACGGAACTGTCGCAATGGCAATTGGAAATTTCGGTTATTTGACTGGTGGTACATTAGGTGATGCGATGCTTTACAAATACGATCCAGCTATGAATCTATGGACCGCTGTAGTTATATGCCCAGAAGTATTCGGAAACAGATCTGCTTTCGCAATTGGAGACAAAGGTTATTATGTTTCAGGAAGTGACGTTTATGAATTTGATTCCGTTTCGGAAACATGGTCAACGAAAAACCCAGCGCCCTTCTCAACATGGTCATGGAACTCTGCATTTGTTTTAAATGGCAAAGGGTACATGAAAAATGGAACGTCGCTTTATGAGTACAAAGCCTCAATTGATTCCTGGACACCTCGAGCTGCTTTCCCAGGTTTGGCCAGATCAGCATCCGTTGCTTTAACGCATGATGGAAAAGGATACATTGTAACAGGTTATGGTGCATTCGGACTTTCAGATGTAACAAGTGAAGTTTGGGAATACGACCCAAGCTTAAATATTTGGAATTTTGCAGGCGACTTCCCTGGAACATCAAGACGGTTTGCAAGCGGATTC
>JBLHVW010000203.1:0-5118 GCA_047628775.1 Salibacteraceae bacterium | reverse complement strand
TCTACCTTTAAAACCTACTCCTTCACAACAGGCAAAACTACTTTACTATCCCCAAACACCTCATGAACAGCAGATTCAAAATCGGAATCCGTCGCCTCGTAAATATTTTCGACGTACTTCTGAGGGTTCAAGTCAAACAAAGGAAACATAGAACTTTGAATTTGAATCATGATTCTGTGTCCCGGTTTGAATGTATGCAGCACCTCGAGCAACGGTACTTCAATTTCTGTTTTTTCGCCAGGAACCAATTGTTTTGGCGTTTCAAAAGAATCATAATACCGTCCGCGGATATATCCACATCGAACCAAGTGCTGAAACCCATTCATTTTTACGTCAGGTTTATCCGTTGCTTCCGGTTCGCGGTCCATTGGAAAAACATCAATGATTTTCACATAAAGATCGGCGTCTTGCTGGTCCGTTGCGAATTGAATCAGCGCCTTAATTTCGCCCTTCACAGTCGTTGAATCCGTCATTGGTTCCGAGACAAAGGTGAGTACATCAGCGCGTCTTGAAACAAAGCGTTGATCGTCTGTCATGTAATGCTTTGGCGCCAAAATGTGAAAGTCATCATCTTTCAAAAATGGAACAGGATGATCTGGATCAGAAACATACGTCTGACTTTCAGTTGTCGATTCCTTAGATAGTGTGCCATTTGGGTTCAGGTAAAAAGTGATTTCCTCCAAATTACCATCGAAAGGGTTGTCTTGGAAATCCACCCATTTTTTACTTCCCGTGTCGAAAACATGTGCTCTAAAGTCGAGCGCTTCCTTTGCACCTTTTTCTTTTAGATGAAGCTCAAAGTAATTGAATTCGATTTGCTCTTGGTAGTTCTTTGAAAGATCATTGCCATAGAATATATCACCTAAATAATACGCCGTATCTCTTCGCTGCGGATGTCCATGCGACCATGGGCCCAAAACCAATTGTACTTTCGATTTCGGCGCATCGGCATACATCTTTTTAAAGGAATTTAAAATGCCGTACAAGTTCTGTTCGTCATTCCATCCGCCAACAACCATCGTTTGGCATTTGCTTTTTTTCAAATATTGAATCCAATTTCTTTCCTGACGGTACGCGTCGTAATTCGGATGCTCGGTGATGTTCTTCCAGAAAAAATTATTGGAATCAATCATGTACGCTGTTTTGCTGAGTGCTCTTCGCTTGAGAAAGTAACCGTAATAATCTTCAGTCAATCCTTTTTCTGGATCGAGCATAAACGGTTTGTCGACTACATTGTACCAACTTTTTGACGTAGTGTCGCTTTTTTGAATACCAAAAACGTCCATTACGGGCATGTAATTCATTCCATACAATCCATAACGATTGAAATCTTCGAAGTAAAAATTGGTCACGGGTGCCATCGCTAAAACGGCCTTTAGATTTGGGTGGTTGGTTACAGAGGCGACAAGAGATGTAAACCCTAGATACGAATTGCCGTATTGACCGATGTTTCCATTGAAATTCTTTAAGTTTTTAGCCAACCAAGTATACGTGTCATACGAATCCGTCACTTCGTCGGTTTGTTTTTTATCGCTCCATGAATAAGGTGGTTTGGTGTTCTCAAAAAGGCCTTCACTCTTCCATCGACCACGAACATCTTGCTTCACAAAAATATATCCAGAGGCCACCAAATCTGGATTGTGCATGATTTTGTCGGGCATTGTATCTTCTCCATAAGGAGCGACACTATAACATGTTCGGATCATCAAAACAGGATAATCTTCTTTGGGTTCCTTTGGCGAATAGATGCTTGTAAATAATTTTACACCATCGCGCATTTCAATGTAGACCTCTTCTTTTTGATAGTCATCTGTTGTTAGTTCTTGACCGAAGAGCGATACGTTCAGCCCTAAAACAAGAAGGAGCGTCAATTGAATTTTCATTGGTTTCGTTTTACTGATTAACGATGAGGTGAAGGAGAGTTTTAGTTTCATGTGCTAAAAATACAAAACTGAATTGGATGTGTACTGAACGTTTTTTTACGCCATGTTCGCGAAGTATTAAGGGTTGAAAGCACTATGAAAAATAGTAAATCATCTTTTAACGGGCTATTTTTTAAAAAAGCATATACTTTTACTAAAAATCAACACTTAAATAGCCAATACCAACCATTCAGGTTTTATTCAAGCTTCTTCTACTAATTCTCGTTATAATTGTCGCGAGACTGTTAAACTTATGCTAAAACCAATTAATGTACTTTTGTGTGCAACCGCGAAGCTTCTATTTTTCGCTAGTTTCCTGTCTTTGAGCTTTTTCTCGAATGCACAAAATACAATCCCAACTGTTGGAACTGATTTTTGGATGGGCTACATGAACAATTCAGGCTCGAGTAATGCCGAATTGCGTTTGTTCGTTACAGGACAAACGGCTTGCACAGGAACGGTTGAATTGCCACTCGTTGGTTGGACGGCTAATTTTACGGTCATTCCGAATGCAACAACAACCATTATTATACCCAATATTGTCGCAGAGCACACCAGCAATGATGTCGTTGACAATAAAGGCGTTCACATTACTACAACAGATACCGTGAGTGTGTTTGCGATTAATTTTGCGACATTCAGTGCCGATGCGTCGAAAATTCTTCCTAAAGTTGCGCTAGGAACCAATTACCTCGTTTCTGCTTACAACGGGCTGGGAGCTTCGAACAAATCAGAATTTTTAATTGTCGCAACCGAAGACGGGACGCAAATTCAAATTACGCCTTCCGTATCAACAGCAGGAGGACATAACGCTGGAGTTCCATATATTATCGACTTGGATCAAGGTGAAACCTATCAAGTGTATTCTCAAGTCGCGGCAGCCGATCTTACCGGAACGTTAATCGAAGCAACGCCATTGAGTGGAGATTGCCGCCCTTTTGCCGTTTATGGTGGGGCACAATGCAGTAACGTTCCCACCAATTGTAGTACCTGTGACCACATGTACGATCAGCTTTTCCCAATCGAAACATGGGGAACGGAATATTATATCGCGCCATTTCAATCAACCGGATCCTACACCTATCGAATTTTGGCGCGGGATAACGGTACGCAAGTTTCTATCAACGGTGGAGCGCCATTTAACATGACATCTGGTCAGGTTCTTGAATACAATAATATTTCGACGGCCCAACAAGTCGTTTCCAACAGCCCGATCCAAGTCATTCAGCACATGCAAGGCGATGCTTGCTCATTGAGTGGCGATCCGGCAATGCTGATTTTGAACGCCAACGATCAGAAAATTAATGAAGTGACATTTAGTACCGTTTCCTCATTAATAATTACGACTCACTTCTTAAATGTAGTCGTGGAAACTGCGGATATTGGAACCGTTCTTTTGGACAATATTCCAATTCCTGTGGGAAGTTTTTCTCAATTTCCATCAAATCCAATAAACGCGTATGCGCAAGTTGCAGTTACGCAAGGAAGCCATAACATTTACGCTGCAAATGGTTTTACGGCTTACAGCTATGGAATGGGGAATGCTGAAAGTTATGCGTATTCCGTTGGTTCGTACAAGGCTGAACAGGTCTTGCAGATTGATTCTTTGATCTGCACCACAGACACGGTTGTTCTTTCTCCGCCATATCCAATTTTTAATCCAGAATGGAGCACGCTTTCCGACCCAACCACAATTATTGGAACGTCGAACATTCTCAATTTATATCCGCCAATCATAACCGATGTGTATGAGATCAATGGACTTTCATTCGTTTCTGGTTGTCCTCTGAGTTTCAATTTCAGCGTTGCTGTTCCAACAATTCCAGTGATTAACGCAACGGTAAGTGAAGACACGGTTTGTTTGTTTCAAAGCGTTCAGGTTGACGTCCAAATTTCTTCTCCTGGCGTTTTTGAATACAATTGGTTTCCAGCATATCAATTCAATGATCCGACTTTGCAATCGCCGACACTTCTTGTACAAGAAAGTGGTTGGTATGGCGTGACGGTTTCAACTATTGGAGGAATTTGCACATTGGCTTCGGACAGTGTTTACGTTTATGTTTCAGGCGGTGGAGTTCAGTCTGTTGATGTTACTGCAAGCAATTATCAATTGTGTGCACCAGATTCAACCCAGCTTTTAAGTGAAGTTCAGCAAGTTGTGTTCAATGAAGATTTTGATGGTGGAACAAATCCAAATTTATGGACTTCCATTACGGGGGGAACACCATCGGCGGTATGCGGATCGAATTCTGGACAAGGACTTTATTTTAGCGGTGCGCTCAATCGATTTGCAGAAACCGTCGATTTGGACGTTTCCCAAGGGGGTAATGTTGATTTTTATTTGAAAGTGGCCAACGGAATCGCGCCTTGTGATGATGCCGACTTTGGAGAGGACATCCTTTTTGAATATTCAACAAACGCAGGATTAACGTGGGTTACAGTTGCTACGTTGTTTGAGTTTAGTTATCCCACTTTCACTTATGTTACGCTGTCTATTCCAGCTGGAGCTCAGACGGCATCCACACGATTTAGGTGGATTCAACCAAATTTCTCAGCTCCAAATCAAGATGTTTGGATTATTGATAACGCTTTGATTTCAGTGATAAATAGTGCCAATTTGAATTTCAATTGGTCGCCAGCACTAACGCTTAATGATCCTACCAGTCCAAATCCTATTGCTTCCCCAGAAAATCCAACGTGGTATATTCTGGAAATTGGACAAGGAAATTGTATTTATTCAGATTCAGTTTTTATTGACGCGAATCCAGAATTTACATTAGCGACAACAAATGATACGACATTGTGTTCTGATCAGCAATTGGAATTGGTAACAACGCCTTCAGCAGGGTCGGGTTATGTTTTTTCTTGGACTCCGAATCCTTCTATAACGAGCAATGTGCTCAATGACAGTATTTCAATTTGGCCAAGTGCTACATCCACGTTTTACGTGTCTGTAGTTTCTCCATCAGGTTGCACTTTGACCGATTCCGTTTTCGTTGATTTAACCGAACTCAACGTTGAAATAGACGGAGATTCATTGCTGTGCTCAGGCGAATCGAGCCTCCTGAATGGAATTCTGACAAACACGACAATTGCAAATTACACCTTCGAATGGTTTGATCCCTTGAATCAATCGATAAGTACATCGTCAAGCGTTCAGGTTACGCCCGGTTCCACTTCCATATACAGTGTTCAG
>JBLHVW010000202.1:0-5126 GCA_047628775.1 Salibacteraceae bacterium | reverse complement strand
CATCAATTAAGTAATGCGTGCAAACACGAATCGTATCGAAATTATCTAAAACATCTGCTTTCATCATTGATAGCTCAGATGCACCATTGATCATAATCGCATATTTCAATTGCGGTAAATCAACCCAACCACATCTTCTTGGACGTCCAGTAGTTGCTCCAAATTCAGATCCTTCTTTTCTAATTTTCTCGCCAACTTCATCTTCAAGTTCAGTAGGGAAAGGACCGCTACCAACTCTTGTGCAATAGGCTTTGAAAATTCCGATTACATTTCCGATTTTTGTTGGAGCAACACCCAAACCAGTGCAAGTTCCAGCAGTAACAGTGTTTGAAGAAGTAACGAATGGATATGTTCCGAAGTCAATATCAAGCATTGTTCCTTGAGCACCTTCAGCCAAGACCTTCTTACCCGCTTTGATTGCATCGTTGATGTATTGTTCGCTATCCACAGCTTCCAATTCTTTCAATAATTCAATTGCAGCCATCCAAGGACCTTCTAATTCAGAAAGGTCATAAGTGAAATCTTCATAACGCTTCAGCATTTGCTTGTGCTTTTCAACGAGCGCTTTGTACTTTTCTTCGAAGTTCGGCGAATAGATATCTCCAACTCGCAATCCGTTTCTTCCCGTTTTATCCATATACGTTGGGCCGATACCTTTCAATGTCGAACCAATTTTATCTTTTCCTTTTGCTGCTTCAGAGGCTGCATCAAGAAGTCGATGTGTTGGAAGAATAAGGTGTGCTTTCTTAGAGATCAACAATCTTGACTTGTAATCAATGTTGAACGGCTCTAATTTGTCCAATTCTCTTTGGAAAATTACAGGATCAATAACGACACCGTTTCCAATCAAGTTCATAACGCCATCTCTAAAAATACCAGACGGAATCGTATGCAAAACATGTTTGATACCATTGAACTCAAGTGTGTGACCAGCATTTGGCCCTCCTTGAAAACGCGCGATAATGTCGTACTTAGGAGTCAATACATCGACAATTTTTCCTTTGCCTTCATCTCCCCATTGTAAACCGAGTAATACGTCTACTTTCATTGTATTTGCTTAAAGTGATTTAATGCTTCTTCTTTATTCGTATAGATAGTATAGACCTCATCTAGCTTCGCTATTTGAAAGATCTTCTTAACGTTTCCTTCAATTCTTAATAAAACCAAATCTCCCCCTAAAATTCTTGCTTTTGTCAGCGTTCTCATAAAGAATCCAATTCCGGATGAGTTTGTGTGGGTTAATTCTGCTAAATCAAAAATGATTCTGAAATAATTTTGATTCAAGTGATCAAATACCAATTTCTCCAATTCCTCGAAATCGTCGTCTGAGGTAATTTTTCCTGCCAAGGAATAAGTAATAACAGGATCTTCGATGTTTATGTCAAATTCTAAAGTCAAATTATTTCTTTTTAGTTCCTTTTCTTACTGCGTAGAAATACAAAGAGTGGTGTTGTATTTCAATATCAAAAATTTCTTCAATAGTTGATTTAATGTTTTGAATTCTTGGGTCGCAAAACTCAAGCAATTCACCCGTATCCGTTAAAACAACATGATCGTGCTGTTTAGAACCGTGTGCTTTTTCAAATTGTGCGATGTTTTTACCGAATTGGTGCTTTCTGACAAGGTTACAAGCCAATAAAAGTTCTATGGTGTTGTAAAGCGTCGCTCGCGAAACTCGGTAATTCTGATTTTTCATTTCAACATAAAGAGACTCAATATCAAAGTGTCCTTCGTAGTTATAAATTTCAGCGAGTATGGCGAATCGTTCAGGTGTTTTTCTGTGTCCATTTTGCTCCAAGTATGCGGAGAAGATGCTCTTTACTTTAGTCTGTAATTCCTCGTGAACCATTTAAAATTCAGGTAAGCGACAAATTTAAGGAATTTAATCCATCGAAAACGGTTTCTAGCGCAATAAGGATGTGGAGTTGTCAACAACTTGTTTACAATTAAAAAGCCGTTCTAATTTGTATTAGAACGGCTCAAAATAAAGTAATATACTTTTACATCAACGAAGCAACAATTTCATTTGTTTCAACGCCTGCCTTAAGTTTTTCTATAATTATAGACTCTAATTCATCAACTTGTTCAGATTTATAACCCAAAGCAATTCCGTATTTGTTTGCTAGTTTCTCTTCTTTAGCGTCAATAACTCCATCAATACAGATCATTTCAATGAACTGAACAAAACGCTCAATTCTATCTTCCTTTCCGGAAGGTGGAATCATTGGGTAATTATTAGGGTTTTCAAGAATTTCACTCACCTGTTCATCCGTTAAAGACAAACGGTGTGCAATTCGATTCAATAAATCTTGTTCCGTTTGGTCAACAGTTCCGTCAACACGCGCAAGCATCACTAAGTTGTTAAATATTCCTTTGTCAGAGCTTTGTCCTCCTGACTCAAATTGTTGTGCAATTGTTCCCATTGTTCTTGATAAAATTTCGCTGCAAATGTAATTAATTCGTTGCCGTGTTTCGTTCGTTGTTAGATATTATTTTCAATATAACCAATAAGTGAATGAATCACCTTAATATGAATCTCTTGAGCTCGATCTGCATACTCAGAATGTGGAGCTCTTATTTCAACATCGCACAGATGTGCCATTTCACCTCCAGTTTTACCTGTCAACCCAATGACCAACATTCCTTTTCTTTTGGCTTCATTAATTGCATTAATGACATTCTTGGAATTTCCAGAGGTGGATATTGCAAGCAAAACGTCCCCCGGTTTTCCTAAACCCTCAATGTATCGAGAAAAAATAGAATCAAAGCCATAGTCATTTCCAACGCAAGTAATATGACTGGGGTCAGAAATTGATAAAGCAGCGATTGAAGGTCGGTCGTCTCTGAAGCGTCCAGTCAATTCTTCTGCAAAATGCATTGCGTCAGACATTGAACCGCCATTTCCACAACTGATTATTTTTCCTCCATCTTTTATGCTGGAAGTCATGATATCACCCGCGCTTGTGATTTTCGCAATGTTTTCTGAATTGTTAAATAATTGCAAAATCTCCAAAGATTGGGAAAATTGGTCTGCTATTTGGTTTTCACTCATTGAAATTGAATTTGTCACAAAATAAAGAAATTAAATAGCAGGCGACAAAAATTAAACCAAACTTGCTATATTTGAAACTCGGGCTCAAGCTCAAAAAACGCTAAATATGAAAAAAAGAATACTATTAATGTTCTTCGGGGTGCTATTATCTATGTCGGCAACATCTCAAGATTGCTTCACAAGATTACAAAAAGCATTTGACGCTAGAGGTTCACATTCTGTTTCGGATGACATGCACAGAAATGTTTATATCTCATACTTTGAAGATGGTGGATCACGCTGTATTAGTGGTAAAGCCCGTGTTGAAAACGGAAAAATTGTTTCTGTATTTCTTCAGTATGATGATAATACTTACGAATTAGTAGACGCTAAATTCTACAATTCAAAAAAATTGCAACCCGCTATTATTAACGGAATCTCTGAAATGATTTACTCTGTTGATGGTGAAAAATTCAAAATTGTTTTCATCGATCAGTTGAAAGCAAAACAAAAAGAATTTAAAACAATTGAATTACCAGAAGATCTTTAGGATCGAAACCACTGATATAAATCCCGTTTCTTAATTGAGGCGGGATTTTTTTGTTTTGTAAGAATGCCAAATCGCAATTGTGTGCACTCCTTACTATTTTATACTATTTTTGATTCTCAACTAATACAATTACATGTTCAAGGATAAAGTTGTTTGGATCACAGGTGCTTCATCTGGAATAGGCGAGTCGATGGCTGTTCAAGTCGCGAATGAAGGCGGTAAAGTTGTTTTGTCTGCTCGTACTGAATCTAAACTTCAAGAGTTGAAAGCAAAGCTTCAAAATTCAGAGGACCATCTGATTGTTCCATTGGACCTTGAGAAATCTGGAAACTTTGAAGATTTAGTTAAACAAGTCAAAGACCATTTTGGAAGAATCGATTTTCTATTCAATAATGGAGGCAAGTCGCAACGTTCTGAAGTGCACGAAACACCATTGGATGTCGACCGACGAATTATGGAAATTAACTACTTTGGAAACATCGCTTTAGCGAAAGCAATCCTACCTGTTTTTCGTGAACAAAAATCGGGACATTACTTAATCATCTCAAGTATTGCTGGGAAGTTTGGTTTCTTCTTGCGAAGTGCTTACAGTGCATCTAAACATGCGTTACACGGCTTTTATGAGAGTTTAAGGCTGGAGGAAGAGAAGAACAATATTCACGTGACAATTGCCTGTCCTGGTAAGATAAACACGGAAATATCAGTGAATGCGATCAGTGCATCCGGCGAGAAGCATGGCATCATGGATCACAACCAAGAAACGGGAATGTCAGCGGAAGAATGCGCACGACAACTTTTAGATGCAGTTCGAAAGAATAAAAAGGAAGTCCTGATTGGAAATAGAGAAGTTAAAGTAGTAATGATCAAGCGTTTTTTACCGAAACTATTTTGGAGAATTATTAGAAAACAACCGGCGACATAGGGGGACTGGCTGACGCCTCTTGGGTATTTGGTCGTTCGTTGCACTCACTTTTGGATATTAGAATTTAGACGTTCATTTTTTAAAACTTCAACGTCTAACATCCAATATCCAAATTCCAATACCTACCTCGTCAATCTCGAAATAACATCCAAATGCTCAGGATAAACCTCAGTAAGTTCGGCCCTTTCGGCCAATTCAAAATCATTGAAATCAAAGCCTGGAGAAACCGTACATCCAACCAATGAAAAAGGACTATTGTCACTAACTTCAGACGCGAACCAACAGCCACCTTTTACAACGAACTGAGGAACTTCGCCATTCTTAAAGTCTTTCCCAACTCTTGTGCAGCTGTATATTCCATTCGAATCAATGACATGAACGTTTATTGCAGATCCATCGTAATGGTGCCAAAATTCATCTTGTTTGATTCTATGAAATGCCGAAAATGAATCAGACGTCAAAAGGAAGTAGATCGCTGTGCTGTAACTTCTATCACCACCGTAATCTTCACCCAATTCAGATTTACTGATAGAACCTTCACTTCGAAACGTTTCTTTGTAGAATCCGCCTTCAGGATGAGGTGTGAGCTCTAAATGATCAATAATATCTTGGGCTGTATTCAT
>JBLHVW010000201.1:0-5206 GCA_047628775.1 Salibacteraceae bacterium | reverse complement strand
TTAGATACATTTAAATAGCAGCATGGAAATAATTAACACATTAGGAAGAAGAAAAACGTCGGTTGCCAGAGTTTACATGTCAAAAGGTAAAGGAAAGGTAACAATCAATAAAAGAGATTACACGGAATTTTTCCCTGTATCTGTTCTTCAATCTAAAATTCACCAACCATTCGAATTGACTGATACAGTTGGTCAGTATGACGTAACAGTAAATGTTGCAGGTGGAGGAATCAATGGTCAAGTTGAAGCAATCCGTTTAGGGATTTCAAGAGCATTGGTGAAAATAGATGAAGAGAACAAGACTTTATTGAAAGCAGAAGGATTGATGACACGTGACCCTAGAATGGTGGAGCGTAAAAAGCCAGGGCAACCAAAGGCTCGTAAGAAATTCCAATTCTCGAAACGTTAAAAAATATTTGTTCTCTGTGCTTTCGGTTTTTATCGGAAATACCAGGAGAGCTTTTTGACGATTGTTTAGTATCTAAGTCTTTGAGTACTGCGAAAGCCCCTCTTGGATTGATTGCTAAAGGAACGTAAACAATTAAAAAAGAAAAAATGTCAAAAGTTAAATTTGAAGATTTATTAGATGCAGGTGTTCATTTCGGACACCTTAGAAGAAAATGGAACCCAGCAATGGCGCCGTACATCTTTGAGGAAAAAAAAGGAATTCACATTATTGACCTTAATAAGACAATTGCTCATTTAGATCAATCGGCTGCTGCCTTAAAGCAAATTGCAAAATCGGGAAAGAAAATTTTATTCGTTGCAACTAAAAAACAAGCGAAAGATATCATCGCTGATAAAGTGAGTGAACTTAACATGCCTTTCGTAACAGAACGTTGGTCAGGTGGAATGTTAACGAACTTCCAAACAACACGTAAATCTATCCGTAAAATGACTTCTATCGATAAGATGAAGACTGACGGAACTTGGGAAACATTGAACAAGAGAGAGCGTTTGTTTAAAACACGTCAACGTGAAAAACTAGAAAAGAATTTTGGTTCTATTGCAGACATGACGCGTCAGCCTGCAGCTATTTTTATCGTTGATATCTTAAAAGAGCATATCGCACTTTCTGAAGCAAAAAGATTGAATATTCCTACATTCGGAATGGTAGATACTAACTCTAACCCTAAATTGGTTGATTTCCCTATCCCTTCAAATGATGATGCTACTAAATCAATTACCATTATTATGGATGAGATTTGTGGAGCGATCAAAGAAGGATTGTCTGAGCGTAAGAGCGATAAAGACATGGCAGCTAAAGATTCTGCAGCGAAAGCTGAGAAGAAAGAAGCAGCTAAAGCGAAAGCAGATGCAGCACCAGCTGTTGAAGCTCCAGCGGCAGAAGCAGTAGTTGAAGCTCAAGCAACGGAAGCGGCAAAAACTGAAGAAGCTCCTGCAGCTGAAAAGCCAGCAGCAGTAAAAAAGCCAAGAATTAAGAAGGAAGAAGCTCCTGCAGTTGAAGAAACTCCAGCAGCAGACGCTAAGGAAGAGACTAAGTAATTAGTCGATTGGGAATCAAAAGATGACCTGACTAAGTAATTAGTCGAAAGAAGAGGAAACGAGAGGTTTCGATATGGAACTGCAAGTGACTCTTCAAAAAGAAATTAATAGAATTACTAATATTTAAATCTTATATCCATGGCAATTACAGCTGCAGATGTAAATAAGTTAAGAAAGCAAACGGGAGCAGGCATGATGGATTGCAAAAAAGCTCTTGTTGAAACAGACGGTGATTTCGAAGCAGCAATTGATGTTCTTCGAAAGAAAGGTCAAAAAGTTGCTGCTAAAAGAGGGGACAATGAAACCAAAGAAGGTTTGATTTACGCTCAATCAACTGTTGATGGTAAATCAGGTGTTGTATTGGCATTAAGCTGTGAGACTGATTTTGTTGCAAAGAACTCCGATTTTCAAGCTTTTGTTCAATCATTAGTTGATATCGCTATCAACAAAATGCCAGATAGCATTGATGAGTTGACAGCATTGGCTTACAACGAAAAACTTTCTATCTCTGAGAAATTGATCGAACAGATCGGTGTTATCGGTGAGAAGTTGGTGATCTCTGGTTACGAGAAAATCAATGCTGAATGCGTTGTCGGATATAACCACCCAGGAAATCAATTGGCTACTATAGTGGGATTGACTAATGGTTCAGAGGCGGCTTCTGACGCAGGGAAACAAGTTGCAATGCAAGTTGCTGCAATGAATCCTCTCGCATTAAGTAAAGAAGGTATCGATGAATCGACTATCGCAAGAGAACTTGAAGTTGGAAAAGATTTAGCTATTCAAGAAGGGAAACCTGCTGAAATGGCTGATAAAATTGCTCAAGGACGTTTAGGTAAATTCTTCAAAGAAAACACTTTGTTGAGCCAACCTTTCGTTAGAGATAACAAACAAACTGTAGAGCAGTTCCTTAACGGTGCTGAGTCTGGTTTGACTGTTACTGAATTCAAACGTTTAGCTTTATCTTAAGATAAATTGAAACTATTTAAAAACCCTGGTGCCTTTTGGTGTCAGGGTTTTTTGTTATATTCTATATTATGAAATTACTACTCTTTTTGTCTGCGGCCTTGTTAATAGCATCCTGTGGGCCTTCGCGATTCGTAGAGCCTCTAGAGAAAGATCAACTTGCGGTTGGCGTTAGTTTAGGAGGGCCGTTCATTGACTTTGCAGGAGCTCCTATTCCAGTGCCTTTGACACAATTGGAAGTTGGGTACGGTTTGAGAGACGATTTAACGCTCCACGGCGGACTTCACACGACAGCATTATTCTTTGGTAACGCTCAAATCGATGTCGGTGTAACTTACCTTACTCCTAAATTGAAACAGAAATGGATGCCACATATATCTGTAGCACCTTCAGTCAATTTTATCTATGACTTCAATGATCGCAAATCAAAATTATGGCCGATATTGGATATCAATGCTTACTATAATTATGGTAAACGAAGGAACTACTTTTATTTTGGAATCAATAACTATTTTGATTTTGCTGGAATTGAAACGCAAGGACGCAATCGCTACGGTTTGTTTAGCCCTCAGGTTGGACACGTATTTAAAGGAAAAGAACGGGGATGGGAATTGTTCACTGAAATCAAATTCATTGCCCCTTATTTGAATAGTGCATCGCCATTTGTTCCGTATAAAGGAATAACTGGAGAAAACGGAGCGACTGGGTTCTATTTTGGGTTCAGAAAAATGTTAAACACTAAAAAGAAAGAATCATGAAAAATGCACTTTTAATTCTTGTCTTAGTATCGGTTTCTTGCGGATGTAAGAAAGTCGTTTTGGATGGATTGGCATTTCCAGGTGCCAAGTTGGAAGCTTATGAGTTTGAAAATTATTCAGGTGAAGTAGAAATCCCTCAAGCGATGCTCGCCGATGCAGCAAATTACACATTGGTCGAAATGAACTCGGTGGATCAAGAGACAGGCGATGTTTATAAAATATTTGGTCTTTACATCGGTGATATAGCTACAATTTCTTCAGATACTGTTTTGCTTTATTTGCACGGTCAGTCTTTGCATATGGACAATTACTTTTCTCGCGCGTCATTGCTAGCCAACGTTGGAGGGAAATACAATTACGGCGTTTTCATGTTTGATTATAGAGGATATGGAATGTCAGAAGGCAGTTCATCTGAAGCTGGATTGAGTGAAGATACGGATGCAGCCATTGATTGGTTGATCAGTCAAGGGGCTGATGCGAATAAAACGATGTACTACGGATACAGCCTTGGAGCGATCCCCGGTATTGAAAGAGCTGCGTACCGAACGGATTTCAAACCTGCAAAATTGATGATTGAGTCACCTTTGGCTTCCGTGCAGCATTTGGTGAATGGTTCGACTGTAATCAATGTTCAGGCTGAATTTGTTACGGATTTAAAATTCGAGAATTCTGAGAATATTAAAGACGTCGGTTCTCCATTGTTATGGCTTCATGGTAAGGAAGACACTTATGTCTCAATTGATAACGGAGAACTGATTTATGCAAATTATGGAGGAACTGAAAGTACTGCAATCCGGGTTGAAGGATCGGGTCATTCGGAGGTTCCTTTTAAACTTGGTTTCGAAGCTTACTTAGGGCATTTGTTGAATTTCATTAGGGACTAATTGGCCTTGATTTTCTGGTGGTCGAATTCAATCGTTAATAAGTTTAGCTTATTGAATCTTTTATTGCTTGAATCTTCGAATTCGGAATAGTATATTTGCTCGGTTTCAAAAATCTAAAAATGAAGTACAAACGTATACTCCTGAAATTAAGCGGAGAGTCTTTGATGGGAGATAAGGCATTCGGGATTGACAACAATAGACTCGCTATTTATGCGGAGCAAATCAAAGAGATTCGCGCTGCAGGAGTTGAAGTTGCAATCGTAATTGGAGGAGGAAATATTTTTAGAGGTGTGCAAGCCGAAGAAGGTGGAATGGACCGAACGCATGGTGACTACATGGGAATGTTGGCAACAATGATTAATTCAATGGCGCTCCAGGCAGCATTGGAATCAGTTGGGGTTCAAACTCGATTGCAATCGGCAATTGAAATGAAGGAGATTTCAGAACCTTTCGTTCGTAGAAAAGCAGTGCGTCATCTTGAAAAAGGACGTGTTGTGATTTTTGGAGCAGGAACTGGAAACCCATTTTTCACAACGGATTCTGCGGCGTCGCTTAGAGCAATTGAGGTGAATGCTGAGGTGATTTTAAAAGGAACCCGTGTTGATGGAATTTACACTGCTGACCCGGAAAAGAATCCTGATGCTACGAAATACGATTCGATTTCCTTTGATGATGTTTACCGTAAAGGATTGAATGTAATGGACATGACAGCCTTTACACTATGTAAAGAAAATGATTTACCAATCATCGTTTTTGATATGGATACTCCTGGGAATCTAATTAAGGTTCTGAAAGGAGAAGAAGTTGGAACGATAGTTAGAAACTAAATAATTAGAAGCATGGTTGAAGATTTAAATATGATCTATGATGAGTTGAAGTCGGCAAATGGAAAGACTATCGAACACTTAGAAACAGCATTATTGAAAATAAGAGCAGGAAAGGCATCACCTGCAATGTTGCATGGTGTAATGGTTGATTATTATGGGTCGCCAACACCACTTCATCAAGTTGCAAACGTAAATACTTTGGATGGACGTACACTTACCGTTCAGCCTTGGGAGAAACCAATGTTGATGGAAGTAATGAGAGGAA
>JBLHVW010000200.1:0-5259 GCA_047628775.1 Salibacteraceae bacterium | reverse complement strand
GTACCATTCACAAAAACAAGCACGTATGCATCCAGCCCTTCAAAAAGAAAAGGGTTTATATCTTCTGCTGCAATGTCTACACGTTTTGGTTGTAGGTATAGTGGCTGAAGTAACTGAGCAACATTGGTGTATTTCCAATCCTCGTTTCTTTTGGTTGGAAAATACAAATCATCGCTAAATCGTTGAATTGCAGTTTTCTGTATCGAATGCCCTGCGGAACTTTTCTGTCCGTTTAGGGAATCTTCATACTGTTGGAATAGTTCAATAAACTTTTCCCGGCTGTCAATTTTATCAGGTGTTTTTGGAGTTGTCATGCTTATCTTATTAAGATGTTGTTAATGCGGCTACTTCTTCTTTAATCCAGTCATATCCTTTCTCTTCCAGCTTCAATGCTAAATTCTTATCCCCCGATTTAACAATTTGTCCATTGTATAGCACATGAACAAAATCAGGGATAATGTAATCGAGCAGCCTCTGGTAGTGTGTGATTACAACAAAAGCGTTGTCTTTTCTTTTTAATTGATTAACACCATTCGCAACTATTTTTAGCGCATCAATATCAAGCCCTGAATCAGTTTCATCCAACACGGCAAGGCTTGGTTCTAAAACAGCCATTTGTAAAATTTCATTCCGCTTCTTTTCTCCACCCGAAAATCCTTGATTTAGAGAGCGGCTTAAAAACCCTTCTTCCATCTCAACCATTTTTGCCTTCTCCCTAATATATTTTAGCATTTCGACTGAACTCAAATCTGGCTTTTCTTGATGTTTTCTAACGGCTTTAATGGTATGTTTAAGAAAGTTTGCTGTACTAACACCAGGTATTTCAATAGGGTATTGAAATGCCTGAAATATACCTTCCTTGGCACGCTCATCAACCGATAATTCGAGGAGATCTTTTCCCGCATAAGTAATACTACCTTCCGTGATTTCATACCCTTCTCTGCCTGCTATAACGTGTGCCAGGGTACTTTTACCGCTTCCGTTTGGTCCCATTATAGCGTGCACCTCTCCAGCGTTTACTTGAAGGTTGATACCATTCAGTATTTTTTTCCCCTCAATTTCTGCGTGCAAATTTTTTATTATTAACATGTTGATTTATTTAAGATTTTTATTTGTAATTGAAGTTTAGCCTACACTATTTTCTAAACTTACAGCAAGCAATTTTTGTGCTTCCACTGCAAATTCCATAGGCAATTCATTAAAAACATCCTTGCAATAACCATTAACTATAAGGTTAATAGAATCCTCCTCGCTCAACCCTCGTTGCATACAATAATAAAGTTGATCTTCGCCTACTTTAGAAGTTGTGGCTTCGTGTTCAACTTGAGCAGTGTCATTATCAATTTCGAGATATGGAAAGGTATGCGCACCACATGTATCTCCCATTAATAAAGAATCGCATTGAGAAAAATTCTTAGCATTTTCTGCGTTTTTCCCTACTTTAACCAAACCTCTGTAAGAGTTGCCACTTTGGCCTGCTGAGATCCCTTTAGAAATAATAGTGCTGCTCGTGTTTTTACCGATATGCCACATTTTAGTGCCTGTATCAGCTTGTTGAAAATTATTTGTTACTGCAACAGAATAAAATTCTCCCGTTGAATAATCGCCTTTTAAAATACAACTTGGATACTTCCAGGTAACGGCAGAACCCGCTTCGACTTGCGTCCAGCTGATTTTTGATCTGACGCCTGCGCATAATCCTCTTTTGGTAACGAAGTTATATATGCCCCCTTTTCCGTCTTTATCTCCTGGATACCAGTTCTGAATTGTAGAATATTTTATTTCGGCATTATCTAATGCTATTAATTCTACTACTGCTGCATGCAATTGGTTTTCGTCGCGCATTGGCGCAGTGCATCCTTCCAAATAACTTACATAGCTGCCTTCTTCTGCAATAATTAGTGTTCTTTCAAATTGACCTGTTCCTGCAGAATTGATGCGGAAATAGGTGGACAACTCCATTGGACAGCGCACGCCTTTGGGAATATAGCAGAATGACCCATCTGTAAAGACAGCCGAATTAAGGGCCGCAAAGAAATTATCAGAAGTTGGTACAACTGAACCCATATACTTTCTAACGAGTTCAGGATGTTCTTGAACAGCTTCACCAAAGGAACAGAAGATAATACCTAGTTCTGAAAGCTGTTCTTTAAAAGTAGTGGCTACAGATACACTATCTATCACTATATCCATGGCAACTCCCGTTAATCGTTTTTGCTCGTCTATTGAAATACCTAATTTCTCATAGGTTTTCAATAGTTCAGGATCCACTTCGTCTAAACTGTCGAGTATTTTTTTTGGTTTCGGATCAGCATAATAAATGATGTCCTGATAGTCTACGGGTGGATATTTTACATTCGGCCATTTTGGCTCTTTCAGGGTCTCCCAATGCCTAAATGCTCCTAAACGCCAGTCAAGCAGCCATTGCGGCTCCTCCTTTTTAGAAGAGATTAAACGAATCGTATCTTCATTTAAACCTTTTGGAATAAGTTCAGTATCAATGTTACTGGTAAACCCATACTTGTAATCACTATTAGTATAATCCTCAAGGGTTTCTGTGGATGATTCTTTGCTCATAATATTTATAATTTTCAGGTGTTAAATTCGACCGATCTGAGGCAAAGATAAACAATTACATTTGTTTATACTAAAGAGTACACTTTAATTTACACTAAAAAGTATTATAAGAGCATGTGATTTTGAATCTATTTATTTTTTTTACGTATTCTGAGGCAACTAATAGTAGTGTTTAATTAATTCTGAGAACTAATCAACTGAAAACGATCGTTCCTCTCTTGGTATTGGCAAGAAACGCCCAACATACTCCATTAAACAGAAAACAGAATTGTACCAATACCTTCTTCCAAAAAGTTTTAACTGTTTACTGACGGACTCACAAAAAGCATCATCTTTCGATGATTTTTTGACCGCCTTTTCCTTGTCAGGACCTTCGGGAATTGCCGCAATTTGCTGTTCATACATTTTCAATCGATGTTCCTTGTAGATTTTAAATTCATCTTCACTTTCTGAGCGCTAAATAATATCGCTACCCGCTTCCGGTGATGGCGACAATTGAACCCGCTGAATGTTTGGCTTTGCTTACTTGGCCTCTGGACTTTGAAACACTTTGTCCGCGACCTGATTCGCTTCTTTTTCATAAGAATCATTTGGCTTGCACATTTTGAGTCGTGCCTGAACAGTTGAATTTGGTTGATTAAATGATGGGGTTCCGAAGAAATCTGTTTTCATTTGAACTTGTCCTTGTTTGGTCAATTGATACTCGTCTCCCTTTTCCATCATTTGTTAGACAAATGGTTTGATCAGCGGTTCTCTATTATTGGAGGGGGGTACATGCCGAAGCTTTTGTCGGTTCGTCAGTGTAATTGAATTTGTAAAGGTAGGTTAGAACTAAGATAAGCCAAAGAGATAATTAATTCTCTTTTATACTGAAAATCAAGTATTTTCTGAAATAATAAAAAGGCACTTGTACGGGATTATATATGCCACTATTTCATACAATGAAATAGGATCAAGGTTTTATCAAAAAAAAGTGTTCTAGCAACGTTGCTTTCTTACAAACAGTCAACTCTTTTTTGATAAGCATTATTACATCTACATTACTCGCGCATTACATTTTCATTACAATTTACAGTCCAATTAAAAAGACCTTTTTTTTTATAGCTTGTCGTGCTCAAGTCAACAGCTGTTTCGTTAATTAAATTGCTGTATTTAAGGTTTTATCTACTATTTACGGTATTGAAATTCTCTTGCCGTTTTGTATACATTCGCCCTTAAAATAAAATGCTTATGATAAAAAACAACTTAGTATTATTCTCATTATTCACCACAGTATCTGTTTCAGCGCAGGAGGTTGTAGCCACGCAAGGAGATTCTTACTCCAATGCGAATGGTAGTATCGACTTTACAATTGGCGAAGTGATTATTAATACTGGTACGGATGGCAGTAACTACATCACACAAGGTTTTCAACAAACCAACTGGAATTTTGTAGGACTGGTTGATCATTCTCCTAGCTACGAAGTAATTGTTTTCCCTAACCCAACGGAAGACATATTGAACATTCAAACAAGCGCGTTCGAGAATGTAACATACTCGCTTTATGATGCTCAAGGAAGATTGGTTTTGCAGGATAAACTTTCCGCTGAGCAAACACCAATTCAAGTAAGTCAATTAGCTCCAGGTAGCTATTCATTGACTCTAAATAATGGGGCTCAATATCTTAAAACTTTCAAACTCATTAAACAACAATAACAATGAAAAAATTAATATTTACAGTTGCAACTGTGTTTGCACTGGGATTCAACTCTTTTGGACAAGCTCCAGAAGGATTTAAATACCAGGCAGTAGTACGAGATGCAGGAAATACAATTCTGAATAGCCAAGCAGTGGGTGTTCAATTGACTATTTTACAAGGAAGTCCTACAGGAATAGCAGTTTATTCTGAAATTTTCGCCCCAACTACTAATACTTATGGTTTAGTAAATCTAGAAATAGGAACAGGAACAACATTTGATGATTTCACAACGATAGATTGGGCAAATGGTCCCTTTTACATTGAAACCGCTTATGATTTGACTGGAGGAACAAGTTACGCAGTAATGGGAACCTCTCAATTAATGAGTGTACCCTACGCATTATATGCTAAAACTTCAGGAAGTTCAATCCCTGGCCCTCAGGGTTCGACAGGAGCAGCAGGTCCGCAAGGTCCAGCGGGAGCAAATGGAATAGATGGAGCTGTTGGAGCACCTGGAACCAATGGTACGAATGGAATTAACGGAACAAACGGAACTAACGGAGCTGATGGAGTATCAGCTTATCAGGAATGGTTAAACCAAGGTAATTCAGGATCAGAAGCAATATTTGTAGCTTCTTTACAAGGAACTGATGGCGTTGACGGTGTCGATGGAGCTGTTGGAGCACCTGGAACTAACGGGATCAATGGTACGAATGGGATTAACGGAATTAATGGAACTGACGGAGCTGATGGAGTATCAGCTTATCAGGAATGGTTAAACCAAGGTAATTCAGGATCAGAGGCAATATTTGTAGCTTCTTTACAAGGAACTGACGGCGTTGATGGTATCGATGGAGCTGTTGGAGCACCGGGAACTAATGGTACGAATGGGATTAACGGAATCAATGGAACTGACGGCGTTGATGGTATCGATGGAGCTGTTGGAGCATCTGGAACCAATGGTACGAATGGAACTGACGGAGCTGATGGAGTATCAGCTTATC
>JBLHVW010000199.1:0-5293 GCA_047628775.1 Salibacteraceae bacterium | reverse complement strand
ACATTTGAATGTTTTCCCTCCAGACCACGCCATCGTCTTTTATCAATCGATTGACGAATGAAGTGCCCGTTTTAGGAACAACATGCACACCGTCGCCAATTGCACCTCTTTCCGCCGTAATAACAGTTGTATTGCAATTGAATGCTGAAGGCAGCTCTTTGTGCCAATAATTAGCGCGTAATGCTCCCACCCTCTTGTTTGGTGGAAAAGCAAAGGCTAAAATCAATATTTCCGTTTTATTTTCGATCTTTCAATTGTTTAAATCTTTCAACTAGCTCGCCTAAAATACGTTCTGAATTAAAATTTGATTCGATGAAGTCGGCTCCACTTTTATTTATTAGTGATTTCCCTTCCTTAAACTCTTTATACAATGTTTGAACAGCTTTTTCTAATTCGGCCTCATCAAAACAGTGCTCGCAATAATTGAAGGGATATTTATACAATACCTTCTTCCCTCTAGCAAGAGATTCCAATATAAAATTGGACAATCCATCGTGTTCAGGGAAACGAACAGTGACATGTGATTCATCATAAATCTCACCCATGTCTTCCACCCAGCCCAATGCTTTTAAATTCGAAGGAAGTGGCTGGTATTCTATTGCTTCAGAACCTGCGATGACAAAATTAATTTCAGGAAATATTTTGGCGAGGTTTATAAACGAATCGATTCCGTAGAAATCTGCTCGAACTTCTGGTATATAGGACAGAATCGTAAATTTATCGGAGCTTGCTTCTTTCAGTTCAAATGATTTCTCAAAAGCAGCGAAATTGACAATCTCCGCCTCGATCCCCATTTCTTTTAGTTCTTCTTGAATCCAATTCACTTCACAAAAATGAATAGCATCTGTAATGTATTCTTTTCTGTACCCCCCTTCCTTATAGGTCTTTATTGCATTCAAAACGTCTGTTCCAACCCAATTCAAAATTAACGGCACCTGCTTTTTTAAGGCCAAATCGAATGCTTTACTTGTCTGAATACTGCCGTTAATTGAAAAAACACAATCGGATTTAGGAATGCGCAAAGCAGCCTTTACCTTATCTATTTTACTGTGATAAGTATTGAGACTCTTATATGAGTTTTTTGGATCGTACGCCGATAAATTTTCAGCCAGTCGTTCGGCAAATAATGGAAGTCCTACAATTGTAATTTTTAGTGCCTTACTCATTAATCAACTGGGATTAATTTAATGTCCGGCAATAAAAAGCGCATCAAATAATACTCCAACACAGTTCCTGTTTTTTTATATGTTCGATTTACATAATTTATCTGAATTAAATCACTGTTATCAAACGCTTCACCTTCTAAAGAAGAAACCTTGATAAAATTAGAATAGTCACCTAAACCAAATTTCGTGGAAAACTCGCTTAGGTATTTTTGAAGAATGATATTTCGCTCATCGAATGAAGTTATTTTGAATTGTGCCCCCACTTTATCTGTTATTTCTTTCGCAGGACTTCCAGCATATGTTTTGTCCGCCTCCATATCTTTGGTGATTAAAGAACCAAACATTGCCAGACTTCGATCTTCCATTTTAACAGGGGAAACTAAATTATGTCCTGTAAGCCAAACGTCATTTCCTATTTCTAAAGCTTTCTCGCTATGAAATCGGCAACCATACATTACATCACCATACATCATATGTGTCCATAGTTGACTTTGAGCTCCAATACCAACATTGTTCCCAATAGTTGTTCCTGCTCTACCATCGACGATAGATCCATTTCCAATCCAAAAATTATGTCCGATTTTCACATCTCCTCCTGGAAAAAAGCAATTATGATAGATTGTACCATAATCACCCATATCAAAACTATTTCCACTAATGATTACATTGTCGTTAATCACACAACCATCACCAATCTTAACATGTTTAGCAGTGATTTTGACATTTTTTCCGAAAATCACATTTTTTCCAAGTTCGATATGCTCTGATTTGATGCTGGGTCTGCTACGAAAAAAAAACCTTAAACGCCTGTATTTGTGAGCGAGCTTAAGCCTAGTCAATGGTTTCATAATTGGATTAAATTATAGCACTGAATAAACAGTACACGCAAATATACAAATTGTAACTGTTGTGGTTGATCCGGTAGTTTTCATATCCATCACTCTATCGTGTATAAACTAGTTCTGATTACTAAAACCAATTTAAACACGTTTTTTGCCTTTGAAATATTTGAAGACTTAATGAATATCTGCTTTCCTTACGTATTCGAATATTTTAAATATGCTAAAAACAAAGTAGGCAGCTTGCGACAAACTTAAGACCCAAAGTGTTTGAATGATCGTTGCATCGTAAAAATAGGGGGGAATCGAAATGGCGGCTATCATTAATGAAGTTCCAAGGATTGCAAGTGTAAAAAATTCTCGTTGTCTATTAATAATCAATGGTAATGAAGAAACAGGAGAAACAACGAAGATCATTACGAACCAAGGTGCCATAATCTCAGAGTAAATTCCTGCCTCCCTCCAATCTTCACTAAACACGAAAGCAAAAATGTCGCTGCCAAAAAAGAAGATTAGAGTAAATGGAACAATCGACAATAAAAATAATGTCAACATGGTTTTACGAATAAATGGTGTAATTGCCTCTTTTGCATTGAATTTCTCCGAACACTTTTGAAAGAAAACCTGACCAATGGATTGCCCCATAAGCATAATCGGCATTAGCAACATTCTAAATGAAAGGCCATACAATCCAAAAGCTCCCTTGCCATAAAAATGCATAATGAAAACTGCTACCAATAGTCCTTTTCCCAAATCCAATACGACATGAGGCAGGTTTACCTTCGGGAATTCTATGTATTGCTTGGCAAGAACAAAGTTTCGAGGCGATCTAGATCGTATTTTGAATTCCTTTTGACCTCTAAAGAAATTTCGGACGAACCAAATATTACCAAAAATCAATCCGGCAATATTACCAAGAATCAATCCCATATATCCCCAACCGATAATGCCAAGACCGACTTTTACAAGGTTTGAACTAATTGATGTTGCCACTTTTGTAAAACTAATACTGCTAAACAATTTCATTCGAATTGCCCAATATGTGCCCATATTAGACGACGCTGTTAAAAGCAGCGCAAGTGGAACAAGCCCATAGAAGAGGTAGTCAACGCTAGCACCATTTGTAAAGACGGGATAAAGGAGAATAAGAAAGGAGATAATGGTTACAAGGACCGTTATCCGAATCGCAATATGATACAATCGAAACGAATGGACATGCGCCTTGGCGACGGGCAGAGCCAATTCATATCTAGCAGTTGCAAAGGCAGCACCGAGGGCTACCATTTGAATGAATAAATCAAGTTCTCCACTTTCTTCAGGAGAATAATACCGCGTAATTATGGGTGCAAAAACATATCCCAACATCTGAGCAGCCATTGTCCCAGTCATAAGTACAGCAACGGACTTGATAAAATCAGACTTAAGATTTATCTTCTTAATCATCCTTACAATTGTTCATTAACCGATACGTGCACCAATTGCAATTCCAAGTAGCTTATTTCGCGTAATTCACGGCACGTTTCTCACGGATCAATGTTACTTTAACCTGTCCAGGATAAGTCATTTCCGTTTGAATACGTTGAGATATCTCAAATGATAATTCGTCTGCTTTCGCATCTGAAACCTTATCGGCTTCAACCAATACTCTCAATTCTCTACCTGCTTGAATTGCGTATGCAGTATTTACTCCATCGTAAGCCAATGCTAATCCTTCAAGATCTTTAATTCTCTTGATATACGATTCAACGATTTCTCTACGAGCACCAGGGCGCGCACCAGAAACAGCATCACATACTTGGACAATAGGAGAAATCAACGTTGTCATTTCAATTTCATCGTGGTGAGCTCCAATTGCGTTACAAACATCTGGTTTCTCTCCATATTTTTCAGCCAAGTTCATTCCAAGAATCGCGTGTGGCAATTCTGGGTTATCATCTGGCACTTTTCCAATATCATGTAACAATCCAGCTCTCTTCGCCACTTTAACGTTCAAACCAAGCTCTGCTGCCATAGTTGCACATAAGTTAGCAACCTCACGACTGTGCTGTAATAAGTTCTGTCCATAAGATGATCTGTATTTCATTCGACCAACCATACGAACCAATTCAGCATGCAATCCGTGAATACCTAAATCGATACATGTTCTTTTACCTGTTTCAGCGATCTCATCATCCAATTGTTTTTTCGTTTTAGCAACTACTTCTTCAATTCTAGCTGGGTGAATTCTTCCATCAGAAACCAATTGGTGCAATGCCAAACGAGCAATTTCACGACGAATTGGATCGAAACAAGAAAGGATAATTGCTTCGGGTGTATCATCAACAACGATCTCAACTCCAGTTGCCGCTTCTAAAGCACGAATGTTACGTCCTTCACGGCCAATAATTCTCCCTTTTACTTCATCAGACTCAATGTTGAATACAGAAACTGAATTCTCAATTGCTTGCTCCGTTGCAACACGTTGAATTGTTTGAATAACAATCTTACGCGCTTCGCGGTTCGCATTCATTTTAGCCTCAGCAGTAATCTCATTGATATGTGCCATTGCATTTGTTCTTGCTTCATCTTTCAATGATTCAACCAAACCAGCCTTAGCATCTTCCGCAGACATTCCGCTTACCTTTGAAAGCTCATCAATGTGCTTTTGATATACTTTATCAAGTTCTGCATTTTTAGTCTCAAACGAATTGGTTTTAGCTTCTAAAGAGAGTCTAGTCTTCTCCATGCCTTTGTCCTTTCTATTCGCTTCTTCTAATTTTTGTGTTAAAGACTTCTCTTTGCTTTTGATACGATCTTCAGCTGATTGCAATTTGCGCTCTCTGTCTTTAATATTTCTTTCATGGTCTTCTTTCAGTTTCAAGAATTTCTCTTTGGCCTGAAGAACCTTGTCTTTCTTAAGCGTTTCGCCTTCTTTCTCAGCGTCCTTAAGTATTTTGTCTTTTCTCTTTCTGAGAAGTCCAGATTGAACAACGACAGCAATTACTGCTCCTCCGGCTGCTCCTCCGGCCAATCCTATAATTAAACTCATAGTTACTTTTTTAAAATAAAAAAACCCACCTCACTTGCATTCACTCGAATGAAATGGATGGGAAAATAATACGTAAAGTATGTTATCTAGGCGTCTAAATCATTCGATAAATCTTCCAGTTTTTTCTGGATCTCATCCAACTCTTTTGAATTCGTAGTATCAGTAGCTTTTTTACCATCTGACTTAGAAGCCAATTGTAATGCAGTCATTGCTAACAAATCTTGCATATCCTTAACTGCGTAATTATCCTGAAGCAACTT
>JBLHVW010000198.1:0-5305 GCA_047628775.1 Salibacteraceae bacterium | reverse complement strand
GAATTGTTTGAAAAACGAAACGGGGCAGGAGCAACGGTTATGGGAGCATCACTTCAATTAAGAGCCAATTTCAATAAGAAAGTTGAGTTCGATGGCGGGATCACTTTGCAAAGCAGTTTATTTGATGCGCCAATTGAATATTCAGATGTTCTGCCCGCAACAAATGAATTTTTAAGAACGCCTAATCTTTACGGATACGGGACCTTATTCTATACACCAAATAAGAAATTCAGCGCGACAGTGAACACCGTTTATACGGGACCAATGAAAGTGCTTCACCTTGCCGGAGCGCCTGAACAACTTAATGATGAAATTATTACATCAAAATCATTTGTTGATTTGGGTTTAAAAGTAGGCTACACCCTCCTGTTCAAAAATTTAGACTCAGGACTTGAGCTATTTGGTGGTGTGAAGAACATCTTTAACTCGTATCAAGAGTCTTTCGATACTGGAAAAAATAGAGACAGTAATTTTGTATACGGGCCGTCTTTACCAAGAACATTTTATATTGGGATGAAGGTGTTTTCGCTTTAATTAAAATAGCTTTCTGAAAATATAGATCACTCTCACCAAGGAGTTTTATTTAACCACCAGGACACAAAGGCACAATTTGAAGATCATGTTGTTTGGCATTAGCATACCTTAAGGTATGCAAAGCTTTGTGTCTAAAAATTAATGCGTCAATACTCTCCTGTTTTCTGCTCAGCCGAGTACCAATTGTGCCTTTGTGTCCTGGTGGTTAAGCCTTCTATAAATCAAGCAGATCTTCCAAATAAAACCCGCCTCGGTTCTACTTTTGTACGATTGAAAATCACACTAATTTTCCTGCAACGAAAGCGGTTGTCCAAGCGGCCTGGAAGTTATAGCCTCCCGTAATTCCGTCGATATCCATTACTTCTCCTGCGAAATACAAATTCGGACACGTTTTGCTTTGCATTGTTTTGAAGTCAATACTCTCTAAACTCACTCCTCCACACGTAACAAACTCTTCCTTAAACGTTGTTTTTCCGCTCACGTCATAGACGTCATTGGTGAGAATGTTCACGATTTTATTGAGTGCCTTTTTCCCAGTCTGTCCCCAAGTCGATTGTTTTGAAAGACCGCAACGCTCAATAAGGTAATGCCACAATCGTTCGCGTAACATGTACGGTCTAAAATTGGCCAAAATCTTATTGGGATGATCGGCGGCAATTGCTTTCAGTTCTGATAAAACCAAATCGGTATTCTGAACATTGATCCAGTTGACTTGCGTTTTGAATTCGTAATTCATCTCGCTTAAAATCCGGGCACCAAATGCCGAAAGTTTCAGAATTGCAGGCCCACTCATTCCCCAGTGTGTGATTAACAAAGGGCCATCAGATTTCAATTTCGTTCCCTGAATTGTAACGGAAGGGTTTTCGATCACTATTCCCATTAATTCGCGAATCGACTCATTGGGCATGTTGAAGGTAAACAAGGACGGCACTGGCTCTTCAATTTGATGTCCAAGCTTTTCCAGCCAATCCAAACCAGACCGTTTTGGAGAACCTCCTGTTGTGACAATCACCTTGTCAAAAACGAGCGTTTCCTCAGAAAATGCAAGTTCGATTTGTTCTCCTAAAGATTCAATTCGTTTGACGCCTTTGCTCATCTCTAACTTGATCTCAAGCCGTTTTATTTCATTTAGAAAGCAGTCGATAATACTTTGTGAGTCTTGTGAAACGGGAAACACGCAGTTGTCGTCTTGTGTCACCAAAGCCACTCCGCGTGATTCGAACCACTCCATTGTGTGCTTTGTGTTGAAGGTTCCAAAAGCCTTTCGCAGTTTTCGGTTTCCCCTTGGATATGCTTCTGAAAGCTCCTTGATATCTGTGCATCCATTGGTAACATTGCACCGTCCACCGCCAGAAATTTTGACCTTCGCCAGCACTTTCTTTGATTTTTCAAAGATCGTTACAGTAGACTGAGGATGGTTTTCCTTTGCGTGAATTGCAGCAAAAAACCCTGCTGCTCCGCCTCCAATGATTGCAATTTGCATGTGGCAAAGATAGAGATTGTTCCCTTAGAAATAATTTTATTTTTACTCCATATTAAACATCTAATCGGAAGCTTTTTTAACCAACAAGACACTGGAGTTGCTAAATTTAAATGGACAATTTATTTAAGAGAGTATTATTTATTTGGCAATACACGATGTCCTGCTTTCGTAAGAACCTTGTACTCTTTACATTTCACTAATTCCTTCGGGAACCAAACCCAAGCGCCTTTGGCACGGATACAATCCGTGAACCCATCCGGCAGAGATTCGCCGGTAAAGGACGTGAAATTCAATTTTCCAAGCTTTAATGTGCTCATATCAGGCATTGTGCTGTGCGGTGTTCCCGAAAAACTAACTGTCGTTATCTTACCTTTAATTTCTGTTGGAAGGATATAGTTTTTCAATCCTTCAATATTGAGTGTTCTAAATTTTGGATATTCAGTAAAATCTCCATTTAAACCATTCAACCCAGGTAAACTAGACACCCCAAGCATTTCTAAACTTTCCTTAGGAAGCTTTGGCAAATCGATAGTATTCGTAAATGAGTTTAATCTCAAAGAAGTCAATTCCTTCAGTTGCGATAAATCTTTTGGCAATACAATATTGTTATTCGTATTGAATAAAATGGTTCTCAAATTCTTGAATTGATCCACATTGGACAAATCCATTCCCAAGCCCTTATTTCCATCTCGACTCATGATTGTTAACTCAAACAAGTCCAACGCAAGAAGTTCTTCTGGCAATGACTCCATGCCCGCTGCATAAATCGTTAATCCCCTTAGGTTTTTGTATTTCGCTGTTAATCTTAGTGACTCATTGGTTGCTTCTTTGACCACAAGATTATAAATGTATGTTGAGTCATTCGCCTTTTCTAATGACCTTATTTTGGGCTTTGTTTTGTACTCATCCCAACCTATAGCTTTACTTTCAAAAGCAATTCCCGATCTATCAAACACTTCGAACTCATACACCTTTTTTAGATTACAGTTTCCGTAATCAATAGTCAAGTTCGAAGGTTTGTTCGCTCCATTTAAAACGTAAATCACTTCTAATTTATATTTCCCGGCCTCTTTAAATTCCCGATGATATGACCCAATTCGAGTTCTCTTGTTTGGCGAAACACCACGACCTGGTAGTGAAACAATACGACTGCTCGCACCTCCCGTTGCACACCTGAACACATCTACCTCTTCACCATTTGGAAGGAACAATGTAAAATCCTGCGCTACAAAGCTCTTGCTCAAAGAAGACATTTTAGAAGGTTCAGGAATTATCAATCTTTCACTTCCATTATTAACAATATAGGTTTTGAACTCTATTCGTTCATTAACATAGATTCTGTTTTCTACGTTGGGTTCAATTACAATCTCCAAACCATCGGTATTCTGTGATAAAGAAACGAATGAAATAGAGATAAAAAGGGCTATTAGAAGTTTATACATAGTATGTCATTGAGTAGGCCACAAAAATAATAAATTAAATTATTGCACCAAAATCAATCTCGTTACATTAAACCTTTAGAACCCAGTAATACACTTCAGTGAATACGTCCAAAAAAGATAGTTTTTTATCCTTGTACGAGCCTGTATTCGGTTCCTTCGAAAGATTTTGTCGAGCGCGTGCTTATGGAGATATGGACCATGAGGACTTAATGAACGATTCGTTATTGCTTGTCTTTCAGAAATTCGACCAATTGCAATCCAAGGATTCTTTTCTTTCGTTTTTGTTCGGCATTAGTGTTCGATTATTGGCCAATAATCACCGTAAAAATAAAGCGTTGCTCACTTCATATCTGTCTGGATAAGAGTAATGAATCCAATTGCGAATACGATTTCAATCTTAGCGGAAAATTTTGGAAAAAATTCAATGGGTGGAAGACGAAAACGGCAAAGCAATTAGTTTTGAGTTGTAAAGCAAACACTTGTTAATTGATTGCACAAGTCTTTTATAATTTCATTAAATTAGGGACTTCTACGAATTTTACTTTTCTCTTATTCCGATCGGTTAACCCACCAATAAATGAAACAACGTTTGACATTCACATTCAAGACAGTAGCAACGCAAGAAGCAGCAGACGACATGATTGTGGCATTAGCTAAGGAAAACATTCCTGCCGAAGTTCGAAAAGATGAATTCAACTTGGTTCCAGCATATGGCGGTGCCGCTGTTAATAGTAATTATGAAGTTCTTATTCGTCTTGAAGATAAAGCAAAAGCAGGAGAAATCATTACTGAACTTACCACGGAGTTTCTAAAAACCATCGACCCTGAACATTATCTATTTTCATACAGTGATAATGAACTACTTAATGTCTTAGGGCACAAATACGATTGGAACGAGATTGATTTATTACTGAGTGAAAAAATTCTTACTGATCGAGGTGTAGAAATCAACCAAACAGCCATTAAAAGAGCAAACAACCAGCGGTTTGAAGAACTAGCGACGCCAAAAAAAGGGATGGATATTTGGATTGTCCTCGGGTATATCTTCGCGCTTTTAGGTGGTCTTTTGGGATTAATGATTGCCTATTCCGTTATTAAAGTCAAGCGCAACTTGCCAGACGGTAGCACGATTTATGAATACGATCACTCTACACGAAGACATGCTAAAATCATCTTTGCTCTTTCGCTAATTGTAATCTCAAGCTTACTAACCCTTCAATTATCAAATGGAGCAATATAATATTCACATTCGATATTTTTGATAAATAAGGGAAATAGCAGGCCCGTCAAAACGCTAGTTTCATAAATCAAAAAACCTCCTCTTTAAAATTCCTCTTGCCAAAGCGCAACTAGGGGTAAATCCCCGTTAGAGGGTCTTAAGTATATAGGTTCCTTAACTTTAACAAACCACTAACATGGTTACTCAACGATAATCTTCTTCGTTTGTAATTCGCCTCTATAATTGATTTTTACCAAGTAAATTCCGGTAGGAAGACTGCTAGAATCAAACGTTAATTTTTGTCAGTTATTACATTTTCATTCTTCTTGTTGCCACAGTTTTGACTTTCTTCTTCAAAAGAATTAATATTCAAATAATGTACTGAAAATTGAATTGACGGTCGTTAAAAATCCAATAATAGCACTATTTCAAATACTACCCTAAGCAAATTACTAACGTCATTTAAAGCAAACGTTCAATACTATGTCGAAGCACAGACTTTTTGACCTCATCCATGAAATGCGCCCATCCGAAAAACGCTATTTTAAACAATATTTGAAACGGCATTCTAATAATAGTCAAGAAACTATTTACGCTCGTTTTTTCGACTACATTGTACAGCATAAA
>JBLHVW010000197.1:0-5309 GCA_047628775.1 Salibacteraceae bacterium | reverse complement strand
CAAAGGCGTTTTTTCCGACTCTTCCCTGTTTACTGGACGGTCGTGACATTTACAGCAATTTTGACCTATTTCAATTTGGCAGAAATGATCAATGTTACTGAGTTAACTACTTCCAGATATCTGTCCAACTTAACCATGTTCCAGGAACTCTTAGGTGTCCAATCTTTAGATGGCCCGTATTGGACCTTACTTGTTGAAATGCAATTCTACGTTATTGTAGGTATTGCTTTAATGACAAGACGTATTAAGGTTGTTCTGATCATCTGTTCGCTGTTCCTAGGCTTCTTATTGTTCAATGAACTAGTAATGCAGCCCATTAGCGCTGTCTGGTTCAAATGGTTGTTTTTAAAAGCGGATCATTGGGCACCAATCGTTATGAGAACTCCATATTTCTTGGCAGGAATTTTATTCTACAAGATGTATAAGAAGGAAGGGAATTGGATGACGATTGTTGGTATCATCACCTGTTATATCACAGCGTTATTGATCTTCCAAAGTATCGGTCCAGCGAAATCTTACATTGCATTGCCTCAATATATTTTCACAACAAGTATCTATTTCGGAGCCTTCATTTTATTCCTCAACAACAAGCTTAAATTTATCGTGAGCCCTACGACTCTATTCTTTGGAAGGATCTCATATTCGCTGTACCTAATTCACCAATTCCTTGGAATCAACTTGATCATGCCCTATTTGGAAAAACACTATGAAACTCCTTATATACAGGGGACATTAATTTCACTGGTGGTCTCTATCTTTTTAGCTTTCTTAATTATGAAGTTTGTTGAAGAACCTAGTATTCGCTACTACCGTCGAAAGAAATAAACAGAGCACAAACTCCCAATATTTATTATTTAATTACGTTCTAGTAAGAATTAATATTTCTACTAAATGAGAATAAATAACTTTAGACAATTATGAATCAACAGACTTCAATTTGGGAATGTTCAAACGTCCGAAAATCATTCTCGAACAATGGATTTGAACTAAAAAACATTAATCTAGCCATCAATGCCGGTGAAATAACGGGCATCGTTGGTGAAAACGGAAACGGTAAAACGACTCTTTTGAGAGTTGTTGCCGGAGAATTGGATATTGACGCGGGTCAGATTCAATTTATGGGTTCGGCAATTGTGTCCGCGGATTGGAGGTCTTTCAAAGAACAGATTACGTATATCCCACAACGAATTCCAAAGTGGTACGGATACCTTAGAACCAACTTGGTTTTTCAAGCGAGTATTCATGGAATTCCTTCAAATGAAATTGACTCGCGCTTAAACCTCCTTTTGGATGAGCTCGGCCTGCAAAAGTACGCCGATCTAAAATGGTCCGAAATCTCAACAGGGTATCGATTGCGCTTTCAATTGGCGAAAATGTTAATTGGCAAACCGAAGCTTCTTGTTTTGGATGAACCCATCGCAAACCTTGACATTAAAGCGCAGGAAAAATTATTGACAGATTTACAACGAATCGTAGCGAACGAAGAATTTCAAACGGCTGTGATCATGAGTTCTCAGCAATTGCATGAAGTAGAATCGTTCTCGGACAATGTAGTTTTCATAAAAGATGGCGACATCAAGTACAGCGGAAAAGTTGAAGACGTTGGCCAAGGAAGAAAGGAAAATACTTTTGAACTTTCAGGCTCGATGACAAAAGAGTTGATTGAAAACCTTTTCAAAGACGAAATTATCAGCATACAAGTAAATGGGAAGAACCTTTCAGTTACAACCACAATGGCCATCTCAGGTGAGTCATTAGTTACAGGACTCCTGAAAGCAGAATGCAAATTGGACTATTTCAGAGACATCAGTTCTTCAACCAAAAAAATGTTTTCCTAATTATGACTCTCGATAGCTTCATCCCAAAATTCTTAAAGAAATTAGACGCTTATCTTTTAAGAAAATACCCGAATATATGGGTAACGAATATTCATCTTGTAGTATTCTACACCCTCATTTTCGATTCCATTTTATACGGCTTAACCCGACTTAAAGGCTTTGATATTACGGGTCCGTTAAGTGATACAGACACGCCTATAAGCCTCATGATTGTCCCAGCGGTTTTAATCTTTGTGTTTTGGTTTATCAAACAAGCACGTTACAATGTCGATAAAAATTATGGACGTTCAAGCATCCGGCACGATTACCAGAACTTCTTTATTTATGTTGTCTCAATATTCCTTATTTCCTCAACAATATTCGTGATCCCGACAGGATTAAGAGACACTATGAAAAGTGCGCTTCCATTTGAACAATTGAACAGCGACACTGAAAAATTGAACAATGGATACGCCTATTTTACTAAAAGAGTGAGTTTCGTGAATGATGAAATAGTTAGTCGAAAAAGTCCAATATACATTTACAAACCAGACTATTACGCAGATCGAGGAATGAACAAAACAGTTCCAGTGAATCGAGAAATAGCACTGAAAGAAATTAAAATGTTCATCTCAACCTACAACAAATACAGCGATGATAAATTAGCAATCACCCCGCTCCAAGTCTTCAAAACCGCCCAAAGCCATCAGGCTGTTAACTTGAATAATTATGGCAGGTACGATGCTCGTGTTAATTACAAATTGGAAAGGATGTATTCCATCTATCGCAATAGGAACGCAGCATTGTTAAGCAATTCCGATTTTCTAAAATTTATTTTTGGAATCGTAGGTTTTCTTGCTTTGGCAACTTGGATATTTAAAAACGTACACTGGAAAAATTTCTTAGCTGCAGGAATAACAATTCTTCTATCTCCCCTTGCCGCTGGTGTTATTGCTGTCATTTTATACAGCTTGCTCCAATTGAATGATACAGGTCCAAATGCAGCGTTTGCTGTAATTATCTTAGTAAACTTTTTCTCATTCCTGTGGTTTATCATACCCGTTATTAGCAAGAAGTACAGCTCTATGAGTGTGATTAATGGCATCTTGTTGCAGCTTTGGTTGCCATTCTCCGTATTTTTCTATTCCCTCATGGTCTATGATACATCTCGAAGAGGATATGATTACTATTCAGGTAATTATGAAGAATACCACAATTGGTGGGAAAGCTATTTGATGAGCACCTATTGGATTGGCTGGGCTCTTTTATTGATCTCTATTCCAGTCATGAAGCGCTTTTATAAATACATGTGGGCACTTCCGAAAAGCAAATAAGCTTATCTTTACTCAACATTAAAAACGAATTGTTATGATCAGATACTTAATTATTGGCGCCTTAATCGGAATTGGATTTGTGATCGTTGTAAATTTATTGAAAAAGAAGTAGGACTTGCAGCATACACACTCAATTGGACTGCCGCAGTATTCACTAAGAATTAAACCCTTAATTTTTGAAGACACCTGAACAACGCCCTTTACATTGACATCAATATTGAAACTTACAGCGTAAAAAAAAGGGGAGTTCGAGCGATTGACGGATTGACAGATTAACTAAAATTTATTTAAAAAAATGGGGAAGAAAGAACTCATCATCATAATTGTGTTTTCCATCGTTGGATTTGTTGGCGGAACATTCATTGTTAAAGCGATCAAGGGAGACCCAAAAGTGGAGAAAAAGATTGAACCGAAGAAAATCGAGAAAGAAAAACCGAACGAAATTGAGCCTAAAACTGATACTTTAGAGATCCGATCAGACATTCAGTTGAGGTAAGAAACCACATCGAATAAAGTTGAAGGACAGCGATATGAAGCTGTAAAATGCATGCGATCAAGCAAAAAAACGCTGAGATTGCATAGACGAACAACGATAGAATTAGAGATTTTTGCATAAGAAATCAATGCCCGTCTTGGATAAACTGGGACGGGCTTTTATGTGGGGTTGCAATTTCTGAGGAATCCCCTTTATTAAGCTTGTCTTTAATCCTCCATTGCAACATTTGCGTAAAATGAAAATGAGAACCCGTTCCGCCAAACAACGACGTTAATTATTAGTAAATTTCTACCAAACCACTTGAACTATGAAGTCGATTCTTTGCGCAATACTACTATTAACGCTTACTTTTAGTTGTACGACCAATAAAGCAGAAGCCATTGTTGCTGAACGCAATTCTGAGAACGTTCCAATCGATTTGCCTTTTAACGCATCGAAAGAGCAAGCCACGGAATTTGCTTGGGAGACGTTTTTAGCAATTAACGTTCTAAAAAAAGACGGAACAGGAACACTTTGGGAAAATTACAAGGAAGGTTACGACATCTTCCTTAAAAATGCGGAAAAACCTACGGCATGGGGTGAATCAACTCCATCAACCGATCCACCTTGTGCAGATTTCCCTGACGGAACAAAAGTGCTTAGAACCACTTCTAAAATAAGTCCAATTATCAATGAAACCGACCAAGCTGTGGGCGGAATTCTGATTGATCAAGATTCAAACGTTGTCCATTATGAGGTTTATATGAACAAGCCGATGTTTCAATATGTACTAGAAAATGAATTTTACAATGCAATGAAACAATCCGGAAGTGACATCAATTTCCCTGATGGAAGCATGGAACTCAAGGCCTCTTGGAAAATTTTAGATCCCAAAAAAGACGACATTTCCCGTTACCATAGTGCCAAAGCGTTCATTTACATTCCTGATTCAGCAAAAGTATTTCAGGAAAACACGGTTCCGATTGGCGTGAAAGACAAAATCAATTCTTGCTCTGAACAATTGGTCGGATTAGTAGGACTACACATTGTCTACAAAACACCATCCAATCCCAATTTCGTTTGGATGACTTTTGAGCAAAATGACAATCTTGTTGTCGATAAATCAGCACCGGCGGGAACAAAACCATCATTTTACAATCCTGATGATACGGAGGCCCGCGAGAACTGCCGTCAATGGGATTGCCCAGAACAAGTAGCAACGCAAGTCGTTCGACAAACCAAAATTCCAGACTGGATCGAAGAATCAAATTCGAAATATCAAAAGAAATTGCAGAAGGAAAATTCTGTTTGGGCGAATTATAAGTTGATTGGAGTTCAATGGCCTACGGATAAAACGCGAACAGGAAACCCGCACCAACCAATTCTTGCAAATTCAACGATGGAGACCTTCAATCAAACGGGAAGTAGCTGTATTGGATGTCATTCTTTTGCACGGTCATCGAACAAATCAATCTATTCCGACTTTAGCTGGGTAATGGGACGCGCGCAGTCTCCTAAAAGCAGACTTCCTGATGCGACTGGAAAAGACGTTTTAAATTATGTAATGTACATGAAGCCTTATAAATATTGGGGCACTTGGAGCGATCCTCAATGGAATGATTTTAGCAAGCCGTCGAAAGGTGAAAACCCTCACGGAAATTTCATTCGCGTTTTTGTAAATGA
>JBLHVW010000196.1:0-5319 GCA_047628775.1 Salibacteraceae bacterium | reverse complement strand
TGGAGAGATTGTTGGAATTTGCGCACCTGCAGGAACAATTCGCAGGGATTCTGAAGTCGCCGATTTTCAAAAGATCATCCATGGAATGGGTTTTGAAACAAAAGTGGGCAAAAACATCAAAAACAAGTACGGATACCTCGCAGGAACGGATCAAGAACGGGCTGATGATTTCATGTCGATGATCAATGATGAAAACGTGAAAGCGATCTTCTTTCTCCGAGGAGGATGGGGCTGCGCTCGATTACTGCCATTGTTGGATTTCGATGTCATAAAAAGCAATCCAAAAATCATTATGGGTTTTAGCGATATCACGACATTGCTCAACGCAATCACTGAAAAGACAAAAATGATCACGTTTCATGGCCCAAGTGGCAATTCAACTTGGAACGACTATTCGGTGAACTACATCAAACAACTTCTTGTCGAGAAAATGGTTTTTTCGTATGAAAATCAACCTGGAGATTCTGAAATATGGACGTATTCAAAAGGCATTGCAGTTGGTGAATTAATTGGTGGAAATCTGAGTGTATTGACAAGCTTAATCGGCACTGAATACTTGCCTTCTTGGAAGAACAAGATTCTCTTTCTCGAAGATGTTGCCGAGGAACCGTATAGTATCGACAGGATGTTAATGCAATTGAAATTGAACGGTGTTTTTGACCAAGTTAAAGGCATTATTCTCGGAAATTTTAGAAAGTGTTTCGCTGAAGAACCGGACCGTTCATTTACGCTTGAAGAAATTTTTGATCAGTATTTCTCTTCGCTGGACATCCCGGTGTTTTACGGCGCTCAAATTGGCCATACAGTGAATAAGATTACAGTTCCGGTTGGAGCACAAGTAAGGATGGATGCGGGTAATGGGATTATTAGTCTTTTGAGACCTGCGGTTTATTAATTCAGCAGAATATCTCAAAAAATTAGAGTTTTTGAGAAAAGTTCGCAAATCAAGTGGAAAGCTATTTTGTTACTAACTCCGTAATAAACTCACTATCAGGAGGTACAGGACTGATTTTCATTGCATCCTTTTCTAATTTCAAAATTGTATATACCCGATTGGCATTACTAAATGTGACAAGCAACTGCGTTTTATCATCATTAAACTCCCAAGTTCCATCATAAAACCCTGTTATTCCATTTTCTACAATTGATTCCGTGAACCCACCTTCCTTAGTTATTTCAATCTCTTTTACAGGATAAGACGAGGTATAATCCACTCCATAGGCCGTTGCCGATTTCACCTTCCAAGTATTGGCCACTCTCGATTTTTTTGAAAGCAAAGAGGCACTCTCCTCTTCATATTTAGAACATGAAACGAAAACCAATGCCAATACCGCAAACAATACTATTTTTTTCATAGAGCAACCTTTATTTACTAGTAACGGATGAACTATTTCATTCGTTGGATGACAAAACTTTAGAATTCAAAGATCACACTGCCATAATTTCATGATAAAATTGACTTGAAGAGCAATAAAATTCTACTTTCTTCATAGCACCTTGTTTTGTTCCAACTTGTCCAAGAAGTCGATTAGAAAGAAATGGTTCTCCACCACTTGCAAATAATCTACTGGAACGGGTTCTGTTCCAAACTCCGAAAGTTAAGAGAATAATGTTTTTTGTATGTTTCTCCTCAGTTCTGTTGGAGGTGCAAAGAGTAGCAGTTTATTAAGATGCACTGTTCGTTTAGAGTCTTCGGTTGTTTCTTTGTTTTTGTCCATATTTCAAACGTTGTTTACATTCAAAATATCCCAATTCCCAATCGAACCATTGTAACGTTTCCAAAAGTATTTTATACAACAAACCCCACATTTAGCGGGGCTTGTATACTCTTGTTTTTATGTCTTTTTGATGCTGTGAGTTTTAGGACGAAGACCGATAAAAGTGTTTTTTGTACGAGTTTTACGAGTACTAAAAAAAATAACTGAGTTCCTTCGTGTTCTATGATCTCTACTCACTCCAAGTTTTCTTCATTTCCTTAATATCAGAACTAGAGAATTTCTTTTTAACACTTGCAAAATGTCTTGAGTAAATTAATTCATTATTCTCAAGATTAAACATAGCAATATCCGTAAACGAGTTCATTGCAAAATACATTAAGCAATACTTTGATTTGTCCTCTTCTTCCAATTCTGAATACTCAGATTCAGTCATGAGCTCATATTTTATTTTAGCCTCCTTAAGAGCTTCTAAGTCTATTCTTTCCTTAGTCTTACCAATAATTAAAAGCGTTTTCTTTTTTAACACTTTGGAATCGGGAAGGATAGTTTTATGTATTTTTTTATATAGACCAGTGCCCATTTTTGAAATCTTGTTATCGTCTATTTCAGAAACTATTTTATTAAAAGATGAAACAACAAGGTCAAAATACAGTGATTTATTATCTTCCGAAGTGGATTGGGAAAAACCATTAGCATGTAAGTATCCAACACAACTATATTTCGAAAAACCAGAAGAAATTGCCACCCATCTAACATCAATTAATGTGTAAACTTTGTTAGACTCTAATCGAACTTCAACAATCGAAAATTGTGCAACTTTAACTTTGGCAGTATCTGTAGCTTCTTTAAATTCAACTGGAGTTGCGTTCCAATTCTTCTTCATTGTAGAAAAATAGACACTATCAGCAATTGAATCTCCTGTAGCAATGAATGTTAACCCTTTTTCGAGCAACCCTTTGAAAGTAGGCTTATCATATGATTTATAAATAGCCTGACCTGATACTTGGGTTATAAAAAAGAGAAAGAAGATTAAATTTACAATTTTCATAAGCAGTTTTATTTTGTTTTTATATCTTTTTGAAGCTGTGAGTTTTAGGACGAAGACCGATTTCTTGCTTCTAAAACTATTTACCGGAGCAGTGCAACTGCATGCGGAGCTTTGTTCTATTTAATCAACTACGCGAAGCTGGGTACTACCCTACCACTTCTTATACATGTTCACATATACTGTCTTTGTTCTTGTCAAAATCCAAACACCTCGTTTTTTTCTAAAACTAACCTCTAAACTCATATTATGAAGCTGTTCCTTTAACCAAGAAGAATAAAGCTCGTCCCTTTTATCTAAATCCTCCCTTTTTATTATAACTCCATTTGTAAGTATTGCTGATAAATTTATTTGAGCCTTTTTATCATTTACAACTATCGAATGTATTTTAAAATGAACTCTAGATGAATGAAAATTATATTCCTCCTTATTTGCTATGCAAATCACTCTATTCTCAACTTCTAAACTATCATAATTCATCATATAACCATCACCTAAAATGATTAGATGCGTCCCATCTCCAAAATATCTATTCATTCCTGAAGCATAATCTAACGGAATAAGATAATTTCTAACCTGTTTCGTTCTAAAAGTCAAATTAAGCAATTCTATACTATCATTCTGCCCAAATGACAAAATAGAGAAGCCTAAAAAAAGTATACTACATAGCCATAACCTCACCATAATCAATTTCAAAAATTTCAAATTCAAATTCTATTACTTTTATAACCTCTAACTTATCATTTATTATTTCATGCCTTAATTTAATGGTAGTGTACTCACCAGCTGGTTTCCCCTCAACCTTGTAAGAACCTCTTCTATTCATGACTGATTCTGGCTGTTCATACGTCACCTCTGAAGTATTCAATACTTCACCTTCGATATCTTTTTCTGTTATTTTTATATGACCAATTGTAAAAGCCTTATTCCCCTCACCACTTGAAACATTAACTCCTCCTTCAGGATCATCAGCCATCTCAAACTTATTAAAATCCTCAACACCATCGCCTTCTTTAGGCAAGGCTAAATCATCAAGTCTTTCTTGAAATTGTTGTATTGCTTTTTCAGCATCAAATGGGTCTAAATTATCTTCAAGGTTAAGAGTATTATATAAGTCATCATCCTCACTAGTAATGTTTAATGTTCTATTCACATTAGTCTCACTGAAATCACTATCGGGCGTTGATGGAAACTGAAGTGGATTGCTGCTTTCTAATCCTTCTAATTCTTTAGCATGAATTGGCTGATTTGAACTAAACTGATATGGAGTAAGATCTGAATACTTTCTCGTCAAAGGGTCAACCGCAAAGAACCTACCCACTCTTGGGTCGTGCATTCTGTACTTGTAATTAATGCTATTTCCTTTTCCCTTCACTTCATCGTCCATTTCTTGGTCTTGGAAGCCATATCTATAATCACTCGCTGACTCATTTCGATTAGGCATAACCATCCCATAAGGGGATGAGTATACAGAATAAGAAACCACGTCTGCTGTATAATAATCCACCTTGTTGTCTAAAGTTGTTGATATGAATATATCATTTTCATAGTAAGTTCCATCATCTTCAGGAAGTTTCCTATCTGTAACAACCTCTAGTACATTCCCTAAATGATTGGATAATTGATATCGTTTATCACCTATTTCATCACTCACAAAATAAGGCGAAGGAAGTGGAAGCTGAGGATTATACTCAACATATTCCATTTCAAGCCCTACATGCTCCAATCCAACGCGACTTGAACCATAGGTATTGCGCTCGGTTAATACCAAGTTATAAGTGGTGACACGACAGGTGGGGTTTCTATATGATTGTACGCAAAAATGCTCATGCAATTTCCTTGTGTATCTAAGGTATAAAAAGTTGAGGTAATATTCCCATTTTCAAAGGAAACATGCTTGGCGATACGTTTCCCCATTGGATCATAATCAAAGTGAATTGTTTTTTTAGCGGTCATTAGATCTGTATCGGTATTGATTCTAATCTCTTCCGCCTTGTTAGTTACTTTCCAGTTGATATAGATAATCTCTTCGTATAAATCTTGAGTTAATTGACCAATTTCATCGTATTCATAATTTCCACCCGTCATGCCGTTGTCAATGTCTGCGCCTCCGAAACCTTAAAGCCCAGCTTGAACATCTACCCAACTTAGTCGATTGTTTTCATTTCCATTAAATCCGTTTTCGTAAAAGCTGTATGATGAACTCAATTGGAAGGGAAATACAATGAGTTGCCCAAAGAACATTAAATGTAAATCTCGCACCAGTTGCAGAAGCGCCCCAATCGGCTATTACTTTTTGAACACCTTCATTCCCTAGACCGCAATTGGCTGTTGTCTTTATCCACGCTTCAACCGTACGTGTTGCATTGCCAAAACACCTGAATAAATCGTTTGAACAGAATCATCTGTTCCACCTAAACTAAGAGCATTTGCATTGAAAGTAGAAAATAGGGCAATCGATGTGATCGCAATTCATAGTGATATAATCATAAAGAAAAACTATGAAATAAGGGCTACATTAAGACACCAATTCAATTGGTATTTATAAACAATAAA
>JBLHVW010000195.1:0-5324 GCA_047628775.1 Salibacteraceae bacterium | reverse complement strand
CCTCCTTGCGTATCAGAACTTCTAGGCGTAATATTCAAGAAATCCTTCGCTGGGTTAGGGAAGATGGATCCAGCTTCATTTTCGTATTCAGGGACACCAACTTCGGCGGCGTCAAATACTCTTAAAGCCATGGAAGGAATAACATCCGTTCCGAATCCAAGAGCGAAATACCCATTATCACTATTGATTGGCGTAATAGGCTCTAAAGTTGTGTTGACTGACCAATTGTAATCAATTCCGGTATCGTGTCCCATGAATACTTCAACATTGCTTGGTTGTACACATGCCAAGTAGCGTTGGTTGTCAGACAATTGGACATGAGAATCGAATGATCCAAAAACAACTTCGTCTTGCAAATCACCAGAGTAGTAATAGTATCCGAAAGTGACCAAATTCAAATTATCGAAAGCCAAGTTTACATCATTGATGTCAGTGAATACATTGTCCCAGCTGTATAAGCTTAGTGCCATTTCTTCTCCATCTAAGGAAACGCCAGAGTTGTATCCAGTCACTGCTGAGAAATAAATCCCTTCAGCTCCCAAACGACTTCCATTGGGGTTGTTGTACACCATACACATTTCGAAAAGGTTTCCACCACCACCTGGTCGGTAGTTCGCATTCGAAACAGGTAAATTCGTTAAAGGATCCGTTTTTGAATATCCAATCAACGAATCTGAAATAACAAATTCAAACGAAAGTGTGTTGTCAAATGCAAACTCATCAGGTGCGCCCATGTCAACATCATACGTCAAGGTATACCTTCCATCAGGATATGTAGGAAATGAAAATGCCGGTAAATTATTTGTACCGCCTGTGTATATTTCTAAGCTATCTCCGGAAACAATCGAGTAAGGACCTGCTGTTTCTGTCCAAGACCCTGCTGGGCCTGTTACTGTCGCCGTGATCGATACATTGTTCTGAGTTGTGTTACCGAAATTGTAAACTTGAGCTCCAACATCGAAACCAAATTCAGTATTGTCAACAGATGTTTGAGAAGCCGTTGCTGAGATTGAAGGACTAATTGTCGTGGTTTTATTCAACCCGCCATCGGTAGCATACAATCCCAATTTATTACCGATAAAAGCCACGACATCATCTCCAGCGTCCATTCTAGCTCTTAAAATGGCTCCGTCAGACTTTGAGATGAAAGCGAATGGAATTGTGGTCATCGGACCATCAGTAGTTCCAGGAACGTCAATTAAGGCGTCTTCGCGGTTAATCATTACAACTCCGATTGCACCCGCTTGTTCACACATTAAAACTTTTGTTCCATACCAGCAAACATTTGCGGAAACACCATCGTATCTATAAACAACTGCAATTTTTCCCGTTAAATCATTGATCAACGGACCGCAACCTTCATTTGAAAAAGGAATCCCTTGAGCGTTTAAACCCGGTGTGCCGTCTTCGGCCATTTTTAAAGTATCTAAAACTGCATCTGCTGAGTTCAATAAATTAGGCAGTCCCCAATTAGTTCCGTCGCCGTTACTTGTAAAGTTATAGCCACCTGCGATAGATGCTGGAGCTGTTACTGAAAATGAGACTTGACCAAAAGTAAGTGCGCTTAACAAACAGAAGCTCAAAGTGGTATATAGTGTTTTCATACGTGTAATTTTTCTGTAAGGTATGCAATCCATATTACTTGTGAAAATTGAACTACGAGTAAACTTACACCTTGTTTAATTTATTTATTCGCTGTTCAAAGCATATATTTAGGCTTCCAACATATTTTGTATGCCATTAACATTAAAAGAACTTCCAGGACCAAAAGGAATTCCAGTTTTCGGGAACGTGTTCAAGCTCGACCTGAACAGCCTTCATAAGCAGGTAGAGCAATGGTCAGATGAATATGGAGATGTCTTTCATTTGAATCTAGGAGTCTCTAATTTTTTGTGCATCACACGCCCAAGTTTGATTCAGAAAGTTTATGCGGCGCGCCCCAATGAATTTGTCCGAATGAAAAAGATGGATTCTGTAATTCAACAGGCTGGTGTGCATGGCGTTTTTAATGCCGAAGGAGAAGATTGGAAATTGCACCGATCAATTATTACGAAAGGATTGGACGTTAAGCACCAACGGGATTTTTATCCGGGAATGCTTCCTGTTATTGAACGTTTGCATAAGAAATGGGAGAAAAATGCCGAATCTGGTCTTCCTTTTGACATTCAACGCGATTTACTTCGCTTTACAGTCGATATAACTACATCATTGGCCTTCGGGTTTCCAATGAACACGTTGGAGCAGGAAGGGAGCGCAATTCAGGATCAAATGGAAAAGGTCTTTCCAATGATCTTTAAGCGGGTTAATATGCCAATTCCTTGGTATAAAATCATTCGTTCCAAGTCAGATAAAGAGTTTGATAGTGCTGTTCTTCAAATGAATGACTTGATTGAAGAATTCATTGTGCAGGCGCGAAAAAGAATCGAGGACAAGCCTGAACTTAGGGTGAACCCAAGTAATGTTATTGAATCCATTCTAGTAGCGGCTGAAGATGAGGAAAGCTTCACGGATAAAGAAGTTAGAGGAAATCTAGCAACGATTTTGCTTGCAGGGGAGGATACAACAGCGCATACCTTGTCTTGGATGATTTATTTGTTGACAACGCGCCCTGAAATCCAAGATGAGATTCGTAAAGAGTCGGACGGCGTTTTAGGCGCTGAAAATTGGACCAAGAAATACGAAGACAATAAGGAATTCAAATACATAGAAGGAGTTGCAATGGAATCGATGCGTTTCAAACCGGTTGCTCCAATTTTATTGTTTGAATCTACTGCTGAAAATGAGCTTGAAGGAATTCTGTTTAAGAAAGGACAAGCCGTCCTTTGTCAGAACCGATCTGCTGCATTGAAAGATGAGAATTTTACAGAGGCATTGTCTTTGAAACCTGAAAGATGGCTAAAAGGACAAGGGTGTCCAGTTCATAACATGGATGCTTTTTCACCCTTTGGAGGTGGGCCAAGGTATTGTCCTGGTCGGAATTTGGCTATTCTTGAAATACAAATGGTGATCTCAATGTTGTTTAAGAATTTCAATATAGAAATGATGACACCTCATGAAGAAATTGATGAGATTATGGCGTTTACATTGATGTCTAGCCCGTTTGAAGTAAAGTTGACGAAGCGGTAAAGTTCGGGACATTCTTTTTGAACTGAATTTTTAATTTGATTTGAAAGAATTTCAATTGTATTCCGATCTAAGAACTTCTTAAGTTCTGTTAAATGAATGCATCAATTGGACTTAATACGTACATTCGTAACTTAGAATTAAAACACAAAAATTGCCATTACCTTCGACGAATTCGGTCCTTATTAAAAGAACCATCTACAACTCTGTTAATGCGATAGATACTGACAATTGGAACAGTGTTTTGAAGGAGCGAAATGTTTATTTAAGCATCGATTATCTGAAATCCTTGGAAAAAGGAATGAAGGATGAAATGAAGTTGTTTTTTGCCATTTCTTACAATGCTAAAGACGAGCCCGTTTTGATTTCTACTTTCCAGATGGTCAAGTTTATTGACAAACGCAGAAAGTTCACGGATCATCTTTGTCATTTATCGTATCATATCCAGAAGAAAATCGAAGATATATTTACTGTAAACGTCTTGGTCTGCGGCAATGTATTCTCAGATGGAGAAAACGGATTTATTTGGGCGGAACAATTGGATTCAGAAGCTGCTTTTGACGAAGTGGACGCTGTCATCAAGCAATTAAAAAAGGAAGAGGAACTAAAAGAAAAGGTTTCGATAACATTATTTAAAGAGTTCTGGCCCAGTACAGTAATCAGTAGTAATCAATTGAAGGAGCACTCGTACAGAGACTTCATGATTGATGTGAATATGGTCTTGCAAATTCACGAAAGTTGGAAGAGCTTGGACGACTACTTGAAGAGCATGAAGACGAAGTTTAGAACCCGTGCCAATGCCGTTTTTAAGAAATCGAAGGATTTGGAAATTCGCGTTTTATCTTCGGACGAGATTCGGGAAGAAAAGGAACGTATTCGCGAATTGTTCGGAAATGTTCTGGCCAAATCTGATTTTAGTTATGGAACAATGACTCCAGAAACTTTGGCTTATTTCTGTGAAAACCTACCGAATAACTTTGAGTTAAGAGGATTTTACCTCGATGGACTGATGGTGGGATTCAATACCTCTTTTTTCAACAATGGGTCTCTCGAGGCGAATTTTGTAGGGCTGGATTACGAGTTTAATAAGGAGTACAACGTCTATCAGCGAATTCTATACGATTATGTTGAACAAGCGCTAAGCCGCGGTGTAAAAGACTTGCAGCTTGGTCGGACATCAGAATTAATAAAAAGCTCAATTGGAGCAGTGCCAACAAATATGAAGCTCTATGTGAAGCACCGAAAAAGTGTTTCGAACTTATTGCTAAAGCATGTGATCCAATCTATTTCGCCCAGTGAATTTGAACTCAGAAAACCTTTCAAAGCTAATTTTACAAACTAATGGATTCATTAACTCAAATTGTATTAGGGGCAGCCGTAGGTGAGGCTGTTTTAGGGAGAAAGATCGGAAGTCGTGCTATGCTCTGGGGTGCAGTTGCTGGAACAATTCCAGATTTGGATGTTTTTATCCGGTATTTCACAGACAATATTACTGCAACTGAGATGCACCGAGGGTTTTCACATTCCTTGGTCTTTTCGCTACTAATGGCCCCCATACTGGCTTGGGTCGCCAATAAGATCCATGGAAAACGCGAGATTGGGATAAAACCCTGGGCTTGGCTTTTCTTCTTGGCTTTGGTTACGCATCCCTTACTGGATAACCATACGACGTGGGGAACCCAGTTTTTCTGGCCGTTTGAATATCGAATTGCATTCAAGAACATCTTTGTTGTCGATCCGATATACACCGTGCCTTTCTTGATATTCACTTTAATCGCGATGTTTCACAGGCGCACGAATCCCAGACGCAGAAAGTTCAACAACATCGGGTTGATTGTCAGTTCGTCCTATATGGTCTTAACGATTTTATTTAAAGGGATCACATTTGTGAAATTTGACAATCAATTGGAGAAGGATAAGATTGAATATGTAGACATGGATACACGTCCAGCGCCTTTAAACACGATTCTTTGGAATGCTCAAGTCGAAACGAAAACGGGATACCGCGTCGCTTATTATTCCTTTTTTGATAGCAAAGACATAAAATTCTCAGAGGAAATCCCGAAAAATTATCACTTGATCGCGCCTTACAAGGATCAAAAAATCGTAAAACAATTGATTAAAATATCCGCTGGATGGTACGTTATCAGAGAAGAGGAAGGGCAATTGTATTTCGTTGACTTGCGTTTCGGACAGCTAGG
>JBLHVW010000194.1:0-5352 GCA_047628775.1 Salibacteraceae bacterium | reverse complement strand
TTAGAAAATACTGGAATACTTTCTTCAGATTCGACACTATTGATTGTCCCTGTTAATTTTGAGGGTTCGCTATAATCCCAAAATTGTGCATTAGCTGTCATTGAACACAACATGACTATCGCACAAACAAAAGTCGTTTTTTTCATTATTTAGTTTTCAGTAAGTAGTTATCGACCTAACATTATTCCTAGAATCAACTCATGACCACCGAGGGTGTATTGGTTGAATTTGGAAAGAGACAAATCAAATGAATATCCCAATTTAAATTTGTTGCTAATTACACCTCCTAACCCTAATACAACGGCGTCTGTATGGCGGTAAGAAGTGCTTAGCCAAAATCGTTCGTCAAATTCAAGTTGAACAGACGCTTCAATTGCAATAGGAGCTCTTGGCATAACTTTTACTAGGGCTGATGGCATTAATGATATTGTTCTATTCAATGGAATTCGATAACCTGCTGAAAAGTTAAAATGCATTCTTGGATCAAAATTCGCAGATCCAGTTCCAAATTTCACAATATCCGTTGTTAAGTCAGCAGCCGATACACCGATGTACAAGTCCTCAGAATAGAAATAGAACCCGGCTCCGATATCCAAAAAATTTAAACTGCTTTGGTTTGCAACAAAATTGTCATATTCAGGGTCATTCATAGAAGGTCCATTATAACCTGGCATTGAAGAAAGAACCGTTGCTCGATCTGGCAAAAACGTACTGTTCGACAGTCCAACTCTTGTTCCGAAGGACAAATTGTGTTTTTTTGTAATGGGGAGATGAATAGCATACGTTCCGGCAAAAGAAATTTTTCTAAACGCACCGTATTGATCAGAAATCAATTGACCGCCGAGAGCATGTTTCACTTTTCCAGTATTGGCCTTGGGCGCCCAAACTGGGCAGCTACTCGTTCTTAATGATGGATTGTATCTCGATTTTTTTTTAGAAAGAACCGCAGAGCCATAGACATATGCTGTCATTGGTGCATTCTCGAATCCTGCCCATTGGTACCTTCCACCAATAGTAATATCAGTAAAGTCATATATCCCTGCAGCTGCAGGATTTACCATGAATTGATTTCTATTGTACTGACTGTATTGTGGAAGCTGTTGTCCAAATGCAACTGAAGTTAATCCGATTGCTGCAACTAGTAGTAACTTTCTCATCGTACTCTTCTTAATTTAATATTAAAAGTAACAGTTTTTACTCTTGTAAAATTGAACATTTAGAGCTTGAAACGTACTGAACAATCAGTAATTTACAATTAAAACCGCACATCCGCTGTACACCCAAACGTCAATTCTTGGATAAACGTTGTCTAAATTAATGATTTTCCAGAAAACATTGCGCGAGAGACTGTTTAGAATGAAAGCTATTAAACAGAACAAAAAGTGAATAGTTGTCAATACATCCTTTCGAAAAGGCAATTGATTTTACTTCATGCAATCGCATGCGTCGTCAAAAACAAACTTGACGTTGGGCAGTCGTTTTTGCCAAGACTCCTGAAAACCAAAACCGAAACGAATACCGCTCAAGTCAATTTCCTCCAGGTTTTGCATTCTCTCAAAGCTTTCTGGCAGACTTGAAATTGGATTGTCGTATAAATCGATGTATTTGATTCCCGTGAGGTATTCAATGCAACTCGGTAAAGTGCCTAGAAAATTTCTATTTAGGATAAGACGTTCCACATTTTTCATACGGCACAGTTCATTCGGCATGCTTGTGAACTTGTTCTTTTCGAGATTCAAAATAGTGATCTTACTCATATAACCGATAAAGTTTGGAAGCTCTCGAAGTTTATTTTTACTTAAGTCAAGGTGGATTAAGTTTTGAAATTTAGACAGTTCTTCTGGGACAGAGTCCAATCTCATTTTTGATAGACTTAAACCGAAAATTGTATCGGCGTCATATGTTGAAGGAAGTTCTTCCCATTTGTAAATTTCATACTCTTCTGATTGCGCAAAAGCACAATTACAAACCAGAAATAAAATAATCGCGGATAGAAACTTCATCTTTATTCAGTTGTTCTTTCAAATCAAAAACGGATTCAAACTTGTATTCGTCACGGAATCTATTCAATAACTGTACCGTAACGTATTGATCATAAATGTCTTTATTAAAATCGAATATATGAACCTCGATGGATACAGGACTAAAATCTGACACCGTTGGTTTCGTGCCAATATTCAGCATTCCTTCTTTTATCGAGCCGTCTTGAAGCAAAACATTCACGGCATAAACTCCTGCTTTCGGTAACAATTTAACATCACTTTCAATGTCAATATTCGCCGTAGGAAAACCAATCTGCCGGCCCAATGCAAGACCTCCTACAACTCTTCCATGCAACTCAAACGGTTCTCCTAAAAAAGCAGAGATTCGATCCGTTTCGCCATTTAAAATAGCATTTCGAATTTTGGTGGAGCTTACATTTACGTCATCAATTTCCAAAGCGGGAATTTCAATAACTTCAAATCCATAGATATCGCTTACGCTTCTCAAGAAATCGATTGATCCTTCTCTATTTTTTCCAAACTGATGGTCATATCCTATTACCAGCTTCTTAACGTGCAATTGATTCACTAATAAATCCCGTACAAACTCAAGAGCAGTCAATCGTGAAAATTCTTTTGTGAAAGGATGAATAATAATATTTTTTAAGCCAAACCGTCTCAACTTATCAATTTTCTCGGCTTGCGTTTGGATTAACTTTAAACCATGACTTTCAGGATAAAGCACCATCCTTGGATGCGGATAGAAAGTGAAAAGAACGGATTCTCCTCCCACAGCCTTCGCCTCCTTATTCAATTGGTTAATAATCTTTTGATGGCCGATATGCACACCGTCGAAAGTCCCAATGGTTAGGACAGGGTTAGGAATTTTTTCAAGTTGTTCGAATCCTTGGAAGACGTTCATTCAATTTGTAATGCTGACAGCAAATTTAACATTCCCTACCAATTTTCAATGCAGTCGTACTGATGTTCCTGCAAGTATTCCAAAGCTTTGTTGTCGTGTTCGAATTTCTTCCGAATCGTTTTCTTTAATTTCCTACACTGCCTTGAACGTCTTCTATTTTGACCTTTTCGTTCTTTCATGCATTGGCAATACTCATCTACGTCTTCTTGTACTGATGATGGCTCATTGCATTGGGTAAGAATAAAAAATGCTGCCAACAGAATAAAAATGACTCCAAATTTCTTCCTACTTATTTCTCGGGTGATCCGCATTTTCTAATATTTTCAATAATATATTCAGCCTCTTCGGGCGAATGTCCATATTTCTCCTTCATTGCTTCGGCAAGTAGAATGCACGGTCCTAAATCATTATTCTTTTTCACGTTTTCCATGCACTTGCAATATTCTTCTACATCTTCTTCCACAGTTGTAGTTGAGCAACTGGTAATCAGTACTACTGTAAATATAGCAAACCAAAAAGTTTTAAACCTTAACATATAACCCTAATATTTATTTGCAACAATACCACAAATTAGGTATTTTTGCAGTGAGAAATAGTTTTATTTATAATTATTCTAAATAAAGAAAAATGATAACTGTAACAGACTCAGCTAAAAAACAAGCCGTACGTCTCATGGAAGACGAGGGGCAAGATGGATATTTCATTCGCGTTGGCGTTGAAGGAGGAGGGTGCTCTGGACTGATGTACAAATTGGACTTCGATAATGAACGCAAGGAAACGGACAAATCGTTTGAAGACAACGGAATTGAAGTTGTTTTAGACAAAAAAAGCTTTTTATATCTCGTTGGAACAACTTTAGATTTCTCTGGAGGATTGAATGGTAAAGGCTTCGTATTTGTAAACCCAAATGCAGATAGAACCTGCGGATGTGGTGAATCATTTTCAATATAATCGGAATTATGTCAAATTATACAGAAAACGAATTAGCAAAAGATCTTGAAGACCAAGAGTACGAGTTTGGTTTTACCACAGATATTGAATCTGACAAGATCCCTAAAGGACTTAGTGAAGAGGTAATTCGATTTATTTCTGCCAAAAAAGAAGAGCCACAATGGCTACTTGACTTTAGGTTAGACTCTTATCGTAAATGGAAAGAAATGATCGAACCTGAATGGGCGCATGTTCATTATGCGAAACCAGACTTTCAAGATATAAGTTATTATTCTGCTCCTAAACAGACTAAAAAGTACGAGAGTTGGGACGATGTTGATCCAGAGATGAAGGAAACCATGAAAAAGTTGGGAATCTCTATGGAAGAGCAAAAACGACTTACTGGAACAAATATCGCAGTTGACTTCGTTATGGATTCCGTTTCTGTTGCAACTTCATTCAAATCGAAACTTAAAGAACTTGGAATTATATTCTGTTCGTTCTCCGAAGCCGTTCAAGACTATCCTGAATTGGTTCGAGCGAACATGGGAACGGTTGTTCCATCGACAGATAATTTCTATGCAGCTTTAAATTCTGCTGTATTTACGGATGGTTCATTTTGCTACATTCCGAAAGGAGTTAGATGCCCAATGGAACTTTCAACGTATTTCAGAATTAACGAAGGTGGAACGGGTCAATTTGAAAGAACACTTGTTGTTGCTGACGAAGGAGCTTACGTTTCTTACTTAGAAGGTTGTACTGCACCTCAGCGAGATGAAAACCAATTGCACGCAGCAGTCGTGGAGTTAATCGCAAAGGACAACGCTGAAATAAAATATTCAACGGTTCAAAACTGGTATCCTGGAGATAAGAATGGTCTCGGTGGAATTTTCAACTTCGTAACGAAGCGTGGAATCTGCGGAATAAATTCTAAAATTTCATGGACACAAGTTGAAACGGGATCTGCCGTGACATGGAAATACCCTTCGTGTATTTTGAAAGGTGATAACTCAATTGGAGAATTTTACTCTGTTGCCGTTACCAATCATTTTCAACAAGCAGATACTGGAACGAAGATGATTCACCTTGGTAAAAATACCAAAAGCACGATTATTTCTAAAGGGATTTCGGCTGGTAAATCACAAAACTCTTACCGCGGATTGGTTCAAATACACAAAGGAGCAACGAATTCCAGAAATTTCTCTCAATGTGATTCTTTGTTGATGACAGATGAATGTGGAGCTCATACTTTCCCTTATATTGAGTGTAAAAACAGCACATCAAAAATAGAACACGAAGCAACTACTTCCAAAATTGGAGAAGATCAAATTTTCTACTGTAAGCAAAGAGGAATTGGTGAAGAGAAAGCGATTAGCCTAATCGTGAACGGATATTGCAAAGAAGTATTAAATCAGCTTCCAATGGAGTTTGCTGTTGAAGCGCAAAAATTACTATCGATTAGTTTAGAAGGATCGGTTGGGTAACCTTGATGGTTCGACGCAGAGAGTAATAAGTTTA
>JBLHVW010000193.1:0-5398 GCA_047628775.1 Salibacteraceae bacterium | reverse complement strand
ATCCACACCAACGGATTTTAACGCAGCTTTCAAGGTGTAAGAGTTTGATTCATAAATCTTTCCAGAAGTTAATTCTTGACCTGGAGCTATCAATTCATTCCCAGTTACAATAATGATCGCTTTTGGTTTTCTAGAAACTTCAATTTCATGAATTCCTAGCATGTACAAATAGCCAATCGCACCTAGGTTGATTGTCGTGTCTTTCTTTAAAACAATAGCGCCAGTTTGAACTTGTTCACCGGCAAATCGAATATTCATGTTGTCGGAAACGCCTTCCGTTAATTGGATTATCGATCCGTCGCTTTCAACGATTTCTTGTTTCGCTATTGCCGTCGCTGATGTTGGAACGAGTGCACCCGTGAAAATACGAACGGCCTCTCCTTCCGCAAGCTCATTTCCTTCTCCACTATCACCCGCTTGGATTTCTCCGATGAGTTTAAATTGATTCAAATGATTGCCGCAAATCGCATAACCATCCATTGCAGATTGATTAAAAGGAGGCATGTTGATTGGCGAAAGAATGTCGCTCGTTGTTACAAAACCAAGCGCGTCTTCAACCTTAATCTGAGTCGAAGGCAATCGCTTGATGTTCGCCGTTATTTTATCAAATGCATCTTGAACGCTAGTCATTGAAATTTGATTTTGTCTTTAAAGATATTCGATTATTTCTTTATGAAATCAACAGCAACGCGTCGGTTGGCAAGGCGGTCGGCTTCGGTCACTTCGGGTGTGAATTTTGGGTCTTTATTACTGTGTCCTTTGTATTGCAATCGATCTTTCGATATTCCACGAGTTATTAGGTAATCAGTAACCATCAAGGCCCGATCAAATGATAATTTGAAATCGTCGGCACAACAAACATGACCGTGAATAATAGCATCAATGTTTGGATGATCCCTCATAAGTTCAAACAGCTCCACAATTTCAGGTTCACATATTTTAATCAAAACGGGATAGCCTGGAATGAAAAGCAGCGATAAGTCTATTAATACTTCTTGTGCATCGCCCGCTAGGAAATTTTCGAATTGCCTTTCTAAAACATCGGCGCCTTTCCAAGTTGAAGGTATTTTTTTCTCGGTTGGAGTAGTTTTAAATTTGTAAATGATATCCACGCGTCTTGATTGAGTAGCATTGTATTTCTTAGAATTGGCCGCTTCTTTCTCGCCATTTAAATGTGTTTGTGTTGACCCGGAATTCAACAAATTCAGAACTGTTTTGAGTCTTTTACTGGCCAAAATTTGATTGTAAGAACTTGTACCAGTAGTGTCGCAAAATGCTGAAATTTCTTCAAGACTTGCGAAATTGGATTTTTTGAATTCGGTGATTTTTTTTAGCTCATCTGCATTTGGGGAAGAGCTGTCAAAAGCGAAATAAATCGATAACGTATCTTGAGCATTGGAGCGCAAACAAGCAAATACTATGGAAAGAATAAGAAGTGCTTTCATGCAATGAGGACGTAAATTACTATTTAGTGAAGATGACTTTAAACCTTCGGTACTTAAAAGTAAACGTAATTTGCTGTTCTTTGGTGTATTTCCAAGTTATTTCTTGGTAAACTCCAAACTGACGCGTCGATTTGCATCCCTGTTCTCAACAGTGTTTTCTGGCCATTTTCTAGGTTGTGTATTGCTATGCCCCGTATATTTCATGCGCTTTGCATTAATTCGATTTTCTAGCAGGTACATGTAAATGGCATGGGCACGGTTCTTTGATAGGATATAGTTGGGGCCACAGCAAACATGGCCGTGCATATGAACTTCCAAATTCGGATTTTTTTTCATGACCGCAAGGAACTCCTGAACTTCAGAGAAGCATTCCGGCAACAATCGTGCTTCTCCAGGATAGAACAGAATCTTCAGATCAATGTCGAGTTTTGGATCCTCACTTTCTATGAATTTAACGACACTTTCAGTTAAGCTCGGCGGTTCTTTGGATTTGTCCGAATAGATCATGTCAACCCGTCGGTAAAATTGTGCATCATAATTTTTTGCTTTGGAAGATATTTTTTCGCCCTGAGCAATGGTTGTAGTTGCTGTTGAATCTATCTTGAGCAGAACAGCATCCAATCGTTTTTGAGCGAGTTTTAAATTGTATGCTTGACTTCCAGAAGTGTCACAGTGCGCCACAATACTGATTATATTCATGTGCCCTGAAGCATTGAATTCCATTAGGTTTTCACTTGAAGCGCTTGAAAGAGTGGATGTATTAAAGTCGAAATAAATGGAAAGCGTGTCTTGACTGTTTTGAGCATTTGCGTTACAAAACGAAAAGAAAACGATTATGGAGAGGAGTGTTTTCATAATAGTGCAACGCGGCAATTAAAAAATCGTTACAGATTTAAATGAACACGAAACGCCATAGCGATCCTCAATTCTAAATACTTTTGAACCCAGTATACTTTTGAAGAGCCTCCGGTATAGCAATTCCGTTTTCGGTTTGATGATTTTCCATCAATGATGCCATAATTCTAGGCAATGCCAAAGCAGAACCATTCAATGTATGACACAATTGACTTTTCTTATCAGCATTTTTGAATCTCAATTTCAATCGTGTTGATTGGAACGTATCGAAGCGAGAAACTGAACTTACTTCAAGCCATTTTTCTTGTGCTGCAGAATAAACTTCGAAGTCATACGTCATTGCCGCTGCAAACCCAGTGTCTCCTCCACACAATCGCAAAATTCTGTATTGAAGGCCAAGTTTTTCTAGCAATCCTTTTACGTGATCGACCATCTCCTTCAATGCTGCATCGGAATTTGACGGGTGCTCAATACGAACAATTTCTACTTTGTCAAATTGGTGCAAACGATTCAAGCCACGAACGTCACTTCCATAAGATCCCGCTTCTCTTCTGAAACAAGGTGTGTGCCCTGTGAGTTTGATTGAGAAATTTTCGTCTGGCAGCATCACTCCACGGTAAATGTTCGTCAAAGGAACTTCTCCTGTTGGAATTACATACAAATCATCTACGCCAACGTGATACATCTGTCCTTCCTTGTCTGGAAGTTGTCCTGTTCCATAAGCGGATGCTTCATTGACAAAGTGAGGAACTTGATGCTCTTTATATCCTGCATCAACGGCTTCGTCGATAAAAAAGTTGATCAATGCACGCTGTAATCTCGCTCCTTTTCCAATGTAAACTGGAAATCCAGCTCCTGTGATCTTAACGCCTAATTCGAAATCAATAAGATTGTATTTGTCCGCCAATTCCCAATGAGGAATTGCTTTGAAATCATAAGAAACAGCATTGCCATGTTCTTCTACCGTTTCATTGTCTAGCTCGCTCTTACCCGCTTTTACGAGTTCGTTAGGAACATTCGGCAATTGGTACATCAAGGTTGTGATTTGTTGTTCGAAAGTATCCACCTTCTCTTTCAAATCCGCCTCTCTTGATTTTAACTCAGCGGTTTGACCTTTGATAGCATTTGCTTCAGCAGCCTTTCCTTGTTTGAATAAAATTCCAATTTGCTTAGAGAGTTGATTCATTTCCGACGCAGCAGTTTCCATCTGACCTTTATAGATTCTCCACTTTTCATCAATGGATAACAACTCATCTATAATTGGTGTTGCATCGAAGTGACGTTTTTTTAGTCCTTCAATAATACTGTCCTTGTCTGTTCTAATGCGTTGAATCTCTAGCATCTCTTTTTTTTGTTGAATTAGTTCCGATAATTATCGGAAGCGAATTTAGTTAATTCTTATTGGTTAAATAAGGTTTTTGGTTTCGGGTTTTTAGTTTCTAGGTTTACTCCTTAGAACAATTCAACTGTTAGTTCGCCTGCTGTGATCAACTAAAAACTATTAAAGCCTTAAAACAAAAAAAGCGAACCTCAAATGAGACTCGCTTTTCAATAAATTGTGATGTTCAATTATGCTTCAGCTGCCTCAAATGGAGTAACTGATACAAATGAACGATTGTTTGCTTTTTTGCGGAATTCTACAAGACCGTCAGTTAAAGCGAATAAAGTATGATCTTTTCCGATCCCTACGTTCGTTCCTGGATGGTGTCTAGTACCTCTTTGACGAACAATAATGTTCCCAGCAATTGCTGCTTGTCCACCAAAAATCTTAACTCCTAATCGTTTAGATTCTGATTCACGACCGTTTTTCGAACTACCGACTCCTTTCTTATGTGCCATAGTATTTAATATTTATGTCCCAAAAGGGCTCGTTATTATTTTTCTTCGTCTTTCTTTGGAGCTGCTTTTTTCGCTTCTGCTTTTGGAGCTTCTTCCTTAGTTGCTACTGCTTTTTTAGCCGCTGCTGGTTTAGCACCACCTACTTTAATGTCACTGATCGTAATCGCTGTGAAGCTCTGACGGTGTCCATTTTTCTTTTTGTAACCTTTTCTTCTTTTCTTTCTGAAAACAATTACCTTGTCTCCTTTAACGTGCTCTTCAACTTTCGCTGAAACTGTTGCACCTTCTATAGCCGGGGCGCCAAGAGTTACTTTTCCATCGTTGTCAACAAGAAGAACTTTATCAAAACTAATTTTCTTTCCTTCTTCTGCATCTAAACGGTGTACAAAGATCTTTTGGTCTTTTTGCACTTTGAATTGCTGCCCTGCTATTTCCACTATTGCGTACATATAGCCTTGTTTTTAATTATTTATAACCCGAAAATTCGGACGACAAAGATAGAGATTTATATTAACAATGCAATATTGAGAGTCTTAAATAGCAATATTAATAACCATGAACTGTTTCGGTAAAGTTCTAAATTGGGAATGTCCAATGAAAAGGAGGATGATGACTTCGTAATTGAGAGGTCATTAGGTGGTGTTTTATTTATTGAGATAGAAGTGTAGATGAATACATCAAGCGCTAAAAATCTGCATACATGAAGGATATTTTTTCATTATTTTCATCCATCAATGAATGCGTAATTGCGCAAGCCAAAATCAAGGAGAGTATAATCCTAATTGTCCATTTTTTCATTTCAATGCTTTTTTAATTAGTTGATATATCTTGAGTCCACCGTATTTTGAATGATGCTGTTGGTCAATGAATGTTTGGTTCATAGATGAAATGGTAGAGGCATCTAAGAAGGGCATGTTTTCCTTTGTTAGGTCTTTTTTGATTTGATTCAACAAGGTTTCGTATTGGCGAATGACACCGGATTGCCCTTTTTTTTCAGCTAGAATGCGATTGTACGGCCCGATAATAAAGGTTGCTTTGATGTTATTTTCCTTGCAGAGGCTTATGAAATAGTGCAGGCTTGTTTTTCGATACTCAGACGAGAGGTTAAGAGCAGTTAAAGTTGGATTTTCCTCTTTTTCTAGAAATTCATCGGAGCAGTTAAATGTTGGATTAATCTCAGAACTTATTGCGTCAAGTTGTTTTTGAGCTGGAGGTGATTGACTATTGATTGGGCTAGGGAATGGAGTGAGATGATTTAT
>JBLHVW010000192.1:0-5418 GCA_047628775.1 Salibacteraceae bacterium | reverse complement strand
TAAGTGTTTATGGATTCACTGAAGCAGGTAGCCGTTGGAACTGGACAACTCACGGAGCTGTTCAAATTGGAGCAACTGCAATGTTACAAGATGCAGATGACTATTTCGGAGCTGGTGCAACTTCTTGGACTGCTGTAACTGCTTTAGGTCTTAATGATCCTGATTTCACATTCCAAATCAATGATCCTTCAATTGGAATCAATGAGATTACTGATGAGATTTCTATCTTCCCAAATCCTGCTGCAGATGTTTTGAACGTAGTTGTTGATGCTCAAGTATCAAACGTTACTATCTACAATATTGCTGGAAACGTAGTTCTTAATGAAGTTAATCCTTCAACTGAAATTAACATCGCTGATTTATCTTCTGGTGCTTATATTGTTGAAGTTTCAACTATCAATGGAGTTTCTAGAATTCAAATTATGAAGAAGTAATTCGATTACTTAACATATTGAAGGGATCCTTTTAAGGGGTCCCTTTTTTTGTGCCCAATCGTTTGATTATTGAATTCTTTAAGACTTTTTTTCCTTCTCCATAATCCAATACGAAAGATAGCGAGAGCTCATCATCGTTTGCTGCTGCATCAGGGTAGAAGTGTAGTCTTTTGATCTATGTTCGCTTAGTGTATTAAAAGTGCCTTGGATGATGGCATCTAATTCCGGTAAATGATTCTTGGAGTTAAAGGCCTCTGAAATGAGTGCAAAACCGTTTTCCTGTGCTTTAGACCACTTTTGTGCATTCGAATGTAATTCTACGGCTTCGATTGCAAATGATTCAGTAGAATCGACCACAGCGCCGTTCCATTCAGAATTCAATTGAATCCCTTCCGCACCAATCAATGTTGTAACGCTTGGAGTTCCACACGCCATTGCTTCCAATAATTTACCTTTGATTCCAGCGCCAAAACGAATTGGAGCCAAGCTTACGCGGGCCTTCATTGTTTCTGTCATAGCACTCTCTGCACGACCATGAATAAGAAAACCATCCTTGGGAGCATTAAGCTGCGAAACCTTTTGAGTAGGGTAGGCTCCAAAAATATTGATTTTAGCCTTTGGCATTCCTTTTCGAATTAAAGGCCAGATTTTGTCTTTTAAATACTTAACGGCATCAGCATTTGGTTCGTGTAAGAAATTCCCAATAAATACAAAGTCAGAACGCTCTTCAAAACCAAGGAGTTCATCAGTAGTTCTTTCAACGAAAAGCGGTAAATAATGAAGCAGATGCTGCGGAACTTGAAAGGTGTCCGTCAAAAGTTGCATTTCAACGCTGGAAATAATCAATGACACATCCGATCTGTAAATGGCTGAAATTTCTCGACTTGTATTGGGCGTGTGCATTTCCGATTGATTGCTCAAATCGATACTCTTGCCTTTCTTAAGTGCCTTGTGACGAGCGTCTCTAAGAAAATGCATGTCTTCAGTGTTTAAAACGCGTAAGGCATTCGGGCAATGTTCCATCACGCGCCAGCCGAATTGTTCCTCGGTCATAAACCGATCAAAAACAACCAAACTTGGATTGAGTTCAAGAATAAAATCGTTGAACGAATCCGAGTTCAATTCAATCGGAGCAACATTTATTTTTAATGCTTCTAAATCCACTTGAAATTGAGATGGATTCGCCGTGCAAGCAAAAGTCAGTTTTGTTTTTTTGCTTTTAAAATAAGATAAGAGTTGCATCATACGCGTTCCCGCGGCTGAGGAATTAGGCTCTGGCCAGACTTTTCCAATTACAAGAATGTTGTCATACACGTTCATACAACCAAAGTTAATCTAGTTTTTGGTTTCGCTCACTTCCGATTTAACCTGGATTGTCTAAAGTACATCCACAAACATTTCTTTGGATGTGTCTTGATCGTTGAATCGGAATGAAAGCCCAATGACTTTATTCCATTTGGTTAGTCGTTAATTGTGGAATGAAATACCTTGTTATAGTATATTAAGCTATCATTTTGCAATATATCTTTAACAGAATTCAAGGTTTCTTTAAAAGCAGCGGAACGCGTATAAATAGCGTAAACACAACCGGGCTTTTCAATAAAATAGAATGGCATTGGATGGTAGGCTTCTCGCCATTGATAAGCCAGTTTATCAATGTCTTGAACAATTGATGTGTCTATATTCCACTTTTCTACAACAAAGTCTGGTCCATTCTTTGAAGCAACTCCATGACTTTCGCTATGAGCAAAGAAATATCCTTTCCCATTCCATAAACCGGTTAATAGTTTATTTGAGTTTGAACCTTTCGATCGTTCATTGAGAATGTGGTTTTCAAGATTCAATTCATTGGTCATGATTGCGTCTCGAAATCGAAATGGCGCTTTCCTTAAATCGCGATATGCGTAACTCGCAAGGGTAGAAAGTCGCGAGGTGTCACTTTCGAAATTGCGCGAGTTCATTGCGATAACCATATTGGCAAAAATGGAATCTGCAAAAACAAACCCTGGGCTTTTAACTTTGAGCTCGGCAATGTGTGTTTTTTTTACAACTTGACCTGCAGGTTTCGTATCCTCCGAGCAAGAGCTAAATACTCCTAAAATTACAAGTGTGCAGTAAATGAATTTCTGATTGACCATTTGATTTGAAGATAGTCATAAATCTTCGATACAAAGTTGAAGTCCGATAGAACTGCGCAATTAGAAAAGAAAGAAATAGAATCTTTTTTACATTAACTCGTCAATGATACGATCAATTGGATACCCTTCTGCATCTGCACGGTAGTTTCTTACGAGACGGTGTCTCAAAATTGGTTTTGCAACAGCTTTCACATCCTCAATGTCCGGAGAGTACTTTCCATTCAACGCGGCGTGGCATTTCGCACCAACGATTAAATACTGAGAAGCTCTCGGTCCAGCACCCCAAGTTATAAAGTCTTTGGTTACCTGTGGAGCACTTTCATCGCCAACTCTAGTTTTAGCAACCAATTTAACAGCATACTCTAAAACGTTATCCGCTACTGGGATTCTACGAATAAGCTCTTGGTATTTTAATATTTGATCTCCAGAGATGACTCTGTTCAATTCAGTTTTGGTATCTGAAGTCGTTGCTTTTACAATAGCCAACTCTTCTGTATACGACGGGTAGTCTACCCAAACGTTAAACATGAAACGGTCTAATTGAGCTTCAGGAAGGGGGTAGGTACCTTCTTGTTCAATTGGATTTTGTGTTGCAAGAACAAAGAACGGAGCGTCTAATTTATAAGTCGTTCCGGCTGCAGTAACTGAACGTTCCTGCATGGCCTCAAGAAGCGCTGATTGTGTTTTTGGAGGAGTTCTATTGATCTCATCAGCCAAAACAATATTTGTAAACAAAGGGCCCTTGATGAATTTGAAGTTTCTTCCTTCATCCAATACTTCCGAACCTATAATATCCGATGGCATTAAATCAGGTGTAAATTGTATTCTGTTGAATCCAAGACCCAAACAATCCGCAATTGTATTTACCAAGAGTGTTTTAGCCAATCCTGGAACACCAACTAATAAACAGTGACCTCTAGAGAAAATAGAAATTAATACTTGATCAACTACCTCATCTTGTCCCACGATAACCTTGTGGATTTCATTCTTTAATTCGTGGTAGTCTTTTACTAATTGATCTATCCCTTCTTTATCTGACATTCTATCTACTATTTTATTGCTTTTCTTAAAGTTAATCTTTTACTACAATTATCAAATATTCTTGATCTTATAGTTGAACCCAATTGTTCACGAACTGGCACGATTTAAATTCTTCATCCAATCGAATATAGGCATTACCAATCTTACTTTGTGTCCATTTCGCGATCATATCTTGTTTCTTGTCGTTTTCAGCAGCTCTTTTAATCAACGCATAATCGTCTTTAAGATTCGCTCTGTGTGGAGCAGTACGTTTCGTCAATCGAACCAAACGAACACCTTCTTTACCATTAATCTGGTTTTCGTAAAGTGTAGGCTCAGAAACTTCATTTGTCTCCATTGCATTCGTTAATAAGTAAATCTGTCTATCAACTTGGTTCAAATCTTCCATGCTCCACATGATATCTCCAGTGATTGGATTCGTAATAGTACCATTGTTCTCCTTTGTAGATTCTTCGTTTGAGAAAAGCAATACTCCTTGATCCCATGTAATTTTACCACTTTTGATTTGCTTGTAGCACGAGTCCATTTTTAATGCGGCAGTTGTAATTGTATTTGGATCAAATTCAGCAACAATCAAAACGTGCTGACAAGTATAATCGTCTCCTTTTCTGTCCAATAGTTTCACAATATGATAACCATATTGAGTTTCGAATATTTCAGAAACGCCATTCTTCTCTAAACTGAAAGCTGCTGCTTCAAATTGAGGAACCATCATACCACGTGATGCTTCAATTTTTCCGCCGTCTTTAGCACTTCCAGGGTCCATTGAATACAATCTTGCCTGCGTGGAGAAGTTTTTACCTGACTCTACAATTCCTTTTCTGATTTTAGCTAGTTTATCATGAGCTCGTTGTTTATCTGCAGGTTTGATTTCTGGGTAATGAACGATCTGTTGGAAACTCAGCTGAGAACTGATCAACGGAATACTATCATAAGGAATTGTTTTATAAAAGCGTTCAACTTCTCTCGGGGTTATTGTGATGTCTGCTGTAATTGTTCGCTCCATTTCTTGAGAAAGCAATTGATCTTCGATCACAGTTCTAAATTCACGCTTAATTTCACCAATCGTCTTTCCATAAAAAGCTTCCAGTTTTTGTCGACCACCAATTTGACCTTCAATCACTCTAATTCTTTGTTCCATTTCAGCATCGACTTGTTGGGGAGAAATAATGATACTATCCAATGCAGCCTGGTTTAACAATAATTTTTGAAACATCAATTCTTCAAGAATTTGACAATCCATTTCTGGTGTCACTTCAACGCCAGCTTGAATTGCTTGAATTTTTTGACCTTGAATATCAGAAAGTAGAATAATATTGTCTCCGACTTGCGCAACAATTTTATCAATTGTGTGCTGAGCATTCGATGAAAAGCTCAACAGCAGTGCTGTACTAATTATAAATAGTGACTTCATGTTTCTTTTTTAATTCTTTAATCAAGTTTACTTCGTTTTTTTCTCGAAGGTCATTCAACCTCTTTGAAACAATGATACCATGGATTTGATCCTTCAGGAAATCCAAGGGCGGAGCCTCATCTTTTAATTTGTAATCAATAATATTTAAAAAATACCAATGTTTTTCATCCGAAAAGTACGTCTTTGTTCTGCTCAAAACGATATTATCGATGTTGTATTTTGTTAATGGAATATCTTCGGTGATTTTATCGAAGTAGATCCATACAGAATCATCGAAATAATAGTTCTCGGCATAAAGTTTAGCATAAGAATTTATTTCGGCGAGGTCTTTATCATTTTTTAACAGGTAATTCAAGTGAACTTCCTCTTTTTTGAAATCAAGATCTTTTGG
>JBLHVW010000191.1:0-5452 GCA_047628775.1 Salibacteraceae bacterium | reverse complement strand
CGAAAAGCGAGCTCTACCAAGCGTTCCGCGATAGAAAGGCGAGAAAGACTGTAAGTGTTGAAAGCATGCATCTTTTTGAAATGATTGAAGAAATGGAAGAAGATGATTCTTCAGGAAATAAGAAAAAGTTATTTCGTTGTTTATCGGTATTAAAAGATGATGATTTACAATTGATTGAAATGAGATATTTCGAAAAACGATCGTATCGTGAAATTGGAGAGATCATCGAAATAACAGAAAACAATGCTAAGGTTAGGACTTTTAGAGCCTTAGAACGACTTAAGAAACTATTTATGAAATAATATTAGAAATGGAAAAAATTAATACCATTTTAGACCGTAAACCTATTAATTCAGAGTACATCAACTCAAAACAAGATTTTAATAAGGTAATGAATGGATTTCAAAAATTAAAACCTCCAGTCTATAAGCAGGCTTGGTTTTATGGAGCAGTAGGCTTAGCTGCAGTAGCAATAGTTTTCACCGCGGTATCCTTGACATCGACCGATGATGATAAAGAAATAATTGCTTCTGCAGACGTCAAAAAGGAAGTTCCATTAGAACAAGAACCCTCTGAAAAGACCGCAGTTCTTGTTGCTGATCTAAATCATCAAGAACAAGGAGTTCCAGAAGCTGAACCTGTTCTTCCAAAATCAACGATTGTAAAGCCAGCGCCCATTGCAGAAAAACCACCAACTGTTGAAAAAAGAGTAGTTGAGGCGCCTCCTGTAGTTCCTGAAACTCCAAAGATTGCGCAACCACATATTGCGGGTGTGTTTGGTGGAGCAATTGCATTCGCAGATTTTTGCGATCCAGTTGGCATTCAAGTGAATAAAGACGTTGCAATCGTAGAATACACAATCCATTATATGTCTTGTACGCAAGATGTTACATTTAAAATGAGAGGCGGTAAAATTCCACAAGGAGTTTGTAATGAATTACGCAATTGTGGAGAGCAAATTGAGATTGATTTCAGAAACGTAAAAGGGTACAATAAAAAGACTGGAAAAGCTGTGGAATTTGGTAATTTCTCGGTGGTTCCTATTCTTTAATACAGTACGTTTCATATTCGTACGGAATACAAATATGTTAATCAACAAATCGCCTTTAATAAAAAGGGGGTTCTATTTATTGCATATATAGAAAAACATCCATACTTTCGTAACGTAAACTATGGTGTTATCCATATAACAAAGAGAGAATGAAAACATTAACGTGTCTACTGCTACTATTCGCTTCGTCATCGACGTTTGCACAGCACACTAATTTTAACACCCAAAGAAACTGGTCTCTAAATAAGAAAGAGGTTATGTTTGGTATTGGTGCGACTCAATTTTTAGGTGATTTAGGTGGTAAGGATCAAGTAGGAACGGATTACCGTTTGAAAGATTTAGATTGGCCATCGACTTCAATTGGAGGAATGATTGGCTTCCGTTTTAGGTTTCATCCATATTGGGCAACATCAACAGTATTGAACATTGGTATGGTTCGGGGTAATGATGCATTTACAAATGAAATCGTTCGTGAATCAAGAAATTTACACTTCCGTTCAATGATTTTTGAACTTCAACAAAGAATTGAAATTATTATTTTGGCGAATGAAAAATTCGGAAACAGATTTTCACTTGGTGGCCACAGAAAGAAAATGGGAAACCACAACGAGCAAGTTTATTTATTTTCTGGAGCAGGAGTAAGTTATTTTAACCCTAAAGCTCAATTAAATGGGGAATGGGTTGCATTGAGACCATTGTCAACTGAAGGACAAGGTTTAGTTGGTGGAGCTGATGAAGTACTCGGTATAACGGCAACAATTCCTTTCGGAATTGGAGCGAGAATGGGACTTGGGAGAATGTGGAGAATTGGTATCGAAGCAACTTATGTTAAAACCTTCTCAGATTATATTGATGATGTTAGTACATCTTATTATGACCCAGCAATTCTAGCCGCGGAAATTGGACCAGATGCTGCATTTCTTTCAAATCCTGCAACGCAAAACGTAAGCTGGTTTGGTGCGGGACAACAAAGAGGTGACAAACAAAACGATGCTTATTTCTACTTGAATTTAACGATAGCTAGAAATGTTACTTATAAAGATTACGCGAAATCGCGAAGAATGAACAAATGGAAAGGACGTTATAAGTTCTAATCGAATTGTTAATATATTCTTGAAAGATAATAATGAGGTGGCTTTGGTCACCTCATTGTCGTTTGTACCTTTGTGTAAACAACAATTATGTACAAGTTACTTCGATCCTTTCTTTTTCTTTTTGATCCAGAAAAGATTCATTACACAACAGCCAAACTTATCCGAATAAACTTATCCATTCCTGGGTCTAAATTTATCTGGACGAAATTGTTTAGAGTGAAAGATGAGCGTTTGAAAAAGACTTTGTTTGGAATTGACTTTGAAAACCCAGTTGGGCTCGCTGCAGGATTCGATAAGAATGCATCGATGTATGATGATTTGGCTTATTGCGGCTTTGGTTTTATTGAGGTTGGAACAATTACTCCAAAAGGACAATTGGGCAATGAGAAGCCCCGTCTTTTTAGACTAAAAGAAGATGCTGCTATCATAAATCGAATGGGATTCAATAATGATGGTGTTGAAAATGCCGTTGAGAATCTAAGAAAGAGAAAAACCAAAATTATTATTGGCGGAAACATCGGGAAGAATAAGGTGACAGCTAACGAAGACGCGACAAGTGATTACGTTAAGACTTTTAGTGCGCTTTTTGATTATGTGGACTATTTTGTAGTAAACGTATCATCTCCAAATACGCCCAACTTGCGTGAGCTTCAGGAAAAAGAGCCGTTAACTAAGTTATTAAGAACTTTACAAGAATTAAACTCAACGAAATCGAAGCGCAAGCCTATTCTCTTAAAAATTGCTCCAGACTTAACGGATAGTCAATTGGACGACATCATCGAAATTGTGGCCGAAGTCTCTTTGGATGGAATTATTGCAACGAATACAACAATTTCTAGAGAAAATTTAAAGACATCGAATGAACGCATTAAAGAAATTGGAGCGGGTGGGCTTTCTGGAAAACCGGTTGGATCAAGATCGACGGAAGTGATAAAGTACCTTTCAACAAAGTCGAATAAAGCGTTTCCAATCATTGGTGTTGGTGGGATTCATTCTGCTGAAGATGCACTTGAGAAATTAGATGCAGGAGCTGATTTGGTTCAATTGTACACAGGATTTATATACGAAGGACCAAAGTTAGTGAAGGATATAAATAAAGCATTGATAGCTCGCTTGTAGCTCCTTTTAAAAGCTTAGATTTAAGTATGGAAAAGTTAAAACTTATTGAGTGTCCAAGGGATGCGATGCAAGGACTGCATGACTTCATACCGACTGCAACCAAGATTGATTACATCAATGGATTGTTGGATTGTGGTTTTGATACGATTGATTTTGGAAGCTTTGTATCTCCTAAGGCTATTCCTCAATTGAAGGATACGGCTGAAGTTTTAGAGGGGTTAAATCCTTCGGACAGTAAACTGTTGGCTATTATTGCGAATGAGCGTGGTGCAAACGACGCTGTTCACTTTGAAAGAATAAAATATTTAGGATATCCGTTTTCTGTTTCAGAAGAGTTTCAAAAAAGAAACACGAACGCAACAATTGAAGAATCGTTTAGTCGGGTAGAGGCAATTTGCAACCTCGCAGCTAAAAACGGTAAAGAAATGGTGCTGTATATTTCAATGGGGTTCGGAAACCCTTACGGTGATGAATGGCATCCTGATATTGTTGCTTCCTGGAGTGAGAAACTTCATGAGAAATTGGATGTCAAAATCTTGGCTTTGTCTGACACAATTGGAGCTGCAACACCAGAAATTGTTTCTGATTTGTTTAGCACATTGATTCCAGCGCTTCCTAACGTTGAGTTTGGAGGGCACTTACACACTATACCGGAAAATGCCCATAGTTTAATTGAGGCGGCTTATACGGCAGGATGTAGGCGTTTTGATGGGGCGATTAAAGGATTTGGCGGTTGCCCAATGGCAGCAGATGATTTGACAGGGAACATGCCCACTGAATTAATGAAATTATGGTTCGAAGTAAATGCAATCGAAACAGGGCTAAATACGGAAAAGTTCGAGGCCTCTATTTCTAAAGCACTTAGTGTATTTCCGTAACTTATTTGATATTTTGAATTATTAGAAAAATGAAGATAACATTATTAGCTTTCTCAGCACTATTCATTCTTTTGGCTTGTACGGAGAACAAAGATGAATTTACGGATGAACAAGAAATGTATACTCCTGGAGTTGCCACTGAATTTGAAACTCTATTTTCTGATACGGCTTTCACGAATATAAAACACAGTCAATTATTAAAAGAGTTGCAGGTCTGTATACAGAAAGCCGATCCAGAATGCCCGCGCTGTGCGGTTTGTTCTCCTAATTTCTTTCGGATTTTTGAACTCGATAAGGAAAAAGATGTTAAAGACTTTTTTGGCCTCCAAATTAAGTCCTTGACGATATTAAAAGGACAGCAATTTGCCTTACCTGTTAGGCATTTGATTATTTTCGAAAGAGAGAAGGGGGAGCTAATTAAAGTGAACGGTTACCGTGGGAATTTGATTGAAACCATTTCTAGTAATTCAGGAGTGGATGATTTAATGATTCGGTTCTTAATGAAACAGGAGGATGAAGAGTCGAAGGCAATTGAAAATGTTCATTTTAACTGCTTGTTTAAGTGGGATGGAAAGCGCTACAATTTTGAAAGTGTAGAAAGAATCGAAGGTCCAAATTGGGGTGGAGCAGTTAAACCGGAACATAAGAAGGAAACTTCAGCAGAAGTCTATAGAGACCTAATTGCTGGGGAGTTGATAATTAAAGATCTTGTTATTCAATAATGAAATATTGTATTATTTTTTCATTGGTATTGATTGGCTGTACAGGTGGAATTCCATTGCAAAACGTTAATTACACATCTTTGCTAACGGATGACAATAGCAAGGTATGGTTGATTAATAAGCAATCTGTAAATAAGGTGAACTTTGCGAACAGCAGTGTCTGGAATAAAGATTTAATGATCTTTCACGAATCTGGAAAAGTTGAGATAATTCCATTAAAAGCAATGGGGAAGAAGTCTCCTAAATGCGGCAGGTACTACTTAGATTCAGATGATAAGACATTGGAAATCACCTTTCCGAAAGAAGAATGGCAAATGGACTTGGAATATATTACGGAAGACAGTATCTATATGAAAGCCACAGAAGGCTCTGATATCAAATTTGATATCCAGATTATTCCCTTGCCTGAATTAACAGGAGGCTATTAATTCTCTTTTACAACTACTCTTTTGCGGTAAACGCTTTCACCGCTATGAACGCTGATGAGATAGATTCCTGAATCGAAAGAAGAAAGATCAATGAAGTTGGATGTTGATTCAATGATGAAAGCTCCAGTCGAAGAATAAACAGTAATGAAATCAAAATCAC
>JBLHVW010000190.1:0-5564 GCA_047628775.1 Salibacteraceae bacterium | reverse complement strand
GCGAAGATATTCTAAGAAGAGCAGAATACGATGAGTATTACGACGAATACGAAGATGAGGAAGATTATTACGATGATGATTATTACGAATATGATATCTCATCTGATGAAGAAGAAATAGACAACAAATGGCGAAGAGTAGATTATCAAGACTACGAGGCATACTATGAATATGGTTATTCAAATCAAGCCCTTGAGGGAATGGTGTTTATTGAAAAAGTAGGGGAATCGATTCATTTTCCTGATTTACAAATAGGGGACAAAGCCGCTATGATCGAACGCACCTTTAACAGAAACTTTCCGAACCATCCAGCAAGTGGTTTTACGTGCAGCGAATTGGATCTCGGAAGTTATCATGATATTACGCTGTACAGAACAAAGTCAAAAGGCAGCACTTACGTTGACGTTGAAGCAATTTACAGCGTTGACATCGATGGTGAAATGTTCATTATCCTTGTCGAAAATGGTGGCAATGTAACACAAGACTTCCTAAATAATTACGAAGATTTCGTGGAACAGTTGTTCATAATGAAATAACACCGTTCTTTAAATGTGTTCGAAAAGTATAGATCGAACTAGAAACAAATTTGACTCTTATCCAATATGAAATACTTCCTTTTGTTCTTAACAGTGCTTGCAGCGAATGCCGTTTTGGCTCAAACAGTGTATGAATCTCCTTATGTAAAAAACGGAAATTCATTTAAAGTTAGTCTTCCTAGTGAATTTTTCAAAGTTGGCGGTGGCCCAGCGGTTGGATACGATATTTTTTCAAAGGACAAAACAAAAACGTTGGAGGACTTTGGAAATGGTCCAGAATCGGACATGTATATGTTTGGGATTATTGACAGGGAGGGAGTTGAATCTCCGCTTGCATTTTTTAATAACGAAATCCGAGCAGATGGAGCGACAACAATTGTAAAAGAGCCTGCGAAAATGGAAACAAAGGGCGGCGACTTTACGCATGCTGTTGTGACCGTTGGAGATGGTGATTTTTCCGTCAAAAACATGCATGTTGGGCTTGTTATTTTTGAAGATAAAATGGTGATGGTCATGTACACTCCACCTGTTAATGAAAGCGAAGTCGTTTCAAGTTCTAAATTCAAAAAAGTACTGAATACATTTACCGTTTACGAAACCACAAGAAAAAATGAACTCGACGTTTTTGATCCTGAGGAAGAAGGTTTCGACTTTTTCGAAAATTCGGAATTTGAAACTTCATTATCCTACGAAGATGTGTTTTTTGATACTGAATTAGAGGGAATTAATGCTTTTTGGGAAGAAATCGAAGATGAGGATATGAAAAAACTTCTTTTGAGCTATTCCTATGAGCGAAAAGAAAATGGAAAGTCGGTCCATGAAGGAATTGTAAAAGTTTTTTCGGCGGGAGATCTTGAAATGTACACGGATGATGCATCAAGGGTAGAAGCTGTTTATAAGCTATTCCCTCAGCACATGATTCGAAGATTGTCGGCTTCGAAAACTTTCAAAAATGAAACCTTGACTTTTACCAAATATGACTTTATGATTGGAACGAAGGCTCCCACAAAAGTTGAAGCTCTTTACTCAACAACGTTCAAAGGCGAATTGATTTTTATTTTAATGGAAAAAACAAATGACGCATCCGATCAATTCGGTGCGGCATGCAAGGAATTACTGATGACAATGTGGTTTTGGGACGAAGAAGAATACGGCGAAAATATAGAAGAAGAATAATTCCACTTTTCGTAAGAGTTATCAACAGTTCTACAATTCAACGGAGAATTCATTTATATTTGTTCTAGATGGGCGATTTCATAGTATCAGCACGTAAATATAGACCGCAAACCTTCGACACTGTCGTTGGGCAAAAATCTATTACCTCAACGTTGAGAAATGCGATCAAAAATGACCATTTGGCTCAGGCGTTTTTGTTCTGTGGATCAAGAGGAGTTGGTAAAACATCGACTGCGAGAATCTTAGCAAAGACGATCAATTGTTTTGACAAATCGGATTCAATTGAGGCGTGTGACAAATGTGATTCATGCGTATCCTTTAATTCTGGGGCATCATTGAATGTCTATGAATTGGATGCTGCATCGAACAACTCGGTTGAAGATATCAGAAGTTTGATTGATCAAGTGCGTATTGCACCGCAACTGGGAACTCACAAAGTATATATCATTGATGAGGTTCACATGCTTTCGACGAGTGCATTTAATGCGTTCCTAAAAACACTTGAAGAGCCGCCGAAGCATGCCATTTTTATTTTGGCTACAACGGAGAAGCACAAAATCATTCCTACTATATTATCCCGTTGTCAAATCTTTGATTTCAATAGAATCAAGGTTAAAGACATCGCGGATCATTTGGCTAACATTGCCGAGAAAGAAGGTGTGACAGCAGAAAAAGAAGCTTTGCACATAATTGCACAAAAAGCCGATGGGGCATTGAGAGATGCACTTTCCATTTTTGATCAAGTTGTGACCTTCTCTGGAAACAATGTTACATACCAGAGTGTAATTGAGAATTTGAATATTTTAGATTACGATTACTTTTTCAGAATTATAGATTGCTCCTTAAAAGAAGATATTCCTGCATCGCTCTTGTTGTTGAATGACATTTTGGAGAAAGGGTTTGATCAACACAACTTTATTGTTGGATTGGCGGATCACTATAGAAACCTACTCGTTTGTAAAGATGTTCGAACTGCCGATTTGCTCGAAGTTGGAGAAGCTATTCAAAGTAAGTTTGTTGAGCAATCAAAAGCAATCGATGCGAACCATATCATTCGTGCGCTAGGAGTTCTAAGCCGAGCAGATGTTGAATTTAAAGCCTCAAAAAATCAGCGTTTACTGGTCGAAATGGCTCTTATGCAACTGTGTTCCATTTCTAAGGAGCTCGAAAAAAAAAACGATTAACGGACCTGGTTAAAGTTATTCCCTTTCCGGATCAAGGATTAAGAGATCGCGCTACTAAAAAAGCGGAGAAACCTGTTGTTAAAAAATCTATTAAGCTTCCTGTTGAAGATAAAAAACCAAAAGTTATGTCAACGACTTCTGGTAAATTAAAATCTTCCAATCTTTCAATCAAGAAATTGATGGACGCAGATGCTGAAGGATCGATTGGACAAACAATGGACATTGAGAACATGCCAATGAATGATTATTCGTTCGACGACTTCAAAATGGCCTGGAGAAGGTTCGCGTTCCAAATGAAAGAAAAACACAAGGAAACGTTCTACAATGCACTGATTAAAAGAGATCCGGTTGTAAGAACGACGGAGCTTTACATTCTTGAAGTAGACAATGCAGTGCAAGTAGATTACATTTTCCCAATGCTCGGTGACCTTGTTGGATATGTTCGTGCATCGGTTAAAAACTACGCGTTTAACATCCAAATTGAAGTGACCAGTAACCCTGAGGAAGAGGTGAAATATTTAACTGGAAAAGACAAATTTGCATCACTTGCGAGAAAAAACCCTAACTTACATACATTAAAGAACACGTTTAATCTGGATATTGAATTCTAAAAAGCATATCCTTTGTGTTATCAGTATAAAATAAATAATGGAAAAAGATAAAAAACTAGCCGTCCTAATTGACGGTGATAATATACCTTCAAAATATATTAAAGAAATGATGGAAGAGATTGCCAAATACGGTAATCCAACCATAAAAAGAATCTACGGCGATTGGACAAAACCTCAACTTTCTAAATGGAAAAAGCTCCTTTTAGAAAACGCCATAACACCAATTCAACAATACAATTACACAACTGGAAAAAATTCTACCGATTCAGGAATGATCATCGATGCGATGGATATTTTGTATTCGGATAAAGTGGATGGTTTCTGCATAGCATCTAGCGATAGTGACTTTACGCGTCTTGCAACTCGAATTAGAGAAACGGGATTGAGTGTGATTGGAATTGGAGAAAAGAAGACTCCAGATCCGTTCATTGTTGCTTGCGACAAGTTCATCTATTTAGAAATTTTGCGCGCAAGTGAAAAAGACGATGAGTCAACGCCCGAGCAGCGAGAAAAAAAGAAATCGGTGGATACGGTAACGCCAAAAGTTGTCAAGTTAATTACACAAACAGTCAACGATTTGGCCGATGATGAGGGCTGGGCTTTCTTGGGAGATGTTGGAAGTTTAATTCAGAAAAAACAGCCGAATTTCGATTCTAGAAACTATGGTTTTGAGAAACTTACGCCTTTGATTAAATCGACTGGAAAGTTTGAAATTGATCAAAGAGATAGTGGAAAAGGACGGTACAAATTGATTTATATTCGTAGAATGAACTAATTCATTTAAAATTACCGAACAAAAATTACTTAATGGAAGTGCAGAGATGTTCTTCCATTTTTTTTTGCTTTTTAGAGGTTACTTTGGGAATAAATGCACGACGTATCGAAACGTTGGTGAAGGGCAATCACAATAGCCTCATACCCCTATAACTTCATGCGCAACTGAATCGTTACATCTGTTTTCGTATTTCCTATAATTTCTTCCGCTCCTGAACCCAAAGACATTCTGTTTGCGAAAATACTCACACCGTATCTTACCCAAAGGTCGAACTTGCGTAAGAAGGTATAGCGAATTAGAGCATAAGCGCGACTTCCTTTGTAATAGTAAGCAGGAACAGAAAACACGTACAAGGCATTGCTTTCAAAGGTGTAAATTCGTGTATCGTAGCTATCTGTATCAAACAAGGCGTAGCGGAGTGCAATATCAATTGGAGATGATTTTGGTCTGTAAAGTAAATCTTGCGTTATGATTACTCCACTTTCAGGCGTATTGCTCGGTCGGTTGATGGTCACGTACTCTACCCTACTTTTTAATCTAAATGCTTCTGAAATCTTATAATTGAAATTGATTCGGTAATTCCGTTGAAGCACATCTTCCAATCCTGTAATCGTTCCATCAGAATCGCGGCTGTTCTTTTGACGCATTTGCTGTCTGAAGCGGGCATAAATTTCCAAAGAGCGACTTGGCTTATAAGATGGTTGAATCATGACCTCATATCCGTCAGATGGGCCATCTACTTGGAATTTCATCCAAGGAAACTTGAAAACATCCAGGTATGAATTAATTGAGAACTTACGTGACAAGTTCAAATTCAAACCAGCGTAAAGACCTCTTTCGTTTTGTGTTCGACTTCCTTCAGCAAAACCAGCGTTGTAGAACGTCTGATACGCTCGATCGTAATCTCTAGCCACAATTGCCATTGAAACTCTTTGATCCAAAGAAAACAATACACCACTCAAAATCGCGGTCTTACCTGAGTAACCTGTTCTCGAAATCTCACCGAAGAAGTTGAAATTCTTCACAACGAAACTGTAATCTGCACTAATTGCAACCGAATTCTTACCTCTAAAATCAAATTGATTGTAAGGTTGGATGTCTTTGATGAATTCCGAATTGTATCCCTGAGAAACGGCTGCAACTCCAACCTGAAGGTTCCGCTGCGCATACTGGAAATTAGCACCATAGATATTTTCAATCAACGCATTTTTTCGCTCAACCTCTGAATTGGTTCTGTGAAATCCTGTTAGATTGATACTCGAAACAAATTCTTGATCTTCAA
>JBLHVW010000189.1:0-5593 GCA_047628775.1 Salibacteraceae bacterium | reverse complement strand
TGTAAAACCGTTGCCCCAGCTTCACTGGAAATAAGGCTTCTTGATAAATTCTACTTTCTCTAGTTGTTGTTTTATCACCGCCAAATGTTCCCGTAGTTACATCTCCATAACCCAAAGTGAATTTAATCTTGGCATGTTTCGGTGAATACGTCAGCCCGCCTCTTATCAAAAGCTGTTCTAAATCCCCAGCAATATTCCAGTTTCTGTATTGTACATCGCCCTGCACTCCCCAGGCGCTTTTTTTGAACGTTGTGTTAAAGAAATACATGTGCCATCCGCCCAATTGGCCTTGATCAATTTGACCAAAAACCATATTGGGTAAAAGTACAACCGCAATGATAAAATAGAATTTTTTGAGCATTTTTGAACGTTTGCGATTAAAGATCATTCTCACAAAAGAATATAGATTCGGATTTAAGCCTTAGTTCAATTTCCAACCACCGAGCCCTAAACCATCCGCTTTCGCCTTAATTTCATGGTACGATTCAATAGAAAGTGCTGATCCAGCTGTAACTCTATGAAGACCATTCTTGTTGTCGTAAATTCGACCTTGTAATCCGTTCGCTTTCAATTTCGCAACCAAATTTTCAGCATTCGCTTTGTCTCCAAAACAACCAACAATGTAATTCATTGCACTTGCGTTGAATGTTTCCGAATTCACGGAAACCTCCGGCGTTTTCTCACTTTTTTCGATTACTCCTACCTTTTCGGATTCTAGAATGTCTACCTGAATATAGGTATCATCGTCAAATTTATAAGGGTAATTTTTTTTATCTGCTCCTAATTTTGCAATCTCATCTTCTAAAGAACTTTCATCGGCTTTTACCACAGAAATTTCTTTGGTCAACTCCTTCTTCTCATAAGAGCCATCAGAAGGTGAATGGAAAGGATTGAAATCATTAAATGAAATAATTCCCGATTCCAAAACATCTGTTTTCATCGGAATCCAAACGGAGTAAAATGCGATTGGAAGAATACAAACGGCTGCAACATATCTCCAAGCGTGTCTTTTTCGTGCCGCTGGATGTTCAACAATGTTTGGGTCTTCCCTCTTTCTTTTAGGAGCGTTGATTTCAATAATCGGTGCCTCTTCAACCAATTCTATTCTTGCAGGTTCAACGAAAGGTGCACTTGTAATTGGAACGTCAATTTCTTGCGCTTCCTCTTTCGGTTTTAGAGTTTCGAAAATCCGAGTTGTTTCAATTTTGTGCTCAACTATTTGAACATCTTCTTCCGTTAAGAAGTGAACCTTTCCTAGTCCAAATGATTCCAATAATAAGTTGAAGAAACGATCTTGTTCGAAGCACATATTGCGCTCCTCGTCGAAAAACAAATTTCCAACACGATCAATTTCAATTCGCCCTCCATTTTTCAAGGTGTTGTTCCAAGATCTGATTTTCTCGGTTACCTCTTCCGACGCTTGATCAAATGAAATGTTATTTGCTTGCGATAGTTCATTGACTAATAAACCATCGTTATTGATCAATTGTCGATTGAACAATAGTGATTTTCCAGGAGGAAGCATTGTTCCTTTCTGGTAATCAATTTGGGCAGAAACAGGCTTTGCGACAAATCCACCAAACGATGGAATGATCACACAATTGTGTCTCAATAATAAATCTCCAATAAGTTGGTCAACAGTTGTCATTACTACAAAAATAACTAAAAACTAGGTGTTTAAGTACATACGAAGAGAAATGAATTTTGTTACAGGAAAGCGAGTACCTTTTTAAGGTCTTCAGGAACGTCAATATTGGGCGTTTCAATGTCTGTTTCGACCACTCTAATTTTGTAACTATAATACAACCAGCGTAGTTGCTCAAGCGATTCGACTTTCTCCAATTGGGTGGGAGCTAAATCGGTCAACTCAGCTAATGTGTCTGATTTATAAGCATATAATCCGATATGTCGGTAGAAGGGAAAATTTTCAATTATTTCTGGGTTTCCGTTCGCTGTATTTGGAATTGCACTTCTTGAAAAGTACATCGCATTTGAATTTTCGTCCAACACTATTTTAATTCGATTCGGATTGTCTCTATCTGCTTCTGTAACACCTTTAATTCCCAACGTAGCAATAGACACGTCAGAATCATTAAACGCATCGCAAAGCTGATCCAATTGTCTGAAATCCACCAAAGGTTCATCCCCTTGGATATTGATCACGACATCGCATTCCATTTGGCCCGCCACTTCTGCACAACGGTCTGTTCCATTCGTATGCCTTTCTGAGGTCATAATAACATCACCTCCAAATGATTTAACGTGATCGTAAATTCGTTGATCGTCTGTTGCAACAATTACCTGAGAAAGCTTCGTCGCTTTTTTCGCGCCTTCATAAACGCGTTGAATCATTGTTTTTCCTTTTAAATCAATAAGTGGTTTTCCGGGAAATCGCGACGATTCATACCGTGCGGGAATGATTCCAATAATTTTCATCCTATTTAGAATTTTAATTGCAGCTGCAATATAAACGATCTTGGCGCTTGAACATCACCAGGACGCGAAACATATTCCGTATTAAAAACATTGTTTATGATAAATCCAATTCGATAATGCTCCTTAATTTCATATCCAAAACGAGCATCAACCACCGCAAGTCCAATGTTGTTCAATTCTCTGTATTGCTCTAATCCTGGAAGGATATACAAAGGATCTCCGGATGTCGTTAAGTTTTCTTCAAACACCGCATCGATGTTTTCCATGAAGCTGCTGTAGCGCACAGACGCTCCAAGCGACATACTCTTCCAAGTTGCCTCAACATCCCCTTTTATTAAGTGATTGAACCTGTACTTCAGCATCGGGTTATATGACGCTGAACTTGTGGCTTCATTGTACTCATAAGTTGAAAATGTGTGCACGTAGGCTGAATCTGTATTTAATGTGTTTGGAACCATATACGTGTATCCAATAAGCGATGTCAACTCAACTTCTCCAATTTTTCCTTGGCTGTTGAATGACAACTCAACGCCCATAATTCTAGCAGACTCTGAATTTTCAGCGGCGAAACCGAACATGTCAGTAATCGTATACCCTTGCGTGAATAAATTAATTAAAGTCGCATTATAATCTGGATCAGTAGCTTCCAATCGTTGACTGGTTGTTGGGTCAAAAATTCCGAAAGAGAATTCCATCATATTGTTGTATTGATTTACGAATCCAGCAACATCGATTAGGCCTTTCCAATTCTTCCCTATTTTAATTCCTTGTTTGAATCCAACTTCCGCAGCCCATCCTGTCTCCCTCGTCAGGTCCGGATTTGCAAAAATATTCAACGCCCCAACATTCGTCGTCGTATATCGTTCCGCCACAGATGGATACCGAACTCCCTGACCAAATGATGCTCTAAGGTGCGAGAACTTTGCCAACTTATAATGTGCTCCAAAACGAACAATTGGATACACAGGAATCTTTACTGAATTGGTGTCTCTTCCTAAATAAAGGTCTGTGTCACCACTTTTCCCATCTTGCTCAAAATACTCAAATCGAACGCCTCCTGTTAAATCGAGTCGGTCAAATCGGTGTTCGTATTGAGCGTAAGCAGCAACGTTTTCCGAGTGGTGGTTTCCAAACAAGTTTGATTGAACACCGTTTCGAATGAATGTTGCTCCAGCAGTAAGTACTACGTTCGTGTCCCATTTCTTTTGGAATTGATAATCCCCGTAGGCTACATTCGAATTCGCTGATTGAGACGGATTTGTAATATTATCGTTTGTTACAATATACAATCTCGATTTAAACGTGTGTAGATTATTCTGACCATCATAAAATTTAACATAAGGATCAACGCTCATTCGAATCCCCGAATTATATGTTAAAGTAGACTCTGCCAATGAAGTATCCGCCGTGCCACCTGGAGAATATGCTAGACTATCACTCTCCCAAATTAAAAAAGTTCCTTGCTTTTGATAATGGACGTTGTATCCAATTCCAGCTTTCAAATTTTCGTGCTTCTCGGGACGGATATAAAATGTCCCACTAATTCTACCTCTATTTTCAACCTCTCCTTCTTTATAGCCTGGGTTTTTATAGCCATTTGCGGCAATCGTAAAACCAACATTCTTGTACATTTTCCCGAAATAGGCATCGGCCATTTGGTAGGTTCTAGGACCGTTCCACCATTTGAGGCTTGCTCTTTTTGGCGCGTCGTAAATTCCTGTTTGAACCTTGACTCTTGTTTCACCTTTCAATGTTGGTTTACGTTCATTCAATGAAATAATTCCATTCAATGCTCCACTTCCGTATAAAACAGAAGATGCTCCTTTTAAGATTTCAATTTGAGATGCACTTTCCATTGGAATGGCATTCCATTTAGCGTCTCCGGCATCTCCAGAAAGAATTGGCATTCCATTCCATAAAAGCATCACACGGCTTCCTGCACCATAGGCGAATCCACTTCCACCTCGAATACTTACTTGTCCGTCCATTGTATAAACCCCTGGGCTTTGAGCAACGGCCTCTTCAAGATCCGCTACTCCCTTGTTGTCAATCAATTCAGGCCTTAAAATCTCCATTGAAATTGAAACGTCCTCAATGTCTTGATCGCGACGCCCTGAGGTTACAACAACCGTTTTTATCTCCAGAACAGCGGAGCTTAGAATAATTGGAATATTCCCTGGGCCTGTCACAACGATTGTGTCTGTCAATAGTGTCTGTGCAGAAATGATTAGTGTTGTGGGGTATGAAGATGGCGTAAGTGTGAACTTACCGTCTACGTCTGTTAAAACCTTTTCACCTGTGCTTGCTCTAACTTTTGCACCGTAAACTGGATCTTTTGATGTTTTCTCTGTAACGGTTCCTGTGACCTGCGAGAAAATGAAAAAAGGAAATAAAAATAGTAATAGCGATAGGTATTTCATCAGATAGGTTTCGTAAATTCTAGGAAACTAAAATACCAATTATTTTGGAGTAGACCTATTGGAATAGTATACGGTAATAGTTCGCTTCATCTTTCATACAATTTATTGGATACAATATTTTTGATGTTATCACTGTTAAAATCTTCGACCCATCTTCTAAGTCCTTCGTTATTTCAACCAAACATGGCCCCTTCAAAATATGTTAACACGCATATTTACTCAATGTTTTACACACAGGTATGTAAAACCTAGGTGCGCATTCAACGACTATTATTACTTCCAAAAGAGTTGCTTCTATCGATAAATCATCTGAATTTATTTCGTAAATTAAAGTAAGCCTAACACTTAATTTATCTTGAAATACACCAGCCTACACTATCAAACAGCGCTATCAATGCTCCACGGAATTGGTCCTCGGAAAGCGCGCGACTTAATTAATAAAATCGGATCTGTTGAACTTCTCTTTACGGAAAGTCCGTCCCGTCTGTCCAAAATGACGGGGGTAAAAGCATCCTTTTTTTCTACAATGAAACGAGAAGATGCTCTTAAAAATGCAGTCAAGGCCGTTGAATTTCACGTTTCTAAAAATGTTGAAAGTATCTTTTATACCAGTTCAAAATTTCCAAGGAGATTGTCAAACTGTTCCGACGCCCCAACAATGCTATTCGCAAAACGCAACATTGATTTAAACAGTTTTAAGTATGTTTCAATTGTTGGAACACGTCAGGCAACGCAAT
>JBLHVW010000188.1:0-5689 GCA_047628775.1 Salibacteraceae bacterium | reverse complement strand
TAGAAGAGTTATTGTTCTGTGCTACTTTATATACAGATTTGAATGAGCAATTAAGAGTTTACAAAATTGCTGAAACAAGATTCCCAGATGATTACAGAACATCTAACAACGTTGGAGCTGTATTGTACATGATGAATAAAGTTTCTGATGCAAAAGCAAAATTTGAAAAAGCAAACGGTGTTCAAGATAACCCAATCTCTAAAAACAACTTAGGTGCTGTTGCTGGTGTTGAAGGTGATCGTACAAAAGCATCTAAATTGTTAAGTCAAGCAGGTGGTGCAGGTTCTGAAGTTGATTACAACAAAGGAATCATCTCTATCCAAAATGGTAACTACGGAGACGCAGTTACTCAATTAGGATCTGATGCTTCTTTCAACAAAGGATTGGCACAATTGCTTAATGGTTCTGCTTCTAGTACTTCTGGAACTGTTGATGGGTCTGATGACGCTGAAACTGGTCAAGGGTATTACTTGAAAGCTGTTGCAGCTGCACGTCAAGATAAACTTGCAGATGTAGTTAGTAATCTTAAAAGTGCTATCTCAAAAGATGGAGCTTACAAAGCAAAAGCAGCGAAAGATAGAGAGTTCATGAAGTATATGGAAAATGCTTCTTTCACAGCAATAGCTAAATAATACGAAATTCAATTTCTTAAAAGGCCCGTCGGTTTATCCGAAGGGCCTTTTTTTGTGTCCTTACTTTTTCAATATTAAGTAATCATCATTATTTACACTAGCCACCAAACTTGTTAACACCCATTCTGCCTTCCTATGAGTACATAGCTTCACTACTTAACCGTTTTAACACCTCTTCCCCAGTATTACCTATAAATTAAGCCTTTGCGCCTGTTCATAACTACGCCCTATAATTTTTGAGTTGCTACGCAAATGGCGTAATTTAGATGCAATCAATTAATGCGACACACAACGCGTGATAACTACAATCCCATGTTAAGACTAACCGTCATTTTCATTTTCGCTCTATTTCAATTCTCGTCGTATTCACAATGGATTAATGAAATTCACTATGACAACACTGGTGGTGACTTAAATGAAGGATTCGAAATTGCAGGCCTTGCAGGAACGGATTTATCTTGTTACAATGTCGTTTTGTACAATGGAAGTGGAGGGATTTCATATTCAACATTAAACCTTAGTGGTATTATTCCTGATGAAGGTTGCGGTTACGGCGCAATTTGGTTCAATCTTGCAGGAATTCAAAATGGAGGACCGGATGGAATTGCATTATACAATACGTGTACAACAACTCTAGTTCAATTCCTTTCTTACGAAGGCGGATTTATAGCAACAAATGGTGTTGCAGTAGGTGTAATGTCAGCGGATATTGGTGTTTCCGAAACAAGCTCTACCCTTACTACCGAATCACTTCAATTAACTGGAGCTGGAAGTAACTATGCAGACTACAGTTGGAATGCAGCTACAGCTTCATCTCATTCAGCACTAAATCCAGGTCAATCGATCATTCCTTGTGGATCAAATAGTATTACAACGGAGACAATAACTGGTGGTCCTTTCACTGTGGATTGCGCAGGAACGACGGATGCAGGAACAGTTGATTTCACTTCAGTGGGAACATTCATTGGAGGAAATATTTACACTGCACAACTATCGGACGCCGCAGGAATTTTTGCAAGCCCAACTTCAATAGGAACTTTAGCATCAACAGCCAATTCAGGAACAATAAACATCACCATCCCAGCTGGAACAACGTCTGGAGCAGGATATCTCATTCGAGTAATATCAGACAACCCAATTACAACAGGATTGAGTAGCGTCGTATTTACGATTACCCAAACAGGAATATGTGGCCCAACATTACCAGCAGCAAGCGGACTAATAATAAATGAATGGTCAAACGGCCCAACTGGATCTCAAGAATACTATGAATTCGTAGTTTCAGGTCAATGTGGAGATGTTGTAGATATTCGTGGTTATATCCTCGACGACAACAACGGAACCTTTACTACTCCAGCCAGTTATTCTGGAACAGCATCGGGAATTGCACCAGGTCACTTTAGATTCGCATTTGCTGCTCAGTGGGCTTCAATACCTGTTGGTTCTTTAATCTTGATTTACAACGCAGATGATCCCAATTCGGACCTTCCGGCAGATGACCCAACTGATGCCAATAATGATTCGTTATACGTTATTCCACATACTAATGCTCTTTTTGAAAGATGCCTATCGATGCCAACATCTGCTTCTCCAGATTCTTTATATACACCATGTACGTATGCTGTATCTCCCCTTTCCGGTTGGGGCGCTTTAAGTCTTCGTAACAGCGGTGATGCCATTCAGGTGCGTCAACCCGATGGAACCTACTACCACGGTGTTTCGTATGGTGGTAGTGAAATTTCTGGTGGCCCCAATAACCTTAAATTATTCAGCGGAAGTGGAGGTGCTATGGCCGGATGGTTTTCTAACGGCGACTTCTTTGATGTTTCCAATTGGACAACAGGAACAGCCAATGCAACAAATCAAACGGCTGGTTTGGCGAATAACGCCTTAAATCAAGCCTGGCTTTTGGAAATGAGAGATTCTCTAACCGTCAATTGCCCTGTTACGATCTTGCCCGTTGAAATCACTCTTTTTGAAGGTTGGAACGAACCATATGGCAATAAAGTCCTATGGGAAACTGCAACTGAAAAGAATTCAGACTATTTCGTGATTGACAGAAGTATTGATGGTAAATCTTGGGAAGCAGTTCAAACCATTAAATCTGTTGGAAATTCTCAGTCGACATCGAACTACAGCGCAGTTGATATTAACTTCAAAGAGGCGATGAACTATTATAGATTGCGTCAATATGATTTTGACGGAACTGAGAAGAGACACTATAAATCCGTTGCAATAGACAATAGCATCGTTTCTACTGTAGAACTTACTGGAATATACAATCTACTTGGACAGCCTGTTACTTTCGAGTACAAAGGACTTCAAATCCATGTGTTCAGTGATGGAACTTCTAAGAAAGTTTTTCATTAATTTTCATTGAACTTCGAAGGTTAAAGGATATGAAGTTGAGCTATTGGTTATGCGCAACTTACCCCTTCAGTTATCTTAGATTAAATCTCAATTAGCGTCATATTTCAATAGGACATTTGTAATCAGAGCAAAATATGAAAGGGGCTCAAAAAATCTATGTCTTAAGTTTCAATTTTTACATCAGGAGAAGTGTAAAACACTACGAAACTTAATTCTAAAGTCAACTTAAAACGAAGCTCTTAAATTATTTTCATATCTTCAACATCCCGATAGGAATATCGGATCTAAAACTGACTTATGAAAAAAACACTTCTCCTAGTGTTGATAATTGCTATTGGGCAATTTATCAACGCGCAAACTATTGATTATGACTTTCACGATGGCAGAATCATGTTCAAATTGAAAAACGAAAGCCAAGTATTTCAAACAAATTTATTTCAAAGAGATCCTAACAATTACGGGTTGGATGTAAACCTTGCCAATTATCCTGAATTAAAAGTAATATTCGATAATTATACGATTACCAATCTCCGCAAGCCAAGTTATTTTACACGCAAACCAGAATTAATGCAAATTTTTCGCGTGCAATTTCAAGAATTCGATAAGATTGAGGAAATCATTGAGGCATTGAAAACTATTGACGATGTAGAGTTTGCTGAAAAAGAACCTATTTACAGTATTGGCTTCATACCAAATGATCCGCAGCACGTGGGCAATACGAAATGGTACCATACCGTAGTCGGATCAGAAGATGCTTGGAATATAAGCCAAGGAAGCAGTTCTGTTAAAGTTGCAATCGTAGACAATGCAGTGTTTTGTGGACATTCTGACTTGACAACATTTGCCCAATATGATGTAGCTGATAATGACAATGATGCAACTCCACCTTTGCAGTCATCGGCAGATTTTGGATGGTCACATGGAACGCATTGTGCAGGATTGGCTACCGCCGATATTGACAACGGAGTCGGTATTTCCTCAATTGGAGGTAACGTTGAGTTGATTGGAGTAAAAGCAACAAAAAATGCATCAGGTTCAGGTTTCATAGAAGAAGGCTACGCAGGAGTTCAGTGGGCATGTCAAAATGGAGCAAATGTAGTTTCAATGTCATTCGGTGGACCAAATTACAGTGGTTCTATGCAAGCATTGATTAATGCGTATCCTGACATTGTATTTTTAGCGGCAGCTGGAAATGATGGGAATACAAGTCAACAATATCCTGGTGCATATAACAACGTTATTTGTGTAGGGTCTACAAACAGTAATGATTCACGTTCTAATTTTTCTAATTACAATGGTGCAACTCCATTCGTTGATATAGCCGCTCCTGGTGGTTACTCATTTGGAGGACTTACAAGCTTGGTTTATACAACAGGAGCCAATAGCTACGCACAAATGGGTGGAACTTCGATGGCAACTCCTTTTGCAGCTGGTCTTGTCGGCTTAATGTTAAGCATTGATCCAACTATGCCTCCTGGTGCAGTTGAGGCCTGTTTAATTTCATCTGGAGTGGATATTAATCAAGGTATCGGACCAAGAATAGACGCTCTCGCAGCAATTCAATGTGTTCAATCCGGAGATCCTATCCCTGCATTTGCTGGAACACCTACAATGGTAATTGAAGGAAACACGGTTACTTTTGCTGACCAATCTGCAGGAGGAGGGAACACAATAACAAATTGGAATTGGTCATTCCCTGGAGGAAGTCCTTCTTCGTTTGTCGGTGAAACTCCACCCGCAATTCAGTACGCAACTATCGGAACATACGATGTTACATTGGAAGTAACTAACTCTCAAAGTGTTCAAACTGTGCTAAAAACAGACTATATAATTGTTGTTGCTACTCCTTATGGTGAGTGGATCCCGCAAGTATCAGGATTCAGTACCCCAAGCGTTGGTGTTAATTTCATATCGATAGTTGACTCCAATACGGTTTGGGCAACTGCTTATGATGGCGGAGGCGTTGGTAACCTGCAGTTGTTTACCAAAACAGCAAATGGAGGGAATACGTGGACGCCAGGTACAGTTGATATGCAAAACACAAGCCTTGGACTATCAATGATTGATGGTATTAACAATTCAACAGCTTGGGCAGTTGGATATCCAACTGGAGCAGGTCAAACTGGTGGTATTTGGAAAACTACAGATGGAGGAGGAAATTGGACACGTCAAAATTCGGCAACGTTTAACAATGCTGCATCGTTTGCAAATGTTGTTCATTTCTGGAACGCGAATGAAGGATTTTGTCAGGGAGACCCAATTAATGGTGAATTTGAACTCTATACAACAACAGACGGCGGAACGAATTGGACAGTAGTTCCAGGTGCTAACATTCCGAATCCTGAAAACGCAAATGAGTTTGGTTATGTTCGCCAAATAGAAGTAGTTGGTGATAACGTTTGGTACACAACAAGTACAGGAAGAATGTTTCATTCAACCGATAAGGGCTATAACTGGGTTGTATACAACACTCCAGTTCTTGATTTTGGAGGAGCAGTTACTAGTACAAGCACAGGAAACTTCTCTTTTTCTTCAGCTACAGAGGGGATGATTGTCGACAATAATAGTGTTGTTTATACAACAACAAATTCAGGTGCAAATTGGACAACTGTTACAACATCAGGGCCTATTTTTACACAAGGTCTATGTTTCATTGAAGGTACAAACACTTCGTTTTCAACGGGTAG
>JBLHVW010000187.1:0-5695 GCA_047628775.1 Salibacteraceae bacterium | reverse complement strand
TTTATAGAGTAATCTAAAAGCGATAAGCCGTCAAAATCCATTTGCATGTTTCTGCTCTTATCGATGATACAATAAATGCTTTGTGATTTCTCCTCTTGGTATTGATTCACCATGAGTTCATTTCGCCTACTTGTCGCTCTCCAGTTGATGGATTTCAAATCATCCCCTTGAACATAATTCTTGATTTGTTCGAATTCACTGTTGTTGCCCAAACGTCTGATTTTCTTAATTCCAGAACTCGTTTTTTGCTGTTGAAACACCAGAAGCTCATACTTCTTCATTTGCAAAACAGATGGGTAAACATGAACGTCTTGCTTCAGCGGAATCGTAACACCTCTAGATGCCATAAAGAACATCGACCTCATTATGATAAAGACATCTCCAAATTCAAATTTTCCGCGCTCAGAAGCATGATACTGGTATTCAAACACTTTTTCTTTCTCTGGAAGTAATGTTCCTTTCAAAACCGTTTTCCGATCTTGCATTTCAACCGGATAGCCCTCAATTAAGCTGAAGTTAATCGGCTGAGGCGTTGTGTTTCTAACGGTTAAGACAACCTTATTGTCGTCGCCTAAGTTCAGTCTAGCGTTCACATCCCGCGTCACCACAATTGGGTTTGCACTTGTGAATACCAACAAGGCGTCAATCGCTGTCAAGCCAATTAAGGAAGCCAGAATAACATTCGCAATAAACTCCAGAGACGGAACAGAATACGCTACGACATAGAGGATAATGACGCCTGAAAACAGTGCGAAAAACCAACGGGTAAGATGTATGTTTTTAATTACTTTCAAGCTTATCTAGGAACTTCCAACGTTTTAAGAATCTCCTTTACCACATCCTCAGGTGAAACACCTTCCATCTCTGCTTCAGGAGTTAAAATCAAACGGTGATTCAATACGTGAACTGCAACAAACTGAATGTCTTCTGGTGTTACAAAATCGCGTCCTCTAATCGCTGCAATTGCCTTAGATGAGCGGATAATTGAAAGCGACGCACGGGGCGATCCTCCCAAATATATTTTACCGTGATTTCTTGTTTTATGTGTAATCGAAGCGATGTACTTCACAAGGTTATTTTCAACAACTACGTTTTCAACGGCCTTTTGAATTTTCTTAATTTCATCTGCATTGAAAACAGCTTTGATGTCCTCTAAATCTGGAGTTTGAATACTATTCTTGTAGCGGTGTAAGATTTGTTCTTCTTCGTCCAACGACGGATATCCCAATTTAATTTTGAATAAAAACCGATCCAATTGTGCTTCGGGAAGGTTATACGTTCCTTCTTGTTCAATTGGGTTCTGCGTTGCAATAACTAGGAACGGAAAACTCATCGGATAGCATTCACCATCATAAGTAATTTGTCTTTCCTCCATTACTTCAAACAATGCTGCTTGTGTTTTAGCCGGAGCACGGTTAATCTCATCAATCAAAACGATGTTTGAGAAAATTGGACCTCGTTTGAACGAAAATGTCGAATCATTCATGTTGTACACCGAAGTTCCGATGACATCAGACGGCATCATATCTGGTGTAAATTGAATCCTAGAAAAGTCAACGTTCAATGACTTCGATAAAACCTTAGCTGAAAGGGTTTTTGCCACTCCAGGAGCTCCTTCTAGTAAAAGATGTCCGTTGGAGAAAATTCCAGTCATGAGGAGGTCAACCATTTCGTGCTGGCCAATAACATACTTCGCTAACTCGGCTCGAACGTCGCTAACCTTCTGCGATACCCAAAGCAATTCTTGATTCTCACGTTCAAATCCAAAACCTGCTGTTGTTGCAGGTGCAGCTTCTACTGGAGTTGCAGCCAAAACTTCTTCGCCAGTTGGGTCGAGAGGTGTTTCAGGTGCTGAAGTCACTGCCTCAGTTGAAGGTGCCGGAGAATCCGATGATGGCATATATGCCCAATGATCTTGTGCGTCTGACGTGTTTTCGTTTTCAGTACCGTTATTCCCCCCTTCTTGAGGAGCGTTTGTGTTTTCGTTCTCTTCTATCATAATTCTAATGTATGAAGTTTAGCAATAAATCGGTCGAATTCGTTTTTATCGAAGCGACTTAAGTCCCAATAATTAATAATCAAAGCTCTATTGTCAGTGAACTTAATCACGACTCCTGATTCTTTCTTTTCGATTCCAACCAGGTCTTCTCGTTTGTAAATTTTCTTTATTCCAAGTGAAGTATAATACGTGATCTCTTTTGGATCGACAACCATAAATGGTTTCGAAAGTCGGATGGAGCCAAGTGTTAACAATGCAATTCCAAGCGGCCATAATGTAATTCCAACCCCAACAGCCACCATCAAATAGTAGGCTCCTAGAATAATTGAAATAACTCCAACAAGAACCAACAAAATAGGCAGTAATAGCGCACGTCTAAAGGTCTTTATTTTGTCCTCTAAACGCTCTTGCATTGTGTCCGAAATAATTCCAACTTCACGGTAGAATAACCGCTGTTTGTGCGCCATTTCTGTAATGTCTTGTTCTGTTATACTTGCGGCCTCCTTCGTTTCTAATTTGCTGACAATGGCTTTAATTTCTTCGAGCGATTTATTGCTCTTTTCAGCAAGAATCCTTAAATCTTTATCGTCTTCTTTATCCCTTCTTGCCAAATCAACGAAAAAATGCCTGTGCATTGTTGCGTAAAAGTTCTTTCGCTGCACCTGCAGTAATCCATAAGGGTTTCTTTTCGAAAAGTAAATAGATGTAATTGTTTCGGCAAAGGCCAAGGTCATGTCCTTCTTCTTTTCACGGTATTCTACAACGGGGCGAATCCGTTTTGATCTAAAGATCATGAACAATATTAATCCTAAAATGGATAGCAACAATGCAGTGAGCAATGTTGGGTTTTCAAAAATGATTTTAAGGAAACTATCGTCCTTTTCACCATCCATTCCCGTTTGCTCATCTGTATCATAACTGCCATAGTCATCCGAAAGACGGCCAAGTTCAAGAAGTAAAACATCTTGATCTTTAGGTAATTGACTCAGAACATATTCGGTGTATTTATACGCTGATTTTCTTTTAACTTGGTAATTATAGAACATCAAAGGGTTGGTGTGCAATAACACTTTTCCCTTCCCAAATTTTATTTCAATGAAATTGTCCATTTCCATAAAAGAGGACAACGATTTCGAATCTCCCAATGTCTCAATTTCACCAAAAGCAGTCCAATGACAGGCAATCGTATCGTTCTGGTAAACGTTGATCATGTTGCATTTAAGCTTGTCCGTGAAAACATTTACCGATTCACTGTACTCAAACTTCTCCTCGTACATTACTTTCTGTTCACGAGAAACAAAGAAATTTCGCATGATGTTACTCGTCACGTCATTGTAGCTTAAAAACAATTCGGAACCTCGACTAACGCTCGACATTATAGAATCCATTTCATGGTCGTCTAAACCAAAAATATTTCCAACGAACATGAATGTCTTTTCTTTTTTACCCGTATGAATCAATGAATCCAATTCATTCCAACTAATAACTTCATAGACATCTTTCGAAGGATTAATGTGGGTTTGAACCAAAGTGTTGAATAAATACAACCCCAATGGGTCTTTATCAAACGGTTGGGATTGACTGTTCCAATTGGACGAAACATGTTGACGGCCGCCATCGCCAGTGTCATCGCCTCCACTAAAGAGCCAAACAAACAGAAGCATTAATCCAACGATTCCACCAAGCAGTATGAGTTTCATATTACTAGTCATCGGCAGGGTCTAATGATTTGTAATAGTTTTCCAATGTCGGCTTCAGCATTTCAAAAATTTCAAGGTCGATGTTGTAATCTCCATACCATACCAGGTCGTAAATTCGTACGCATTCCATGAAGGAAAGAACACCTGTTTTTCCTGCCAATTCCATCACATAATGATGGTTTGTTTTTTCCTTTTTCCAACGAATCCATCCTTTGCGAATGAGTTCCTTAAGAATAAACGTAAAGTAAATTCGAACACATTCTCGATAGTCTTCGTTGTACATCGCCGTCTCAAGTTTCAGCTCGAGCTCCGTTTTGGATATCACCTCAGGATTCCATTCACTTTCAATGTTTACGACAGGCTTAACCGGAGGGGTGTAGCGTTTCATTACATAATAAATGATTACAACGACAGCAGCAATAATTAAAAGGTACAAGAGTACTTTCCAAAATGACGTGCCTATTGCTGGGGGGTTGACATCTGGAGCATCATAATCAATATCTGGAGGGTTCACATCTGGTGAATTCGGCGAATTCGGGGGCGCTGGACGTTTTACTTTTGGATCGCTTTTCAAGGTTCCTTCGCCTCCACCACGCTCGTAGCCACCGTATCTTTTTTGTCGGTCTCGTTGAATTTGCTGAGGGCTGTATCTCGTTCCTCCTGAACCGTATCCAGATGGTGTCGATCCACTTCCAGAAGAGGATCCACTTCCATAACGATCCTTCAAGCTTGTTGGATCGGCTCCGTACCAATCTTCAGGCCCCTTGTAGTCCGCTTCTTTCTTGTACTTCAGTTTTTTACGCTCCGTATCCCACTTCGTTTCTTTCTTCTCTTGATCGTCTTGACCAAAAGAAAGCGCTGTAATCAGCAAAAAAGCAATATAGAGTAGGTGTTTAATCAAAGTCTGCGTCTGTTTCTTTGCTTCTACTTCGCTTTCCGAATTTTTCAAATGTTTTTCGTAGGCCTTTGGCTTCGTTCTTTTCTAACTCGTTATAATAACCAAACGACATCATTAAAACGAGAATTGGGATAACCATTATGATAAAGATAATATAAACCAATTGGCGGAAAGCATTCGGCCAAATCATGTAGTCGTCTGTGTAAATCATTGCGATTCTTTTCACAAACCCTGCAACCATATCTAATAAATCTGGAAGCAATGGTTCATCTGTAAAACTATTATGAATACTCAAAAACAACGCAATTGGTTGAGCCGCCATAAAAACCAAAAACGTAATAATAACCATGGCCAACATTCCGTTTCCGTATTGCTTGGAACTGTATTTAAACCCGCGGTTAAAGCGCACTGAAAATTTTTCATCATCCAGTCCCATTGTTGCTGCATTTAGATAGAAGAGTGGGAAAACGGCCAGTCCAAGAAGTAAGAAGTACCACGGCAAGGCAAGGACTAGAACGCACAAAAGGAAGTTTCCAAGCCAAATCGATAAAAACCTTTTCTTCACATATTGGAAAAAGGACCTCCAACTAAACTGTTCTTCATGCATTGTTTTAACCGACCAGAAAACGGAGGTGAATAGCATTGCAAAAATGACTGTCCAGATTCCAAAAACGATAAAATCTTGTCCGTTAATGAAACAGTAACCCATCATAAACTCTAATTGGGAGGCCCAATCGTACCAATACTCCGTTTGTTGAAGGTCATAGTGATTTATATCTTGCCAATACACAACCGCTGCAATAATTGGGAAAACAATGAGAATGTTAATTCGTGTAAATCGGCCAAAAAGTTTTCGATACAGACGAAAAGAGTCCGCTACCATTTCTCCGATCGTTCTTATTTTAGAGAAATTAAATGTTGTTTTTGATTGGAAACCGGCGACCTCCTCTTTTTCCAACAATTCCGGATGCTTCCGGGCCACATACATTGGGTAGAAAACATAATAGAAAAGGATAATTCCAAAAGACAACAAAATTAAAACCCATTTCGACCAGTCTGGTAATTCCTTATAATTTGCAGTTACGAAGCTTTCCAAAA